>CAZKFI010000023.1:0-484 GCA_964551975.1 uncultured Bifidobacteriaceae bacterium | reverse complement strand
CCCACGGCCATCGCGGAGGATCTGCCGTAACTGTGACTATCCGGCCAGGCACCCGATCGGGTAGAGGGCCGCGGGAATCGTGGCGTCCTCGGGGACAGCATCCGGGCTCGCCGCGTCGTACGTGCCGCAGACCTTCGCCTTGTCCTGTGGGATCCAGAACTGTCCCTCAGCCTGGAAGATGATGGTCTGTGGTGCATCGCCGATGACCGCAGAGGTCACCGCCCAACCATCGGCGCAGTCCACGCCCTCGAATGAGGCAACCGAATTACCGAGGCTTCCGGCGTACTCATCAGTGGCCTTTTGCAGGATCTCCTGGGTGCACTCAGTCATCCCACCAACCATGGAGGGAGATGCTGAAGCCGCATCATCGGAACCCGAGGAGCAACCAGCGAGTGCAGCGACGCAGGCAAGTGCCGCACCTGCGGCGAGGGCGGCCCTACTGACAGATTGGTGCACGAGGACTTCCTTTCGTGTTGGTTCGTGA
>CAZKFI010000022.1:7848-34383 GCA_964551975.1 uncultured Bifidobacteriaceae bacterium | reverse complement strand
CCGAGGTCGAGAGGCCTGCGACTCGGTGGTCGAAGTGTGCCGGATATCCCTGACATCAGGGGAATTTCACGAGGTGCGATGCCGGATATGACCGGTTAGTACCCTGTGGAGAAACTAGGGAAAGAGATCCGCCCCAGGGTTCATAATCCGGGTGGGGTCCAGGCGCTGCTTGACCGCCGCGAGTACCCCGCGCCCGAGCGGACCGATTTCGTCCTCCACCCAGGGACCGTGGTCGCGGCCGACCGCATGGTGGTGGGTGATCGTCGCCTCCTGCTCCACTATCGCCCGCATCGCTGCAGACTTGGCCCGCCACCACACCTGGGCTGCCTCACCAGGCTCGGGCGGTGACTGGGCGAGCACGGTCCAGTACAGGCTGGCACCCGTGGCGTAGACGTGCGAGACATGCACCATGACCAGGCTCGCGCAACCGTCGGCAGCCAGAGCTTCGGTCAACGCTGTACGCACCGACTCGTGCAGTTGAGTCAACTTCGCCCAGGTCGTTGCTGACTCCAGAGTCTCCACGAGATACCCGCGGTCCAGCAGCAGGTCTCGGAGCGCAGGGCCGGTGAAGCGGCCACGCTCCCACGCCCTGCCGCCCGATTGACCGAGGCCGCGCACTCCCTGGCTACGCATCAGATCCCAGGCTGTGCGGCGACGAGTACGGAGCAGTGCCCGGGTGCTCGCCTCCCAGCCCAACACGATGAGCGCGCCACGTTGGCGGGCTGGCTCAAACCCTCGTTGGCGAAGGAAGAGATCCTGCAGGCGGTGACGCAACCGACCGGGAAGGTCGGATCCGTCGTCGTGACCTCCCATCATCAAGGTCGCCACCGTTTCGCGGTGATCTGACAGGCGCATGACCGTCGCAGGCACCCCAGCCTGGGCAAGCCTGCGGAATGCCTCAATGCCGGCATCGAAACTCGGTGCCATCGCCGCCTCGTAGAGCCGAGCACCGGCCCGGCGCTGCACCCGGAGTTGGAGTTCGGTGATGACGCCAAGTGCACCCTCACTCCCCAGAGCCACACTGATGAGTGCGGGTCCGGCAGCGGAGGCCGGAGATCGTCCGAGCTCCCAGGTCCCCTGGGGCGTGGCCATCCGGAGGGCGTGCACCATGGATCCGAATCGTCCGAAACCGGTCGATGCCTGACCGGAGGATCCAGTAGCCGCGTAGCCGCCAATGCTGGCGCGCTCAAAGGACTGCGGGAAATGTCCCAGCGTGAATCCACGTGCGGCAAGTTCAGCCTCAACCCGTGGCCCACGCATCCCGGCCTGCAGATGAACTAGGCCGGATGTTTCATCCAAGGAAATGATCCGGTCGAGCCGGCTGGTACTCAACGCCACCACTGCGCGGTGATGCCCCGGATGCATGACCAGGCCGCCGACCACCGATGTGCCGCCACCGAATGGCACGACCGCGAGGTTCTCGCGGACGCAGACCTCCAACAGGGCCTGCACCTGTTCATGTGAGGTGGGAAAGGCAATGGCATCCGGTGCCATGAGGCCCTGGCCACTGCGTTGCGCCAGCAGGTCGCGATAGGCCATGCCGCCGACGTAGCGCAGTCTCGCATCATCATCGGCTCGCACCTGGGCACCGGTGGCTTCCAGGTCATCCACTAGCTGTGGCGTCAATCGACTGGGCGCGACCTCTATCGCCTGCGCTGAGAGCGCGGCAGCGTCCCGGCCAGGGCCCACTACCTGCTCGAGGTAGGCCCAAGCGCGACGGGGCAGCGTCGGCAGTGGCAAGCCCCAGCCACCGAAGGGTGGCAGGTCATCCTTCAGCAGCAGAGCATCCTCGAGCGCCACTATGGAAGCCTGGCACATGTGATCCATGGTGCCTCCACGGCGGGAGCCGACCTCACAGCCGAACGTCGGCGGGCGGACATCGCGGCACTGCGCACGAAGCCTTCGGTAGACCTGGTCGTGATCGGTGGGGGCATTACCGGCGTAGGCGTAGCCCTGGATGCCGCAACCCGCGGACTAGACGTTGTGCTCTGCGAGGGTCAGGACCTGGCCTTCGGCACTTCGCGCTGGTCGAGCAAGCTCGTCCACGGCGGCCTGCGCTACCTGGCCAACGGACAGGTCGACGTGGCCTGGGAATCTGCTGTGGAACGCGGCCACCTCATGCGCTTCATCGCACCGCACCTCGTACATCCGATGCCGCAGGTCTTCCCGATTCTGGTCGGCGATGCACCACGCCGCGTCGCTGTTACTCGCATAGGCCTGAAGGCCGGTGACGCACTACGGGCACTCGCCCGAACATCACCTCATCTCTTGCCTGGCTCCAGACGCCTCAGCGCCCAACAGACCCTGCAATGGGTACCGGCACTGGATCCAGATCAGGTACGCGGTGGCCTGCTGTCCTGGGATGGTCGCCTTGAAGACGATGCCCGGCTCGTGGTTGCCGTCGCCCGCACTGCAGCCGCATATGGTGCACGCATCCTGACCGGTGCGCAGGTCAGGCGGGCGGACGGTCACGGGGTAGAAGTCGACATCGATGGGGAGTTACTGCAGATCCATGCTCGGTCCGTCATCAGCGCGGTTGGAGTATGGGCCGAGTCCTTCGACTCGAAACTCTCGGTAACACCATCACAGGGCACCCACGTCCTGCTGCCCGCCAATCGCTTGGGTAATCCTCGCGCGGCACTCACCGTGCCAGTACCCGAACTGCACGGTCGCTACTGCTTCATCCTGCCTCGTCCCGATGATCTGCTCCTTGCCGGCATCACCGATATCGAAGTACCGGGTGAACTCCCCCCAGTGCCGATGCCAGGAGCAGCGGAGGTGACCTGGATCCTCGAGCAGGTTTCACGAGTACTCGCCAGACCGGTCACCACGCAGGATGTGATCGGCACCTTCGCCGGCCTTCGCCCACTGGTCACCACGGGTGAGCATCATCAGGCGACGGCAGACATCTCACGCCGGCACCTCGTACGGTGCAGCACCGCGGGAGTCATCACCATCGCAGGCGGCAAACTCACGACCTATCGACGCATGGCGCAGGATGCGGTTGACAAGGTCACCGACCGTCCGTGTGTCACGCGAACCCTCCCGCTCGTTGGAGCCACGAGGAGCACAGGGAATGCCGCGGTTACCACTCCTGACTTCGGTCGCAAGCAGGTGGAAGCCGATCGCCTGGTGCGACGGTACGGCGCAGAGGCCGAACGCCTTGTAGCAATGGCACAGGGTGATCCGCTGTTGTCCGAACCTGTGGCACCAGGTGTTCCCGTGCTCGGTGTGGAGATTGCCTTCGCGTTGTCCTGTGAGGGAGCTCGCACCTTTCAGGACTGCGTGGAACGTCGAACGAGGCTGAGCCTGGTGCCTTCGCATCTGGCGGCTGCCGAAGAGCGGGTCATGGAAATTATCGAGCGAAGTCAGCAACTGTAAGGTGGCAGCCCACACAGGAGGTGAAGGTGGATAACCGTCGGCAGGTGACGGTGAACGCCTTCGGCATTGGCGTCGCAACCGGTGCTTACGGCATTTCCTTCGGAGCCATCGCTATCGCATCTGGTCTGAGTCCCCTGCAGACGCAGCTGCTGTCACTCGGCATGTTCACCGGCGCATCGCAATTTGCACTCGTCGGCGTACTCGGTGCGGGTGGTGGTGCCGTCGCTGCAGTTCTCACCGCCTTCCTTATCGGCACCCGCAATGGCTTGTACTCGATGCACGTGGCACAAAGCCTGCAGTTTCGTGGCTGGCGGGTACCTGTTGCCGCGCAGCTGACGATCGACGAATCCACCGCCATGGCAATGGCGCAGACAGATCGTCCGCTTGCCCGCCACGCTTTCTGGTCAACAGGTGTCGCAGTGTTTGCCTGCTGGAACATCGGCACCCTGCTTGGCTGGCTGGGAGCATCATTTATTGGTGATCCGCGCGTGCTCGGACTGGACGCGGCAATCCCGGCAGGATTCATCGCCCTGCTCTGGCCGCGACTTCGCGGTCGACTCGCGATCATCGTGGCCATCTGCGGTGCCGGGCTCGCGATCAGCCTTGTGCCCTTCACCCCAGCTGGTGTGCCGATCCTGGCTTCGAGTTTGGTGGCCGCTGCCGCAGGCCTGTTGAGTGGACCCGGAACAGCGACCGCATCGCGGGAGCCAGCATGATCTGGTTTGCCGTACTCGCCGGCACCGCCGCCTGTTATGCCACCAAACTCACTGGGGCGCTCATCCCTCAGCGCACCCTCGAACATCCGCTTCTGCAGCGTGTCGTCGGCCTGCTGCCAGTCGCCATGCTCGCCGCGTTGGTCGCCGTGCAGACCTTCGCCCAAGGTTCCAGCCTGGTTATCGATGCACGACTCGCCGGACTTCTTGCCTCGATTACCGCCCTGCTGCTGCGGGCACCCTTCCTACTCGTGGTGCTCATCGCTGCCGGCGTTGCTGCAGGACTGCGGGCACTCGGGGTAGCCACATGAGCCAACCAGCACGCCCGGCGATCTTTCGGTCCGTCTGGCCACCCGAGCCGCATGTTGATGCACCGACAGACACTCGATTGGCCCGGCTTCCCGCACGCGGTCCCGTGCACCTGCTGCTGTTGATCTCAATGACCGTCCTGGTCCTGTCCCTGCTGCCCAGCCTGGTCGTTGCCGGTGCAGCCTCAAGCGCCGCTACCTGGCCGCTACCCTCGTGGCCAGCCATCGTCGGTGCGTTACTGGGTGCGGCAGCACTCGCCCTGCTGCTCCGCGCCTGGGGTCGCGGCACTTACGTGAATCATCACGGCTACCTGGTGCGTCGACTCCTGCGCAGTGAGCGCGGTCGATGGAGTGAACTCAGCACAGTTGATGAGCAGCACAATCGCCTTGTGTTGGTACGCGCGACCGGTGCGAGTATTCGCACCCACGTAGGCCGACGAACCATTGATACGGTGTTTCGGCCCGAGGCCGCGGATATGGCCATGCTGCGCCTCATCGCGCTACAGGAGCAGAGTCAGTAGATTTCAGGCGTCGAGGTAGGCGTCCAAGCCCACCGTAAGTCCGGGATGCTCGGCCACACGCCGCACCCCAAGCAGCACACCAGGCATGAACGAGGTGCGATCCATTGAGTCGTGGCGAATTGTGAGAACTTCTCCGGGGCCGCCGAGAATCACCTCTTGGTGGGCAACCAAACCACGGGCGCGCACCGCATGCACACGCACCCCGCCAATGTCGGCACCTCGCGCCCCGGGAATCTCATGTCGGGTGGCATCGGGACTGAGTTGACCACCTCGTACTCGCGCGATGCGCTCTGCGGTATGCCGAGCAGTGCCCGAAGGAGCATCGGCCTTTTCAGGGTGATGCAATTCGATAACTTCTACAGATTCGAAGTGGGGTGCTGCCTGCTCAGCGAAGCGCATCATCAATACGGCAGCTATTCCAAAGTTCGGAGCGACCAGCACCCCGACCGCCGGTTGCTCGGCGCACCATGCACGTACTTGAGCAAGTCGAACATCGTCAAAACCTGTGGTACCCACAACACAGTGGATCCCGCGACCGATGCAGTACTCCAAGGTCCCCATGACAGCTTCGGGTGTGGTGAAGTCCACGATGATCGACGCCGGATCCAGGGATTGCAGCGAGTCCCCCAGATCGATTGCAGCTACCAGCTGCAGATCCGGCGCGGAACGCACGGCTTCAACCACCGTCGCACCCATACGCCCCGCGGCACCGACTACGCCGACCGCAATCGGCTCCCCGCTCATGCCGACGATCCAGTCGGCGCACCAGCCTTGAAGACCGATGCATCGTCGAAGGGACCCACCACCGCAAGGAGTTCGGACTGGGTCATGACTTGCTCGGCAATCTGCTGGAGATCCTCCGCAGTGACGTCCTCAACCCGCTGCAGGACCTCATCAATGCTCAGCAGTGGTTCACCATGCACCTGGGAACGGGCAATGCGAGTCATTCGCGAGCTCACATCTTCCTGGCCGAGCACGGTGGAGCCCTTCACCTGTCCCTTGCCGCGAGCGATCTCCTCCTCTGAAAGCCCACCGGTCACCAGTGTTTGCACCTGCTCGCGACAAACCTCCAACGCCGTCGGAAGTTTGCTGGGCAGACATCCGACGTACATACCGAACAGGCCGTTATCAGCGAACCCCTGCGCGTAGGCGTAGACCGAATAGGCAAGCCCGCGCTTTTCGCGGACCTCCTGAAAAAGCCTGCTGCTCATGCCGCCACCGAACGCCGTGGAAAGGACGGCCATCGCGTAGCGACGATCGTCGTTACGTGGCAGACCCGGGTAGCCCAAGACAACATGGGCTTGCTCAGTGGGACGCTCGACCAGTCGAAGGCCGCTGCCGTGCTCACTCGCTTGACCACGTTGCCTGGGTGCAGCTGGCTGGCTTGAACCGGTGAGGCGATCACCGAAGGCGCGAATGATGGAAGCCACCACTCGCTCATGCTCGAGATTTCCAGCAACCGAGACAACCATGGTTTCTGGTCGGTACTGCGCGCGGTAGAAGCCGTCTATGGCATCACGGGAGATCGACTCAATCGTGTCGATCGTTCCGAGTACCGGTGTTGCCAAGGGACTACCGGCGAATAGTGCCGTGGTGAACGCCTCGTGTGCGACATCACCAGGATCGTCATCGTTCATCGCGATCTCTTCGAGGATCACACCTCGTTCGGCCTCGACATCCTCGGCGCGAATCAACGCATCGGTCACCACATCGCAGATCACGTCTAGGGCGAGATCAAGATCTTCGTCGAGTACCCGAGCGTGATAGCAGGTGTACTCCTTAGTCGTGAAGGCGTTCAGCTCTCCGCCGACAGCTTCGATGGAAGCACTGATATCCAGCGCGGAGCGTCGACTCGTGCCTTTGAAGAGGAGGTGCTCCAGATAGTGGGCGGATCCCAGGGCGTCACCTGACTCGTCCCGGGATCCAACCTGCACCCACACGCCGACGGCGACCGAGCGCACCCCAGGGACGCGTTCGGTAATGACACGCAGGCCCCCGGGCAGGGTGGTCAGCTGAACCAGACTGCCGTTGTCCAGGAGCGTCTGCGTGCTACTCGTCACCCGAGTCGTCCTGACCTTCCTGCAGCACGGGCGCCAGCGAAAGCTTGCCGCGTGGATCAATCTCCTTGATCTCCACCTGGACCTTGTCTCCCACCTTGAGCACCTCTTCGACGTTCTCAATGCGCTTCTTTCCACCCGCGATCTTCTTGATCTCGGAGATGTGCAGGAGACCGTCCTTACCTGGTACGAGTGACACGAACGCCCCGAAGGTGGTGGTCTTGACCACCGTTCCCAGGTACCGCTCACCAACCTCAGGCATCGTCGGATTCGCGATCTGGTTGATCGTGGCTCGGGCAGCCTCAGCCGAGGGGCCGTCAGTGGCGCCGATGTAGATCGTGCCGTCATCCTCGATGGTGATGTCGGCACCAGTGTCTTCCTGGATCTGATTGATGATCTTCCCCTTGGGTCCGATCACCTCGCCGATCTTGTCTACCGGAATCTTGATTGAAATCACGCGGGGTGCGGTGGCTGCCATCTCATCTGGCTCAGCGATCGCCTCGGCCATCACGTCCAGAATCGTCAGCCGAGCATCCTTGGCCTGGGTCAGAGCACCGGCGAGAACCGATGCGGGGATCCCATCCAGTTTCGTATCCAACTGAAGCGCAGTGACGAAACTCCGCGTTCCAGCCACTTTGAAGTCCATATCGCCGTAGGCATCCTCAGCCCCCAGGATGTCGGTGAGCGCCACGTACTCGGTTCGCCCGTCCACCTCACCAGAGATCAAGCCCATCGCGATTCCGGCAACCGGTGCCTTCAGTGGGACGCCGGCATTGAGCAGCGACATCGTTGACGCGCAGACCGACCCCATTGACGTGGATCCATTCGATCCCAGTGCCTCCGATACCTGACGGATCGCATAAGGGAAGTCCTCGCGGCTGGGGAGCACCGGAACGAGGGCGCGCTCGGCAAGGGCACCATGACCGATTTCCCGACGCTTGGGTGAACCCACGCGGCCGGTTTCTCCGGTCGAGTACGGCGGGAAGTTGTAGTTGTGCATGTAGCGCTTGCGGGTCACCGGGTTGAGGGTGTCGAGTTGCTGCTCCATGCGCAGCATGTTGAGCGTGGTGACGCCGAGGATCTGCGTCTCACCGCGCTCGAAGAGGGCTGACCCATGCACGCGAGGAATGACATCCACCTCGGCACTCAGCGTTCGGATATCAGTTAGTCCGCGGCCATCGATGCGCACCTTGTCGCGGAGCACACGCTGACGGACAAGATTCTTGGTCACCGAACGAACCGCGGCTGAAAGTTCCTTCTCACGGCCCTCGAACTGGGCTGCGAGCTTGGCCAGAGTGGCGTCCTTGATCTCATCAAGGCGAGCCTCGCGCTCGGCCTTGCTCACGATGGTCAGAGCTTGACGCAGATCATCGCTGGCTTCAGCGGCAACGGCTTGATAGACGTCGTCTTGGTATTCCAAGAAGACCGGGAACTCGCCGACCGGCTTTGCGGCCTTCGCCGCGAGTGCGGCCTGTGCTTCGCAGAGCGCCCGAATGAAGGGCTTGGCAGCCTCGAGTCCCTGCGCCACGACCTCTTCGGTGGGGGCTACGGCACCGGCGGCGACTAAATCAACGGTCTGGTCAGTGGCTTCGGCTTCCACCATCATGATGGCAACATCGTCACCGACCACTCGCCCAGCAACGACCATGTCGAAAACTGCGCGTTCCAACTGCTCATGGGTTGGGAAGCAGACCCAGCGACCATCGATGAGGGCTACTCGAGCACCGCCGATGGGCCCGCTGAACGGTAGGCCCGCCAGCTGCGTGGACGCACTCGCCGCGTTGATCGCGATCACGTCGTACAGGTCTGCAGGGTTGAGAGCAAGCACAGTCACAACGATCTGTACTTCGTTGCGCAGACCCTTGACGAAACTTGGGCGCAATGGCCGGTCGATCAATCGACAGGTGAGAATCGCATCCTCACCTGGGCGTCCTTCGCGCCGGAAGAACGAGCCAGGAATGCGCCCTACGGCGTACATGCGCTCTTCGACATCGACAGTCAATGGGAAGAAGTCGAACTGCTCTTTGGGTGATTTCGACGCGGTTGTCGCGGACAACAACATGGTTTCGTCGTCCAGTACTGCTACCACCGAGCCGGCAGCCTGTCGAGCGATACGCCCAGTCTCGAACCGAACTCGACGGGTACCGAACGGACCATTGTCGATCACGGCCTCGGTGGAATGAACCTCAGTGGAATTCACTGTTTCCTGCATCGTGCCTCCTCGCACATCGTGGAGCGCACACGAACCAGAGACGGGCCGGTCTTCGATCGAGGCTCTCGGGAAGGTCCCGGGAGTCACTACCGAGGACCGACGTCACGGCCTCGGGCAAGCGCTCCGGCTTGCACACAATCGATTGCCTAGCGGCGAATGCCCAGGCGCTCGATGATCGCGCGGTATCGCGCGATGTCGGTTTTCATCAAGTACTGCAGTAGTCGCCGACGCTGGCCTACCAGGATCAGCAGACCGCGGCGACTGTGGTGATCGTGCTTATGAGCCTTCAGGTGTTCAGTCAGATCGCTGATTCGCTTGCTGAGCATCGCGATCTGGACCTCAGGGGAACCGGTATCACCGGGCTTCGTCCCGTATTCGGCGATAATGGCGGCCTTGGTGGCGCTGTCCAACGACATGATGTCCTCTCGGGCGCGTAGTGCGGCATCGGCGATGCCGGTGTTCAGGTCGCGAACCTCAGGGCGCCCGCCCCGAAGCCGTCGACCTCAGGGTACCAGTCGCTGAATCTCTAGAGCATCGGCAGCCTTGGCGCACCGGCCTTCACGGGCGCTGGGCCAGGAGCACCCGGCATTCGGCGACGTCCTGGTGCATCTGCTCGATGAGGCCCTCGATGCTGGCGAATGTCGCCTGGCCTCGGATCCGCCCAACGAAGTCCAAGGCCACCAGATGGCCATAGAGGTCCAAGTCGGTGCGATCCAGGACATACGCCTCCACCGTGCGTTCCTGGCCATCAAACTGCGGATTGCTCCCAATCGAGACCGCGCAGGGATGGCGATCGGCTCCGTCGGCAAGCCAAGCGGCGTAGACCCCATCTGCCGGAATCAGCAACCCCGGCACCACATCAAGGTTTGCGGTGGGAAAGCCCAGTTCACGACCCCGTCGTTCGCCGGAGACCACACTTCCGGTCAGTCGATACGGCCGAAGCAGGGCGACAGCTGCCTGTTCGACATTGCCATCACCAAGCAAGGCCCGAATGACGGATGAGGACCAGACCCCTGACGTCGATGCGGCAAGGGAAACCGGAGCAACCGCGAAGTCCCGACTTGCGCCAAGCTCTCGCAGCGTGTCGACCGTGCCAACTGCTCCCGCCCCGAACCGAAAGTTCTCCCCCACCACGATCAGCCTGGCCTGCCAGGTACCCACCAGAACCCGATCCACGAATTCCTGGGGCGTGGTGGTTGCCAGATCCTGGTCGAAGTTCAGCACGACGACCTCATCAGCACCGCAGGCTTCCAGAAGCGCGATTCGATCATCCAAGGTGGCAAGTGCTGGTACGGGAACACCGTTGACCACGGTCCGTGGGTGCGGATCGAAGGTGAGCACGGTGAGTGGGAGTCCCTGTTCGTGGGCACGCTCACGGGCCAAAGCGATCAGGTGACGATGGCCACGATGCACACCGTCAAACACCCCGACACTGATGGCGCGCCTTCCGCTGATCGCACCGCCAGCCGTATTCATCGACACCCCAATCTCAGAGCTTCTGCACCGCCTATCCCACCGCAGCACAAGGACGTTCCCGCATCACGTATCGAGCAAGGTCGGTCCATAGAGAATTCAGCCTAGGCTGTCGATGGATCACTAAACACGGCAACGGGCTGCAGGACTCCAGCCGATTGCCGAGTGATGGCCACCAACTGATCCGAGTGGTCAAGTACGGCAACGGTCTCGTCCATTGCTTCGGGAACTTCCGCCGGGATCGAGCGACCATGCGCCAATTGGGCAGCTTCGGCGCGATCGGCGACTCGCGTTGGGAGGAATCGCCGAGCTGCCGAACCCAGCGAGCTCAGCCTGCCTTCGTCCACATGATCCAGTGGCACGGCATCGGTGAGCTCAAAGGGACCCACGCGCGTGCGACGCAGCGCAGCCACGTGCCCCTTGCATCCCAGGGCTTCGCCGAGATCACGGGCCAGAGCACGGATGTACGTGCCACTGCTGCAGGCGACCCTTACCTGGCAATCGAGCATGCCGTCGACTTCGTCAATTTCAAGGAGGGTGAACTCAGCCACGCGCACTGGTCGTGCTGCCAGCTCGACCTCCTCGCCAGCACGAACACGGGCATAGGCGCGCTTACCCTGCACCTTGATTGCACTGACAGCTGACGGCACCTGCATGATCGAGCCGGTGAAGTCGCTCATGGCAGCACGAATGCTCGCGGCATCCAAGTGCCCGACCTCGGCCCGCGCGACAACCTCTCCCTCGGCATCATCAGTCGTGGTCGATGCACCAAGCCGGATCGTTGCCAGGTACTCCTTGTCCGCACCAACCAGGTAGGTCAATAGGCGCGTGGCCCGACCGATACCCAAGACCAGCAGCCCGGTGGCCATCGGATCCAAGGTTCCGGCGTGACCGACTCGCCGGGTACCCAAGTGCCTGCGCACGCGAGCAACCACGTCATGGGAGGTCATCCCCGCCGGCTTATCGATGACGAGAATGCCGTCCGGTGAGTGCTGCGAGTTGCTCACTCCTGCTCTTCGCGCGGATGCCGATACGGATCGGCCTCACCCGCGTAGTGCGCACCCTCAGCACGCTCATGCACCGCCGCATCGGCTTGTGCGGCTTCCCGAAGCAACTCCTCTACGTGGCGGGCATTGTCCGGAAGAGCATCCGGGAAGAAGGCCAGGGTCGGAGTGAACTTCACGCCCGTCTGCTTGCCGACCTCGGAGCGCAGGACGCCCTTCGCCGACTCCAGAGCAGCGGCCGTGGCCACGCGCTCCGCTTCATCTCCCAGGACCGTGTAGAAGACCGAAGCCTCGCGGAGGTCCGCGGTAACCCGCACATCGGTCACCGTGATGAACCCCAACCGTGGATCCTTGATCCGCGTTTCAAGAACCTGCGCGACGATCTCCTTGATCCGGTCCGCCATTCGTCGCTGACGTTCCGGGCTGCTCATGGCTTACGTGGCTTCTCGCGCATCTCGTAGGTCTCGATGACGTCATCGACCTTGAGATCCTGATACGAGCCCAGGTTGATGCCGCATTCGAAGCCATCGCGTACCTCGGTGACATCGTCCTTGAAGCGACGCAGCGTGGCCACTGACAGGTCGTTGGCCACAACTGCTCCGTCGCGAATGAGTCGTGCCTTGGCGTGGCGACGAATCTCGCCAGACTGGACGAGACATCCTGCGATGGTGCCGAACTTGGATGACCGGAAGACCTCCCGAACCTGGGCGGTACCCAACTGCACCTCTTCGAATTCCGGCTTGAGCATGCCGCGCAGGGCTGCTTCGACCTCTTCGATCGCCTGGTAGATGACGCTGTAGAAGCGAACGTCGACGCCCTCCTGAGCGGCGAACTCGGCCACCTTGCCTTCCGGGCGCACGTTGAAGCCAATGATGACCGCCTTGGAGGCACTTGCCAGGGTGACGTCGTTCTTCGTGATCGCACCTACGCCACGGTGGATGACGCGCAGTGATACACCCTCGCCGACATCGAGTTTGACGAGTGCATCTTCCAGGGCCTCCACCGATCCGGAGACGTCGCCCTTGAGGATGAGGGTGAGTTCGGCAACTTCCCCCTTCTCGATGGATGCGAGGAAGTCCTCCAGGGATCGCTTGACGCGACTGCGAGCCAAGAGCGCATTGCGCTCGCGGGCCTGCCTGGTCTGCGCAATCTGCCGGGCAACTCTGTCCTCGGGTACGACCAGGAACGTGTCTCCTGCACCGGGGACGGAAGTGAGACCGAGGACCTGCACCGGATACGACGGGCCGGCGATCTCTACCGGATTGCCCTCGTCATCGAGCATGGCCCGAACGCGACCGAACGCATCGCCCGCGACGATCGAGTCACCAGGTCGCAGGGTGCCGCGTTGCACGAGCACCGTCGCCACCGGGCCGCGCCCGCGATCCAGATGAGCCTCGATGGCAACACCCTGGGCATCCTGGTTCGGGTTGGCACGAAGGTCCAACGCGGCATCGGCGGTGAGCAGGACTGCTTCAAGGAGCTGCTCCAAGCCCATCCCCTGCTTGGCGGAGACATCGACGAACATGGTCTCGCCGCCGTACTCCTCGGCGACCAGCCCGTACTCCGTCAATTGGCCGCGCACCTTGGTCGGATCCGCACCTTCCTTATCCACCTTGTTCACCGCGACCACGATCGGCACCTCAGCAGCCTGAGCATGGTTGAGCGCCTCAATGGTCTGAGGCTTCACACCGTCATCGGCCGCTACGACCAGGATCGCGATGTCCGTGACCTGGGCGCCGCGGGCGCGCATGGCCGTGAATGCCTCGTGACCTGGGGTATCGATGAAGGTGATCGGGCGATCGCCATCGGGCGTATGCGCCTGCACCTGGTAGGCACCGATGTGCTGGGTGATGCCACCGGCCTCGCCGCCGACGACGTTTGTTCGCCGGATAGCGTCCAAGAGCAGTGTCTTGCCGTGATCGACGTGGCCCATCACCGTGACCACCGGCGGTCGAATCACCAGGTCGTCGGCCTCGCCCTCGTCCTGACCGAATTCGATATCGAAAGACTCCAGCAGCTCGCGATCCTCGTCTTCCGGGGAAACAACCTGCACCTCGTAGTTGAGTTCACTCCCGAGCAGACGCAGCGTGTCATCGTCGATGGACTGCGTGGCCGTGACCATCTCACCCAACTCGATGAGCATCTTGACCAGGTCAGCGGGCATCGCGTTGATGCGTTCGGCGAAGTCGGTAAGGCTGGCGCCACGCGGCAGGCGGATGACTTCACCGCTCCCGCGGCTGACTCGCACGCCTCCGATGGTCGGGGCCTGCATGTTGTCGAACTCCTGGCGCTTTGCGCGCTTGGACTTGCGTCCACGTGAGGGTCGACCACCGGGACGGCCGAATGCACCGGCCGTCGTGCCGCGGCCGCCAGGGCCACCGCGTCCTGGGAATCCACCGGGGGCTCCACCGCCTCCGGGAGCGCCGGCACCCGGTGCCCCGAAGCCGCCACGGCCCGGACCACGTCCGCCACCGGGAGCGCCGGCACCGCCGGGACGGCCGGGGCGACCTGCTCCACCGGGACCACCGGGACCACCGGGTCCACCTGGACGACCGGGTCCACCTGGACCACCGGGGCGCGCCGGTCGCGGTGGCATGCCTCCGGGGGTCGGTCGCGGGGCGCCGGGAACTCCGGCACCACGATTCATGCCGACATTGCCGGTAAAGGGGTTGTTGCCGGGACGCGGTGCTCCGGGACGTCCCATTCCAGTGCTGGTGCCGAACGGGTTATTACCCGGACGCGGTCCACCTGGTCGCGGGCCCGGTCGCGGCGGACCGTCGGGCATACCGGGGCGAGCACCCGCCTCCGGCGTGGGTTCCTGTGCGGCTGGCGCCGCGGGAGCTTCTGCGACAGGCGTCGTATGTGTCGCCGCCGTCGTCTCTGTCGCCGCGATCCCGCTGCCGGCACCATCGGGAACGGCCGTGCCGGCGAGTTCGCCAGCACCCGTGGGCTGAGGAGTCGCGTCCTGCGCACCTGATCCTGCCGCGGGACTGGCCTTGGCGGCCTTGGCCGCCTTCTTTGCCGGTGCCTTCGCGGCAGCGGGCGCGGCGGGCATAGCCTCGCGCAGCCGCCGGGCAACCGGGGCTTCGATCGTTGAGGACGCAGACTTCACGTATTCGCCGAGGTCGGCGAGTTTGGCAAGCACCGTCTTGCTGTCTACTCCGAGCTCCTTTGCGAGCTCGTGCACCCGAACCTTTGACACCACTCTCCAGTCTTGGTCCGGGTGCTCACGCACCGGACCGTCAGTGCGAACGACGCATGACTACTGTCATTTCTGCGCGTTCATCGGGGGCTCGTCCTCATGACTCTCCCGCTCGACGTTGGCGGTGCCGGCGGTTGCCTTCACCGTTACTGTTCGCCGGCCTGGAGTCGAGCTCGTAGCAGCGAACTGTCCAAAGGACCTGGAACCCGCAGGGCGCGTGCCCAGGCCTTCCTGCGCTGGGCGAGGTCCAAACATCCCACCACCGGGTGGATGTAAGCACCCCGTCCGGGCAGGCGGTGCTGCGGGTCGGGGATGACGATGCCGTCACCGGCCACCACCCGAAGCAACTCGGACGCGGTTGCCCGGTCCCGACAACCGACACATGTACGCACCGGCCCGGTCCAGACGACCGAGGCAGAGCCTACCGCGCCGGCAGGCTGGCCTGTTCCACTGCGCCGCCCCCGGTTCAGGTGGGGGCCTCGGTGGGGGTCTCCTCGGCGCGCGGGTCCTCCGTGGGGAGCGGCGCATCGGTTCCGGGCGCGGTGTCTGAGCGGATGTCGATACGCCAGCCGGTCAGCCGGGCTGCCAAGCGCGCGTTCTGACCCTCGCGTCCGATCGCGAGGGAAAGTTGGTAGTCGGGGACGATCACCCGTGCGGACCTAGCGCCAAGGTCCACCACCTCGACGGAGTTCACACGCGCCGGTGACAGCGCATGAGCCACCATTTCGGCGGGATCATCACTGAAGTCGACGATGTCTATCTTCTCGCCATTCAGCTTCGCCATCACCTGACGCACCCGCTGCCCCATCGGTCCGATACATGCACCCTTCGGGTTCACTCCAGGTACTTGGGACCGCACGGCAATCTTGGTGCGGTGCCCGGCTTCGCGGGCCACGGCACAGATCTCTACAGTGCCATCCGCTATCTCAGGCACCTCTAATGCAAAAAGTGCTCGTACCAGATTGGGATGACTACGTGAAACCGTGACGAGAGGACCCTTGAAGCCCTTACGCACATTCGTAACGAGGACCTTGATGCGATCACCGTGCTGGTAGCTCTCCCCGGGAACTTGCTCCTCCGGCGGCAACGTTGCCTCTACTTTGCCGAGATCAATTCGAACCATGCGCGGGTTACTGGATTGCTGGACCACACCAGACACCAGGTCACCCTCGCGGCCTACAAACTCACTATGGGTTACCTCGCCACTGGCCTCGCGCAGTCGCGACAGCAGGACCTGACGGGCTGTGGTCGCCGCAACTCGCCCAAACCCCTCCGGGGTGTCGTCATACTCGCGCAGCACCGCGCCAGAATCGTCGACTTCGGCCGCGAACACGACGACATGCCCTGACTTTCGATCCAGTTCTACCCGAGCATGCTCAGCTGCACCCCCGGTGCGCTGATACGCAACCAGCAGTGCCTGCTCGATGGATGAGACCACCAGATCAAGGGACAGGCCCTTCTCCCGGACTAACGCCTTCAACGCCGTCACGTCGATATCCACGAAGACCTCCCTTCACCGTCAGGTTGCATCCACAGCTCCGAACTCCACCTGCACCACGGCCCTGCTGACCTGCTCAAGGAGCATTGTCTCCTCGCCCCCTTCAGTTGCACCGCCGTCCAGTACCACGGCCGTGCCATCGCAGGAGCGCAGTCGACCCTCGCGGGTCCGACCATCGCTGGTCTCGATGCGTACGAGTCGACCGATCGCGCGCCGCCAGTGCGCTGAGGTCGTCAACGGGCGATCTACGCCGGGGGAACTCACTTCGAGCAAGTAAGGGCCGGTGATCACGTTCGACAGCGGTCCGTCATCCAGCGCCGCCGACACCGCTCGGGTGACATCAGCAACGCAGTCCAAATCAATGCCACCGTCTCGATCGACGATGACCCGCACTACGGTTCGCCGCCCGGCACCCTGGACCTGCACCTCTTCGAGGTCTACTCCCAGAGCCTGGATCACCGGGGCAAGGCCGACCTGCAGATCGGCAGCCGCCGCCATGCTCCACCTCCTCGACAAGCCGACCCTATCCAGCGGGGAGTTCCCGTTGCAGATGCGCCTTAATCGCCAGCGCTAGCGGATGGGGGCAAGTAGCCGAATCCATGGTCGACGGAGCCCGATAAACACCAGTCCGATGAGGATCACTAGCACTCCGGACAGCAGGAAGTACCCGCCATAGCCAAGGGTTTCCACGAGACGGGCGAACTGCCCACCGATTGAGCCGCCAACGGCTGCGCCGAGGTACCACAGGCCGAGCAGTTGGCCGGTGAGGCCAACTGGCGCGATTTCGGTTGTCGTCGCCAGAGCAATCGGCACGATGAGTAACTCGGCCCAGGTCAGCACCAAGAAGGTGAGGAGAATCCACCCAGGGCTGGAACGCTGTTGGTCTTGGGCGGCGAAACCTGGAACGGCGATCACCAGAAAGCTCAGTCCAACGCCGATGATTGCTAGGGCGATTTTCATAGGTGTCGTGGGGGCCCGGCTGGCTAGGCGCGTCCATAACGCGGCGAATAGCGGTGCAAAGATCACCACGAGCACCGGATTCAAGGACAGCAACCAGCTGGTGGGGACGGTGAATCCCAGCACATCACGATTCACCCACTCCTGGGTCAACTCGGTAATCGTGGACCCGGCCTGTGATGAAAGGGTGAAGTACACCACCGTGGCGATGAAGAGCAGGAGGAACGCCTTCAAGTGCCGCCGCTCCGTCAATGACGTTGGGGCGCGACGCAGTAGTGCCCAAAAAGCGAGAATTGAGATGGCGATGATGGTGAGTGATACCGCAGCGGCAATCACGGCAGCGGTGAAGCCGAGGAAGTGAATAGCGGTGGCAAACAGAGCGAAGATCGCCAAGGCGGCAGCAATAGCCAGGAGGAGGGCTCGCTGCCGCTGCTCACCGGTCGCAGGGCGCGGAACTTCCCGGCCGGCATCACCGAGTCGGTGACGCCCGATCGCGTACTGCACTAGGCCGATCACCATGCCGAATCCAGCTACCGAGAAAGCCAATCGCCACGAATATGCGTTCGCGATCCAACCGCAGATGATGGGTGCAGTGAAGGCTCCCAGGTTGATGCCGAAGTAGAAAATCGAGAAACCACCGTCACGCCGTGGATCTCCGTCTTTGTATAGCGATCCAAGCACCGTGGAGATATTCGGTTTGAGTAGCCCGGTGCCTGCTGCAATAACGAGCAGACCACTCCAAAACAACTCGATACCTGGTGCGAGCAGGATGAAATGGCCTGTGGCAATGAGCACTCCGCCGATGACCAAGGCACGCCGCGGACCGATGAGCCGATCACCGAGCCATCCGCCCAGCAGTGGTGCAGCGAGTATGAGTGCGGAGTAGCAGCCGAAAAGGGCGGCGGCATCAGCCTCACTGAACCCTTGCCCTGGCCCGGGCGGCCAGGGGCCGTCCTCTGGCCGGATCAGGAACAGCACCAGCAGGGCAACCATGCCGTAGAACGAAAAGCGTTCCCACATCTCGACGAGTGCCAGAGTGAGAACACCACCGGGCTGACGCCTCCGCTGCGACACAGCGGGAGTATGGCAGCGACACGCTCGGAGCGGTTCGAACCTGACCTGGCAAAAGCTGCAGTGACCTGGCAGGGTGTGCCGGTGCTCATCTCCCGGCGAACGACACTGGGTGGACTCGGTTCCCTGGGTTTAGGTTCCCTGGGTTTAGGTTCCTTGGGGCTTGGTTCGCTCGGACTTGTGAGTTCAGGACTCGTCGGCTGCAGTGGCCAAGGTGAGTCGGATGGCGCGGTAATCACCACTACCGATGCCGGCGCGGCGATCCGCGAGGAAGTCATCGGTGCGGAGGCTGCCCTGGTGGCCCGCTACTCGCAGGCCATCGCTGCCCTCCCGGACCTCACCGGGGCACTGACGCCCATTCGCGAACAGCACCTCGCGCACGCCCTGGCAATGGGCGCGTCGAATGCGGATTCCGGGGCGCTGCCCGATCCACAGCCATCGACGGCCACGGAGATTCTGCAAGGGCTCATCGAAGCCGAACGCCAAGCAGTAGGCGCGCGGACCGCGTCCTGCGTCGGGGCCCCAGAGATCGAACTGGCTCGGGTTCTGGCGCTCATCGCGGCATCAGAGGCATCACATCTGCCGTACCTGACTCGTCTCGCAGGTGGCCAGTGGCCGTGAGTCCGGAACTCCTCGCCGCCGTGGCCGGTGAGGATGCCGCCGTCTACGCCTACGGGGTCGTGGTAGCACGTCTGCGTGGAGCCGAACGTCGCCAGGGACTTGCGGCACTGCAGGCGCACGCAACCTGGCGTGACCGATGGTCAACTCTGGCACCGGAAGCACCGCCCCCCGCGATCGCCTACGACCTCCCCATCGCCGAACCTAACCGCGATCAAGTCCGTGAGCTGGCAGCTCTGGTGGAGAACCGACTGGTGCCGATCTACGCCGAACTCGCCGCAACGTTGGCCGGCGATGAGCGAGCAGCTGCGGTGAGCGCCGCCGCAGAGTGCGCTACGCGCGCTGTGAGCTGGGGCGCAACCCCCCAGGCCTTCCCCCGCTAGCCCCGTGTCAGCTCCACAACGGCAGGAGGCATACTCCGTCGATGCTCCACCGCATGCAGCCCCAATGGAAATGCAGCCCCAATGGGAATGCAGCTCCAATGGAAATACAGCCCCAATGGAAATGCAGCTCCATTGGAACAGAGCAGTAATGCGCCGGGGTGTCCTTGCTATGGCCTCGTTGTTCGTCGCGAGCCTGATGGCTGCACCCGGCGCCAATGCGGTCTGCCTCACCTGGTCATGGCAACCGGGCACGCAGGGCACCTGCCCGGAGGAGTACGCGGGAACGCTGCGTGAGTACCTCAGCGAACCCAGCGTCGAGAAGCTCAGCAGCACCATCGCCGCGATCGCGAATCAGCCGTTCCTCGTACGCTCCTCACAGGAAATTGCTGGCGGCGATGGCGAAATGAGCGTGACCAGCACCTTCGTACGCAACGGGGTTACCCGGCGCAGCACGCGGGCGACCTCGCTGGACCCCGGTGAAGTCACCTATCTCAATGCCACACGATCGTGCCGACGCGAGATCTCCAAGGCTATGCCCAATACGATCGCGGCCGACGCGAAGGCCAAGTGGAAGTGCCGGTCTCGCAAGTCCTCTGACGTAGACGGCACCGCTGAGTTGCAAGCCTGGCTGCCAGCGCGGGTGATCGGATCCACAGCTGACGGCACCTGGCCCGGCGGCACCTGGCTTGTTCCCACGACCGGCAAGAGCGAGTACGCCGCGCAGGGACTGCTGCTGGGCTATGTCCTAGGAAAGGTCGGGAGTGAGACCTGTGCGCGGGCTTACTCCTACGAGGCCACCGCTTCGGGTTACGCATTCAGCGCATCGCAGCCACCCTGCAGCGTGCCCGAAAGTTCCTACCGGAGCGTCACGGTGAGCACGACGGATATTCCGGTGCTGGCCAACATGGCGAAGTTCAAGGTGAAGTAGGCGTCCCCGGGTAGAAACGACCGGTGCCAGTAGCTTCCACACGTACCAACGCTCCTACCTGGGGCAGCTCGGTGATTGCGGTCATCGGAAGGCGAAGGCTGACCACCTCTGTATCGGCCGCTGGCGTTGACCTACTGCCTAACCTGACCTCAATCAACACCTCGGCGCCGTGGAAGGACACCGCGATGATGTGTCCGGCACAGCCATCACCCGCACTACGCCGACTGAGTGCGAGTTGTTCGGGTCGCAACATCACCATTCCACCCGATCCGACGTGATCGGCAAGATCGGTAGGTCGCTGAACCCGGACTGAGCCAAGCGCAGTTATCGCGCGAGTCACCGAAGTGCGTTGCGCCGGAAGTTCGACGACCTCGCCCACGAGGCGCGCAACCTCAGGGTCGATCGGTTCGCGATAGAGATGGGTTGGTGAATCGATCTGCATGATGCGTCCACTGCGAATCACGGCAACACGATCCGCCATGGAGAGCGCCTCCTGCTGATCATGGGTCACCATCAGGACCGTGGTTCCCGCGGTATGGAGGATCCGCCGAACGTCAGCGCTCAATCTCGTGCGCAGTGCAGTATCGAGGGCCGCGAATGGTTCATCGAGGCAGATGAGTGAAGGCTGCGGAGCCAGTGCTCGCGCGAGAGCCACCCGTTGCTGCTGACCGCCGGACAGCTCTTGCGGCCGCCGCTTGGCAAAACCGGTCAATCCCACGAGCTCGAGTAATTCCTCCACACGCTGCATCACCTGCGCCTTGGGCGATCCACGCAGGCCGAAGGCGATATTTCCGAAGACATCGAGATGCGGGAACAGGGCACCTTCCTGGGGCACGATGCCCACACCACGACGCTCGGGCGGTATCCACTGGTGCGGTCCAGCCACGATGCGTTGATCAACGAGCACGTCACCGGCCTGTGGCCGCAAAAATCCAGCGACCACACGCAGCAATGTCGTCTTCCCGGATCCACTGGCACCAAGAACCGCCACCAATTCGCCGGAAGCGATGTCCATGGAGAGGTCCTGAAGAACGGGCTGATCGCCGTAGCCCGCACGAACTGTTCGCAGTTCCAGAGCTGACTTGGACGGTGGTCCGCTCAAAGCGCCACCGCCTCAGGAGTTCGCATCGCCCGCGCCAGCAGCCAGGCAGGTACCGCCGCAAGCAGGACGAGAGCAAGCGCATAAGGAGCAGCCGCGCCGTATGCGGCTACCTCGGTGCGACTCCACAGTTCGGTCGCCAGGGTGTCGAGGCCAGTTGGTCGAAGCATCAGGGTTGCCGGGAGTTCTTTCATCGCAGTCAGCAGCACCAGGAGCGCACCAGCTGCCGCGCCGGGCCAGGACAACCTGCCCGTTACTGCCACCCAGGACGCGAATGCCGAGCGCCCCAGGGAGCGCGCAACGTCGTCCAGTGCATCGGGGACCGCAGCAATCGCAGTTCGCGATGAACCGATCACCTTGGGAAGGAAGAGGACTGCGTAGGCGAATCCGAGCGTGAAGGCCGTCTGGTAGAGCGCTGGAGTGAGATTGACAGTGAGAAAGACCAACGCCAAGGCGACCACGACGCCCGGCAATGCATGTCCGGCGAATGCGGCTCCCTCAATCAGCCGAGTTGAGCGGGTGCGGTAACGCCCCGCCAGAGCGGCTACCGGCAGGGCAAGCAGTAGGGCAATCAGTGCGCCGATTGATGAGACCCAGATCGTCGCCGCAGTTGCACTACCAAGCTCTGCCCAGTTCAGTGATCGACCTCCGCCGTCAGTTAACCCAAGGGTCAGCAGAGTCAAGGACACCGCAGGAACGACTACGGCCAGCACTGTCACTGCACCCAGGAGGGCTACGCCGGCAAGCAGACCTGGCCCTCGTAGCTGCATCGGCATGGCTCGGCGTGCGACACCCGAACTGGTTCGCGTGTAGCGCCGGCGACCACGCACACCCTGCTCGGCTGCCACCAGTGCGATAGCGAGCAGGACCAGCAGGCAGGCCAGCACCGCAGCCGAGGTGCGATCGAAACTTGCCCGGTAGGTCGCGTAGATCACGCGGGTGAACGCATCGACTCGAAAGAGCGCGACCGCACCAAAATCCGACAGTACGTACAACGCCACCAGCAGAGCGCCGGCAGCACTCGCCGGCCACACCTGCGGCAGGGTGGTGGCGGCAAAGGCGCGCAGGGGTCGCCGTCCGAGGGAACGAGCAACTTCCTCCCCCGTTGGATCAACGCGGTGCAGGGCGACGGTGGTCGGAATGACCACATAGGGCAGGCTGACCAGGGTCAGGATCAAGGCCGCGGCCCAGAAGCCTTGGAGCCCGGGCAATAGCGCCAGCCAGGCGTAGGCCGCCACATATGAGGGCACGGCCAGCGGAAGCGCCGCGAGCACCAACCACATGGAACGCAACGGCATCGTGGTTCGCGCTAGGTACCAGGCGATCGGCATCCCGATCACCAGGCAGGCTGACACCACCACGGCGACCAGACCCACGCTGGTACCAACTGTGAGCAACGTGCGCGGCCGAAGGACGGTCGCAAGAATCTGCTCCGGACCGGCCTGCAGTGTGCGCAGCACCAAGTAGCCAATCGGGATGAGGGCAAGCACTGCGCAGACACCCGCAACAAGCACCAACACCCGAGGTGGTCGTCGCCCTTGACTCAGGCTCGTCGCGCTCATCAGCATGGCAGCTACAGCAGGCCGACATCGGACAGCATCTGCTGCGTGGCCGGCAGGTCGGTAAGTTCCGCCAATGCCACGTCTGGTCCCCGCAGCGAAGCCAACGGCGGGATCCCATCAACGGCAGCGACCTGAGGTAGGAGTGGGTACTCGAAAGTATTGTCAACAAACCACTGCTGGGCTTCGCGACTCAAGAGCCACCCGATGAATGTTGCGGCAGCTGCATCGTTCTCGCTGTTCACCGTCAGACCTACCCCGGCAACATTCACCAGGGACCCGGGATCCTGTGGTGCGGTGAACGCTATCTGCGCGTTCATCGCATCTGGGCCAACCTGCTGGGCTTTCTCGAACCAGTAGTAGTGATTGATCAGACCCAACTGCACCTGGCCCGCGTCGACCGCATCGAGGATCAGACCGTTCTTTTCGAATCGCTGGACATCGTTAGCTACCAGTCCTTCGAGCCACTGGCGGGTCGTCGCATCCCCCTGGGTGACACGCATAGCGGTGACGAAGGACTGAAAGGAGGCATTCGTCGGGGCTATGGCCACCTGGCCGCGCCATCTTGGGTCAACGAGTTCGAACACCGACGTAGGGACCTCGCCTGCCTGCAGTTGCGAGGAGTCGTAGGCGATGACGCGAGCCCGACCCGTAACTCCTGTCCAGGTGCCGTCGGCTGCGCGATAGTTCGCTGGCACGATCTCGGCGATTTCGGCCGGCAGTGGCCTCAGTAGCCCAGCGGCGGCCACCGCACCGAGGGCGCCGGCGTCCTGCGCGAAGTAGACCTGCGCGGGTGTTCCGTCACCCTCTTCGAGGAGCTGTGCCGCAAGTTCGGCAGTTTCGCCATAGCGCACTGCGATGGGGATACCGGTTTCCTCAGTGAACTTCGCCATAAGTGGGCCGACGAGCTCTTCGCTACGCCCGGAGTAGATGACCAGGTCTGCTGGCTCTGCCATGGCCGAGTTGGCACCTGACGTGCCCTCCGATGCTGCCTGCCCACCAGCCGAACAGGCACTGAGCAGCGTCACGGTGGTCAGCAGGGTCACCGCAGCAATGGGAATTACGGGTCGGAGATACCGTCGCCTCTGGGTCATAGTTAGGTTAGGTTACCCTAACTATCCCAGGAACACCTCCCAGGCCAGTCGACAGATCAACAGGCCCACCACGACGAGGAACACACCCCGCACGAATGCACTGCCGCGGGTAATGGCCGTTCGCGCCCCCAGAACCGCACCGGTCAGATTGCAGAGCCCCATCACGAGCCCTACCGCCCAGAGCACCGAACCGCTGCTGGCGAAGACCGCCAGCGCTGCGGCATTGGTGCCGAGGTTCACGAGCTTGGCTGTCGCCGACGCATGGAGAAACGACAGGCCAAGGCCGGCAACCAACAGGATCAGCAGGAACGAACCGGTGCCTGGGCCGAATGCCCCGTCATACAGCCCGATACCAAGGCCACCGACAGTGGCAACAACCATCCGGTGCCGTCGGTACTGCGGTGCTGCCCAACGCGCTTCATCTTGAGCGCCCATGCCGGGTCTGACGAGGGTCCACACCCAAACGCCCACCAGCATGACCAACACCACGGGTCGGAAGAACTCCTGCGGAATCCTGCTTGCCACCAGCGCGCCGACGGCAGCACCCAGGATCGCCGAAATAATCATCGGGATTGCGGTTGCTCGATCCGGTCGAAAGCGACGCGCATAGGTCGTCGCGGCCGCGCTGGTACCAATGATGCTGGATAACTTGTTGGTGCCCAGTACCTGTGCCACCGGTACACCGGGCAGCAAGACAAGCAGTGCTGGCAGTTGCAGCATGCCTCCGCCCCCACTCACCGCATCCACCCAACCGGCAGCAGCGGCGACGATTGCTAGGAGCAGCAGTACCCACAGTTCGACACCCAACACCTGCGTGCTGAGCAAGGCTGCGAGATTCACCGCCAGCCGCGCACGATCGGAAGTACGTCAGCTAGTTCCCAAGCGATGGCATCCGGAACCGCGGATGCATCTGGCACCTGTGATTGAGGAATCTGCGAATGCGGAATATGAATTGCGCGCATACCGGCTTGCTGTGCACCCAGCACGTCATCCCACAGGCGGTCTCCGACGAACACCGCTTCGTCGGGTTGCACGCCCAGGAGTTGGGCGATTGAGGTGAATGCATCGATATGCGGCTTGGCGTATGGCATTTCACTGGTGTAGGCAGCGGCGTCAATGAACTGTAGGAGGCCGTCCCGCTCGAACACCTTCTCATGGTGCGCACGCGGCCAGAGGGTGTTACTCAGAACGCCGATCGCTAGCCCATCAGCACGAAGTGACTGCATGAGCTCCGCTGCCTGAGGGTCGGCCAAGGTATGCGGATCCCAGAATTCCAAGTAATGCGCAAGGGCTCGCTCATGGCGATCACTTGTGAGATCTATTCCCTGCTCGTTGAAGATCCTGTCGAGGGCACCAGTGCTGGTAGCGCCATTGGACTCCAGCTGCACGCGCCAGCGGTGCATCTCCGCCTCATGAAGTCTGCGTGCTAAGGACCTGGCGTTTGCCGGATCGTAGATTTCTGCGTAGGCGTACCACTGCGCCTGGAGGTCAATTTCATGCCAGGGGGTCAGGGTGCCACCCCAGTCGAAGATGACCGCGCGGATCATCTGCCGTGGACGATTGCCAGGAGATGGTCCGCAGCTTCCTGCGCCGGGATATCGCTGCGTTCCCCGGTAGCGCGATCCTTGACTTCCACCAGCCCTTCCGCCAGCTTCTTGCCAACTACCACGATGGTGGGCACACCGATCAATTCCGAATCATTGAACTTGACTCCTGGTGAAACTCCGCGCCGATCGTCGAAGAGCACGCGCACATCTGACTGATCCAGTGATGCAACCAGTTGCTCTGCGAAGTCGAACACCGAGTCATCCTTGCCCGTGGCTATCAGGTGAATATCTGCGGGTGCCACTTCACGTGGCCAGCACAGTCCATGTTCGTCGTGGTGCTGCTCGGCGATAGCAGCGACCGCACGTGAGACGCCGATGCCATAGGACCCCATGGTTACCGTGACTAACTCGCCATGCTCATCGAGCACCCGAAGACCTAGGGCCTCCGCATATTTTCGACCGAGTTGGAAGATATGGCCGATCTCTATGCCTCGTGCCAACTCAACAGTGCCTCCACATTGGGGGCAAGGATCGCCAGCGCGCACCTCCGCAACGTCGATGATGCCGTCACCGCTGAAGTCTCGGCCAGCAACGAGGTCGTAGACGTGGCGGCCAGGTTGGTTCGCACCCGTGATCCATCGGGTGCCGCGTACTACACGCGGATCAAGGAGATACTCCACTCCACTGCTGTTCTCTCGACCCAGTGCACCGGGGCCGATGTAGCCCTTGACCAAGGTCGGGTTAGCTGCAAAGTCGGCATCCTCGAACGGATTCAGCACCGCTGGATGGACCACGGCCTCGAGTCGCTTCAGGTCAACCTCACGATCCCCCGGTAGTCCGATCGCCAATGGTCGGGTACTGCCATCCGGGAACTTGAGCATGAACACGACGTTCTTCAAGGTGTCTGCAG
>CAZKFI010000022.1:0-7838 GCA_964551975.1 uncultured Bifidobacteriaceae bacterium | reverse complement strand
TGCAGCCTGCCAATCACGATCGGCCCGGCGCAGGTCTGCGCGCTCGTTGGAAATCTCCACCAAGGTCGCAATGGTCGGCGTATCAGGTGTGTTCTCCACGTGCGCGGCCGGAATGGCACTGACCAGATGATCCTCCACTGGCTCAGGTGGCGTGATCGTCACTGCTTCCACATTTGCCGCATAGGCGCAGGCCGTACACCGGATGAAAGAGTCTTCTCCCGATTCAGTCGGCGCGAGGAATTCCTCACTTGCCGATCCACCCATGGCACCGGATGTCGCCGTGACGATCACATACTGCAGGCCGAGCCGATCGAATGTCGCGATGTAGGCATCACGATGGCGCAGATAGGAGACGGCTAGGCCCTCATCGGTTACGTCGAATGAATAGGAGTCCTTCATGACGAATTCCCGACCACGCAGGATCCCGGCACGCGGCCGAGCCTCGTCGCGGTACTTCGTTTGAATTTGATAGATGATCAGGGGCAGGTCGCGGTAGGAGGAGTACTCGCCCTTGACCATGAGGGTGAACATCTCCTCGTGAGTTGGACCCAGGAGGTAGTCAACCTCCTTGCGGTCCTGCAGACGAAACAGAGTGTCGCCGTATTCGGTCCATCGACCGGTGGTCTCGTACGGCTCACGCGGAAGTAGAGCCGGGAAGTGCACCTCTTGAAAACCGGCAGCGTCCATCTCATCGCGAACGATGCGCTCCACGTTGCGGTAGACCAGGTAGCCAAGTGGTAGCCAGGAGAACACACCCGGCGCTATTCGCCGCACGTAGCCCGCTCGAACGAGCAGACGATGACTGGGCACTTCAGCATCGGCCGGATCCTCACGAAGCGTGCGAACGAATAACGTTGACATCCGCAGGATCACGCCGCGAGCCTAGTAGGAATAGCTCGGACCGGACGCGAGCAGGTATGCGGGTCGACGTTGGAATCGCAGTCCAGTCTTCGATGAGTACCGCCACTGACGGTGAGCGTTAGAACAGTACGGTGGCGAATGTGCCGACTGTCTGGAAGCCCACTGCGGTGTACGCCTTGCGTGCCGGCGTGTTGTAGTCATTCACGTACAAGCTCACGATCGGCGCGATATGGGCGCGGGCCAGGCGCACCACTGCCGCCATCCCTGGTGCAGCGAGCCCAGTCCCACGTAGGCGCGGCGGCACCCAGACACCCTGAACCTGGCAGACCGCGTTGGTTGCGGCACCAACCTCGGCCTTGAATTCCACCTCACCCTGGCTGATGCGAGCGAACGCTCTATGACTTCGGATGAGTTCGGCAATCCGCGCTCGATAGGCGCCATCCTGCCCCCCATTGACCGGTGAGATCCCTACTTCTTCGGTGAACATGGCAACGCAGGCAGGTAGGACAGTTTCCAGTTCCTCCAGACGAACCAGCCGCACATCGGGATCGGCTGCAACGAGCGGATCGTGATCGATGGCCATGAGCAACTGTCGAGGTCGAACCTCGCGCGCCGGTCCCCAACTAGGTTCCAGTAGTCGCCAAAGGTCCAACACCTCATCAGCAAGGCCGAGAATCGACGAGCACCGCCGGGACCCTCGCAACCGATCGGCGAGGGCCGCGCGCGCTGCCGGCGTGGTCTGCACCGGCACGAGGTTGGCGCCGCAGTAGGCGAAGGACTGCAGACCTTCACCCGTGAAGTAACCGAGTAACTCCCCACCCAATCGCCAGGGGTCTGCTCCCCCATGTGCCAGACGGGCAGCGACGAAGCATTGCGCTACAGGCGCCTGCTCGACGATGTGCCGAGCAGCAGGGAGATCCTCCGCAAGGAGCGGGCGAACCGTGCCGAACGACGCCGATGGATCAGCCTGCGGTGACAACCGGTGACCCGGATTGCTCACCCATCTCCTCGGCCAACTTCATTGCCTCTTCGATGAGCACTTCGACGATCTGCGACTCTGGCACGGTCTTGATTACCTCACCCTTGACGAAGATCTGTCCCTTGCCATTTCCTGAGGCAACTCCGAGATCAGCCTCGCGTGCCTCACCTGGACCGTTGACTACACAGCCCATGACGGCAACGCGGAGAGGTACCTCAAGGCCCTCCAAGCCGGCGGTCACCTGCTCGGCCAGTGTGTAGACGTCAACCTGCGCTCGACCGCACGACGGGCAGGAGACGATTTCCAGGCCGCGCTGTCGAAGATTCAACGACTCCAAGATGGCAATGCCGACCTTGACCTCTTCGACCGGCGGCGCCGAAAGCGAAACGCGGATCGTGTCGCCTATGCCCTGACTGAGCAGTGCGCCGAAGGCCACTGCGGACTTGACCGTGCCTTGGAAGGCTGGGCCTGCCTCGGTGACGCCGAGGTGCAAGGGGTAATCGCACTGCTCGGCGAGAAGTGTGTAGGCCCGCACCATCACCACCGGGTCGTGGTGTTTCACTGAGATCTTGATATCGCGAAAGTCATGCTCTTCGAAGAGCGAGGCCTCCCAGAGTGCAGACTCAACCAAGGCCTCGGGAGTTGCCTTGCCGTACTTGGCGAGCAGCCGCGGGTCCAGTGATCCGGCGTTGACACCGATACGAATCGGCGTCCCGGTGTCTTTTGCCGCGCGAGCGATTTCAGCGACCTTGTCATCGAACTGCTTGATGTTGCCAGGATTCACGCGTACGCCTGCACATCCGGCTTCCAGGGCCGCGAACACGTACTTTGGCTGGAAGTGGATATCGGCAACGACCGGAATTCCGGACTTGCGCGCGATCTGCGGTAACGCATCCGCATCGTCCTGACTGGGAACCGCGACCCGAACCACCTGGCAACCTGAGGCCGTCAACTCGGCAATCTGCTGCAGTGTTGCGTTGACATCTGCCGTCAATGTGGTGCACATGGACTGCACACTCACCGGTGCATCACCGCCGACAGCAACCGGATGCTTCGGGTGCCTGAGGATGATTTGCCGTGTCTGCCGGCGCGGGGCCAGCACAGGCGGGGGTGTCGCGGGGATGCCCAGGTTCACCGTCACTTTCTCAGTATCCCCTACGTCGACTACCCCAGCGAGATGGGCTTGACGATGTCAGCCCAGATGACGATGACGCCCATCGCGATCAGCACACTCGCGACGACGTAGGCCACCGGAAGCAGGCGGGCCACATCCACCGGCCCCGGATCAGGTCGGCCGCGTAGCCGGGCCAGTTGCCGACGGGCTCCTTCGACCAGCGCACCGGCGATATGGCCACCATCCAGTGGCAGGACCGGTAGCAGGTTGAACAGGAAGAGGAAAAGGTTCAACGAGGCGGCCAGGCTCAGGAAGGTCGCAATCTTGGCATTCACTGGCTCATCCATGGCGGCGATCTCACCGCCGAGCCGACTGACGCCCACCACGCTCACCGGGCCGTCCACGGCGCGCTCCCCACCCCCGATCAAGGTGTCAACCACGAGTTCATACAGTCGCACCGGAAGCGAGATGAGGGCAACAACCGATGCCACGGTCAAGTCCCACATGGTCTCGGGCACGCTGGACCATGGCTGTGGCACGTACTCAAACGCCGGCCGTACTCCGAGGAATCCACTCGGCACCACTTCACCGGTGGGCTGCCCAGCTTCATCAACCACGGGCCGTTCGATCTGGGCAACGGTCACTGGGATCTCCTGCTGAACGCCAGCGCGATCGATGGTGACCGTGATGGTTTCCCCCGAGCGACCAGTGACCAGGTCGGTGATCTGATTCCAGGCCTGCACCTGACGTCCGTCGATAGCCAGGACGGTGTCTTGCGGCTGCAGACCGGCCAGGCTTGCTGGCGTGGCCTCGGTGCCGGTTGGACATTGACCCGACGGCAGGGGCTGACCGGTGGGTTGCGAGGCGGTAGGCACGCAGGGCACTACGGCGCCCACCCGTATGGTTGGCTCCGGCAGACCGATACCCACCAGCACGATGGTGAAAAGCACGAATGCCAGCACTAAGTTCATCACCGGCCCACCGGCCATGATGATCAGTCGCTTGGGGACTGAGAGTTTGTAGAAGACGCGATTGGCGTCCTCAGGACCCACCTCGGACATCGACTGCTTGCGCGCATCGTCGATCAACTGAGCGAATCGACCGGTGGACATGGTGCGCGGAGCTTCACCCGGTTTGGCAGGAGGCAGCATGCCGATCATGCGGATATACCCACCGAGGGGAATCGCCTTAATCCCGTAGCGCGTCTCCCCCCGAACTCGTGACCAAAGGGTCGGCCCGAATCCGATCATGTACTCGGTTACCCGCACACCGAATAGCTTCGCCGGGATCAGATGGCCGAGCTCGTGCAGTGCAATCGAGGCGGCGATCAACAGGGCGAAGGCGATGATGCCGAGGATTTCCACACCTGCAGGTTAACCCGACCCACCCACGGCTGCCTCCACGAGCATGCTGGCCCGTCGCCGAGCCCAGGCGTCGGCCGCCAGGACATCGGTCAACTCGACCTGATCCCCAGGCATCCAGGCAGCACCCGGTTCCCCGGTTACGGCACCATCCAGATGCTCGTGCACCACGCGCTCGACGGTGTTCACAATTCCCGGAAAGCTCAACTGACCGGCGAGTAACGCTGCAACGCAGGTCTCATCGGCTCCATTGAATACGGCCGGAGCAGTACCACCAGCCGTCCCGGCTAGACGGGCCAGCCGGACGGCGCCGAAAGCCTGCTCATCCAGGGGCTCGAACTCCCACACGCAGGCCTGGCGCCAATCACATGCCGCAGCAGCCTGCGGAACGCGCTCTGGCCATGCCAGGCCCAGAGCAATGGGCAGGCGCATATCCGGTGGACTGGCCTGCGCCATCGTCGAACCGTCACAGAACTCGACCATGGAGTGCACCACCGACTGTGGATGCACCACAACGTCGATTGCATCGAAGGCAATGTCGAACAGTAGGTGCGCTTCGATGACCTCAAGACCCTTGTTCATCAACGTGGCCGAGTTGATGGTCACCAGGGGCCCCATCGACCAGGTGGGATGCCGCAGTGCCTGTTCCGGCGTTACCTGCAGCAGGTCGGCGGTGGACCATCCACGAAACGGACCACCACTGGCGGTGAGGATCAGCCGCTGCACTTCAGTAGCCCGCCCGGCACGTAGGCACTGGGCCAGCGCCGAATGCTCCGAGTCCACCGGCACAATTTGGTCAGGCCCACACAGGGCCTTGACCAGTGGCCCGCCGATAATCAGTGACTCCTTGTTCGCCAACGCCAGCACGCTGCCACTGCGCAGAGCTGCCAGGGTGGGTTCGAGTCCTGCCGCACCGGCCATGCCATTGAGTACGACGTCGGCTTGCAGTGCTGCCACCTGCGTTGCGGCATCCCTACCAGCGATCACCCGGGGTTCACGTTCGCTGCGCAACCCACGCTCACCGGCACGCACCCGCAACGCGGCAAGGAAGTCCTCGGCTGTGGCTGCAGTGAGCCCAACGACTGGCACATCGAAATCTAGGCACTGGTCGGCGAGCCCGATCGGGTCGCGACCGGTGGCAGCGAGTCCAGCGACGCGGAATTGCTCACGATTGCGCGCGATGATGTCCAGCGCTTGGGTACCGATTGATCCGGTGCTACCCAGGATGACTACTTGACGCACGGGGTCATCGATCTGCGATGGAAGGTGATGTTGCGATCAGCGCAATCGGCGATCTCAGGTGAGCGGCTCAAAGGCTCGCTGCGCAAGCCGCAGCACCTGACGATCCGTCAGATCGTCTACATCGCAGCGCAGGTCCCCGACGATCCGCTCAGCCAGGGGCCGATCATGCTCTTCGATGTAGGCGATGAACTTGTGGCTGGCATTCGATTTGCCCGAGCCGTGACCAAGGATCAACACCGCGGTGGCTTCCCGCAGTTCCGCTGCGATGGCACGCCAGTACTCCGGGTCGTCGGAGAGGTAGAAACCATCGAGGGTGCCGGCCTTGGAGTGCAGATGCCGGAAGTACCCCTTGGGATCCTCGGCCACTACTCGCGTTGGCCGCCCATCTGGATCAGCATCCAACCTATATATACGTGTTGATCGGTAGTCGATCGCCGCCACCATGAGGTCACTGGGCATGCCTAGTCCTCCCGAGTCCGAGGCGGCGGGCCGTATCCAGCCGCCTGCAGCATGTGCCGCAGGTCGACCACCTGTTGCACCGTCAAGTCCTTGCCGTGCGGACGGTCGAACACCTGACTCTCAGTGCCAATCGTGAACCGGAATCGGCCGTCATGCTTCTCTTCGACATCACCGACCGCACCAATCAGGCTCACCGCATCCACCCACCGAATGTTGTGACTCGTGGGGTGGGCATGGATAGCCGCGAGAGTGTCCGTGTGGTGGTTGTTGAGGTGTTGATCACCCGATGGTCCCGTCACGTGCAGATCCTAGGGGAGTCACCTGGTCTAGTCTTTCCAGGAGTACCTGGCGCGACCGCGCCTCGAGCACCGACCACCTTCCGGGTGGCCGACCTGCCAATAGGGACACTGGAGGAACGATGACTCTCGCCCCGGAACGCACCGACAACGGCATTGCTCAGGAACGTCGCCTCGTCACGGCGATCCCAGGCCCAAAGTCCCAGGCCCTCATGGCTCGTCGTGCTGCGGCAGTGTCGGCGGGAGTGGGTGGCACGATGCCGGTCTTCGCGGAGCGCGCCGGCGGCGGCGTGGTCGAGGATGTCGATGGCAATGTTCTGATCGACCTAGGTTCGGGCATCGCTGTGACCACTATCGGTAACGCGAACCCGATGGTGGCCGCTGCCGTTGCCGAGCAGGCAGCACGGTTCACCCACACATGTTTCATGGTGACCCCATACGAGGGGTACATCGCCATGTGTGAAGCGCTGAACCGGCTCACGCCAGGGGGCCACGAGAAGCGCTCAGTCCTGGTGAACTCCGGCGCAGAGGCCGTGGAGAACGCCGTGAAGATCGCGCGTGCTGCCACCGGTCGCCAGGCAGTCGTGGTGGTTGAGCACGCGTATCACGGACGTACCAACCTGACCATGGCTCTGACCGCAAAGAACATGCCCTACAAGCAGTCGTTCGGTCCCTTCGCTTCGGAGGTCTACCGGGTCCCGATGTCGTACCCATTCCGTGATGGCCCGCATGCCGGCCCGGAGGTTGCCGCTTGGGCGACGACACGAATCGAGAAGGAGATCGGAGCCAGCAACGTCGCGGCAATTCTGGTCGAACCGTTGCAGGGTGAAGGTGGCTTCATCGTGCCCGCACCCGGCTATCTACGGGCCCTGGCCGACTTCGCGGCCGCACATGGCATCGTCTTCATCGCCGACGAGGTACAAAGTGGCTTCTGCCGGACCGGCGACTGGTTCGCGAGCACCCATGAGGGCGTCGTACCCGACCTCGTGGTGACCGCCAAGGGCATCGCCGGCGGGCTCCCCCTGGCCGGCGTGACTGGCCGCAAGGAGATCATGGACGCGGTGCACGTCGGTGGCTTGGGTGGCACCTATGGTGGCAATCCCCTGGCCTGCGCCGCCGGACTTGCCTCCATTGCCTGGATGGAGCAGGAGGACGCCAACGGCAAGGCTCGTGCGATCGAAGCGATCATGTTGGACCGTCTGCAGGCCATGCAGGCTCAGTACCCGGTGATTGGCAATGTCCGCGGACGCGGCGCCATGATCGCCATCGAACTCACCAAGCCCGGCACCCTGGAGCCCGATGCCGATCGGGCAGGCGCAGTTGCGAAGGCCTGCCATGCGCAAGGGGTGATTGTGCTCACCTGCGGGACCTACGGCAACGTCCTGCGCTTTCTTCCTCCGTTGACCATCAGCCCTGCCCTGCTACATGAGGGCCTGGACGTCGTCGCTGAGGCCTTTGGCACAACTGCCTACACAGGGACAGATTTATTAGGGACAGTTGAGTTTACAAGGGACGGTCGAGTTTAC
>CAZKFI010000021.1:0-35825 GCA_964551975.1 uncultured Bifidobacteriaceae bacterium | reverse complement strand
CTGCACCTGATCGGCGGAGGGCGTACAACTGATGAGCAGCGATACAACGTTCGCCGACTCCTACCGCACGACCGAGGGTCGGATCTACACCGTCACCGGCGGTGACTGGGACACCATCCAGGGTGCGGGTGAAGGTGAGAAAGAGCGCATCGTCGTCAATATGGGTCCGCAACACCCGTCCACTCACGGAGTGCTACGCCTGATCCTCGAACTCGACGGCGAGACCGTAACCGAGGCACGCTGCGGTATCGGCTACCTGCACACGGGAATCGAGAAGAATCTGGAGTACCGCAACTGGGTTCAGGCGGTCACCTTCGTAACCCGCATGGATTACCTCTCACCGTTCTTCAACGAAACCGCCTACTGCCTAGCAGTCGAGCGACTCCTCGGCATTACCGATCAGATTCCGGAGCGAGCGACAAACATCCGAGTCTTGATGATGGAGCTCAACCGGATCTCATCGCACCTCGTCGCGCTGGCTACCGGTGGCATGGAGCTGGGCGCGCTCTCGGCCATGATCTTCGGATTCCGCGAGCGCGAGATCATCCTCGATATCTTTGAAATGATCACCGGCCTGCGCATGAACAGTGCCTACATTCGCCCCGGGGGCGTGGCACAGGACCTCCCACCCGATGCCATTGCGCGCATCCGCAAGGACCTGAAGGTGCTACGCAAGCGCTTGAAGGACACCGCGAATCTGCTGGTGGACAACTCCATCTGGATGGGGCGCACCGTAGGGGTTGGCTATCTTGACCTGACCGGCTGCATGGCGCTGGGTATCTCGGGCCCAGTGCTTCGGGCCACGGGCCTACCGCATGATCTGCGCAAGTCACAGCCCTACTGCGGCTACGAGACCTACGAATTCGACGTTGCCACGCAAACGACCTGCGATGCATACGGGCGCTTCCTGATTCGCCTTGAGGAGATGCAGCAGTCATTGAAGATCGTTGAGCAGGCCCTGGATCGACTTGCCAAGCCGGGTCCCGTGATGGTGGAAGACAAGAAGATCGCGTGGCCAGCGCAATTGTCGATCGGTTCTGATGGCCAGGGGAATTCCCTGGAGCACATTCGTCAGATCATGTCCGAGTCGATGGAAGCCCTCATTCACCACTTCAAGTTGGTCACCGAGGGATTCCGCGTACCTGCCGGTCAGGTCTACCAGGCTGTGGAGTCACCCCGCGGTGAACTTGGCGCCCACGTGGTGAGTGCCGGGGGCACGCGGCCATACCGGGTGCACTTCCGTGACCCGTCGTTCACCAACCTGCAGGCAGTACCGGCGACCTGTGAGGGTGGTCAGATCGCGGACGTCATCGCAGCCGTGGCAAGCATTGATCCCGTCATGGGTGGCGTGGACCGCTGAGCGAGGGATGAGCGATGGCAATCAGTGACAACACCATTACCACTCTGCAGGAATTGGCCAAGCGCTATCCGCGCAGTCGTTCGGCGGTCATGCCGATGTTGCACCTGGTGCAAAGTGAAGAAGGCTCCATCACGCCTGAAGGCATTGGCGTGTGCGCTGACATCTTGGGCCTGACCGCTGCCGAGGTCACTGCGGTGGCCTCCTTCTACACGATGTACAAGCGCCGAACGGTTGGCCGCCACCACATCGGTGTGTGCACCAACACGCTCTGCGGCCTCCTGGGTGGCGATGCCGTGTATCAGGCAGTGTCAGAGCGTCTTGGGGTGGGAAACAATGAGCCGACCGCCGACGGTCAGTTTTGGCTCGAGCGCATCGAGTGTCAGGCGGCCTGCACGCACGCACCAGTGATGACCGTGGACTGGGAGTTCATGGACGACGTCACGCCGACCAGCGCAGTGGACGTGATCGATCGCCTCGCGGCGGGGCAGCCGGTGGAATCCACCCGCGGGCCAGCCATTCGCGACTTCGCGGCGACTGAGCGCACCCTGGCTCTGCTAGACGATGGTTTGGCTGACGGTGGTCAGTGCGTTGACGACAAGATGCTCGCCGGGCTACGCCTGGCGAAGGAGCGCGGGATGGCAGCACCCGCGGCGAAGGAGGGCTGAGCCATGGTGACCTCCGGCTTGACGCCGGTCATCACCGAGCACTGGGACGTGCCAGATCTGTCCACCCTCGAGGGCTACCGACGTGTTGGTGGCTATCGCGGATTGACGGCGGCCCTGCAGCTCTCCCCAGATGACGTGATCGCTCGCGTGAAGGACTCGGGTCTGCGTGGTCGCGGTGGCGCGGGTTTCCCGACCGGCATGAAGTGGGGCTTTGTTCCCCAGGGCGATGGCAAGCCGCACTATCTCGTGGTCAATGCCGATGAGTCTGAGCCAGGGGCCTGCAAGGACATCCCCATCATGATGGCGAATCCGCATGCCCTCGTCGAAGGCGTGATCATCGCCTCCTATGCGATCCGCGCCAACCACGCATTCATCTACATCCGCGGTGAGGTACCGCAGGCGATTCGTCGGGTTGCCCGCGCCGTCGCCCAGGCTCGTGCGGCAGGGCTGATCGGGACGAACATCCAGGGGAGCGGCTTCGATCTGGACGTCGTCGTCCATGCCGGAGCTGGTGCCTATATCTGCGGTGAGGAAACGGCACTGCTCGATTCCCTGGAGGGGTACCGTGGTCAACCGCGACTGAAGCCGCCATTTCCGGCAGTGGCCGGTTTGTATGCCTCGCCGACGGTCATCAACAATGTGGAGACCATCGCCAACATTCCATACATCGTGGACCGCGGCGTCGACTGGTTCCGTCAGTTCGGTACGGAGAAGTCACCGGGTTTCAAAGTGTTCGCCGTATCCGGGCACGTCAACCGTCCCGGCATCTACGAGGCGCCACTCGGCATCACCATGCGCGAGCTGCTCGACTACGCCGGGGGTATGCGTGGCGGGGCGCCCGTGAAGTTCTGGCTCCCAGGCGGGTCGTCGGTACCAATGCTCACCGCGGAGCATCTGGATACTCCGCTGACCTACGAAGACATGGCCGCTGCCGGGACGATGCTCGGTACAGGCACTCCGATGTTGTTCGATCCGACGGTCAGTGTCGTGAAGGCGGTGACGCGCTGGCTGGAGTTCTACAAGCACGAGTCCTGCGGCAAGTGCACTCCCTGCCGCGAGGGCACCTACTGGATCACCGGCCTGCTGGAGAAGTTCGAGCACGGCTCTGGTGCCGAAGGTGAACTCGACACGATCGCAGACCTTTGCGGGCAGATTGCTGGTCGATCGTTCTGCGCACTGGGCGACGCGGCGGCAACGCCGTACCCGGCCGCGATGAAGTACTTCCGTGATGAGTTCCTGACGGCCACGCGCACCCCGGTGGATGAAAGTTTCGATCCGGTGGCGTCCTATGTCTTCGCCGGCGTTGGCGCAGGTGCGCGATGACGGTGGTCAACAGCTCGGACCGGACCGGTTCGGACCTCATGAGCACAGACATGGTGACGGTTATCGTCGACGGCGTCGCTCTGCAGGTACCTAAGGGAACGCTCGCCATTCGTGCAGCCGAACTCCTGGGCATTGAGATCCCTAGGTTCTGCGATCACCCGCTGCTTGATCCGGTGGCCGCCTGTCGCATGTGTCTGATCGAGGTTGAGGGCATGCCGAAGCCCCAACCGGCCTGTGCACAGGTGGTCAGCGATGGCATGCAGATCCGTACCCAGCTCACCTCTGAAGTTGCCAAGCAGGCGCAGGAGGGGGTGATGGAGTTCCTCCTCGTCAATCACCCCTTGGACTGCCCGGTCTGCGATAAGGGCGGGGAATGTCCGCTGGAGAACCAGGCAATGAGCGCAGGTCGCCCACAGACTCGCTTCGAAGACACCAAGCGCACGTTTCCCAAGCCGATCAACGTCAGTGCCCAGATCCTCCTAGACCGTGAGCGCTGTGTCTCCTGTGCCCGATGCACCCGCTTCGCCGAGCAGATCGCTGGGGATCCGATGCTGGAGTTGCTTGAGCGTGGTGCTCAGCAGCAGGTGGGTACGGCAGAAGATGAACCCTTCGATTCCTACTTCTCTGGTAACACGGTGCAGATCTGTCCGGTGGGTGCACTCACCAGCGCTGCCTATCGCTTCCGTTCGCGTCCATTCGACCTAGTCTCCATGCCCACAACCTGTGAGCATTGCGCATCGGGATGCACGTTGCGCACCGACTACCGACGCGGCACCATCACGCGGCGCCTCGCCTGGGAAGACCCTGAGGTCAATGAGGACTGGAACTGTGACAAGGGACGGTTCGCCTTTCCCTACATGACACAGGGACGCCTCGCCGGCCCGTTGGTTCGTGAGAACGGTGAGCTTCGCCCAGCATCCTGGCCGGAGGCCATCGCCCGCGCTGCCGCAGGCTTGCAGAGCGCTGGTGCACACACCGCAGTCCTTGTTGGCGGCCGAACCACACTCGAGGATGCCTACGCCTATTCACGCTTCACTCGCGTAGCGCTGGGCTCGGACTCCATCGATTTCCGCAGTCGAGCCAGCTCCGCAGAGGAACAGCAGTTCCTGGCCGCCCGCGTAGCTGCCAGTCACACGGTTTCGTACAGCGCGTTGGAGTCGGCGCCCACCGTCCTACTGGTCTGCCTTGAGCCGGAGGATGAATCACCGATCCTGTTCCTGCGGCTGCGCAAGGCTGCTCGTCACGGTACGACCAAGGTCATTGCAATCGCACCGGTGCTCACCCGCGGGATGGAGAAGCTCAAGGCCGCCTGTTGGCTGGCAAAGCCTGGCCAAGAAGCGGGCATCCTGCAACGACTCGCCCAGGGTCAGGCCGATGTCGATGGTCTGCCGGCCGATCTGCTCGCCGGGTTGCGCAAGCCAGGTGCGGTGATCATGGTCGGTGAGCGTGCAGCGGCGCACCCGGGAACGCTTTCGGCGGTCGGCGCCCTCGCCGACGCCACGGGTGCGGCATTGGCCTGGGTACCCAGGCGCGCTGGTGAGCGGGCCGCGCTGGACGCGGGTGCCCTTGCCGGACTACTGCCGGGTGGTCGTCCACTACTTGATCAGCAGGCGCGCAACCAGATCGCTCAGGCCTGGGGCGTCGACGCGAACCGACTGCCCAGCGCCAATGGGCTTGCTGGGGATGAACTCCTCGAGGCTGCTCGATCCGGAGGCGTCGGCGCACTGCTCGTCGGCGGAGTAGAACCAGGTGACTATCCCGACCCGGAGCTGGTCCGCGCAGCCCTGGACAACTGCGCCTTCGTCGTCTCGCTGGAGCAGCGCCACTCGGAGGTCACCGAGCGAGCAGATGTTGTGCTCCCGGTGGCCGTGGTTGCCGAAAAGGCTGGGACCTTCGTCAACTGGGAGGGACGTTCGCGCCCCTTCGGCCAGGTGCTGCGAACCGATCTCGCCCTGTCGGACGCGGCGGTGTTGAGCATGCTGGCCGACGCCCTTGGCGCCGGGCAGCCTGGTGAGGTCACGAACCTACGTCGGGAGATCGCCCAGTTGGGTGGCTGGACCGGCGCACGCTGGCAACTGCCAACTGTGGGAGCGAGTGAACCTGGGGATGCCATTACGTTGGCAACCTGGCGTCAGCTGCTCGACAGCGGCGTCATGCAGGAGGGTGACCCGCATCTGGCGGCGACCGCTAGGCCAACGCAGATGCAGATGAGTGCTGCGACAGCAGCGCGACTAGGGCTTACCGATGCGCAGACCGTTATCGCCACTGGCCCTGCAGGTTCGGTCACCCTTCCGCTTGCACTGGCGCCGGTCGTCGACGGCAGTGTCTGGCTGCCGATGAACTCACCTGACTGCCATGTGTACACGCAGTTGGGCTTACGGTCCGGAGACGCGATCACCGTGACCCGGGGAGGTGCGGCGTGAACGCGGGTGCGGAAAGCCTGTTCGGAGCGGATCCCTGGTGGATGGTGCTGCTGAAGTCGGTAGCCATCTTTGTCATCTTGGTGCTGCTCACCCTGTTCACCATCTGGTGGGAGCGCAGGGTCGTTTCCCGGATGCAGAACCGCATCGGACCCAACCGGGTAGGTCCCTTCGGTCTGCTGCAGTCCCTGATGGACGGCATCAAGTTGGGGCTGAAGGAAGAGATCATCCCTAAGGCCGCGCACCTGGCTGTCTACTGGATCGCACCAGTGATCTCCGCAACGATGGCGTTCGTTGCCTTTGCGGTGATTCCCTTCGGACCCACTGTGTCGATCTTCGGAGTGGAGACCCCGCTGCAGTTGACCGACTTCCCGGTCTCCGTGCTCTACGTGCTGGCCATTGCTTCGATCGGTATCTACGGCATCGTCCTGGCCGGGTGGGCTTCAGGGTCGACTTACCCGCTGCTCGGTGGGCTGCGATCGAGTGCGCAGATGATCTCCTACGAGATCGCCATGGGTCTGTCGTTCGTGGCGGTGTTCCTCTACGCCGGTTCGATGTCCACCTCGCAGATCGTGGCAGCGCAAGAACCCATCTGGTACGCGATCATCCTGCTGCCCAGCTTCCTCATCTACGTCACAGCGATGGTGGGTGAGACCAATCGAGCACCATTCGATCTGCCGGAGGCGGAGGGTGAACTCGTCGGAGGGTTCCATACCGAGTACTCATCGCTGAAGTTCGCCCTGTTCTTCCTCGCCGAGTACATCAATATGGTGACCGTCTCGGCTCTGGCCACCACGCTGTTCCTCGGCGGTTGGCGTGCTCCCTGGCCGATCTCACTGTGGGAGCAGGCAAATACCGGGTGGTGGCCGCTGCTGTGGTGGCTGATCAAGGTGCAGCTGTTCATCTTCGTGTTCATTTGGTTGCGCGGTACCCTGCCGCGGCTGCGCTACGACCAGTTCATGAAGTTCGGCTGGAAGGTGCTGATCCCGGTCTCCCTGGCCTGGATCCTTATCGTCTCCACCGCGCGCATTGTCCAGGACGAGATCACCTTCACCACACAGCAGGTGCTCATCGTCGGTGCCATTGCCGTCGCGATCCTGCTGCTGGGCTCCTGGATCGGGCAGGTTGTTGGTGATCGCCGTGCCGCACGGCGTGCGGCCGCCCTGCAGGAGGAAAGCCCTGGTGCCCCGGGCTTTCCGGTCCCACCAATGCCCGGGCAGGTTCTGCCGGTGGCCGGCCGTCGACCCACTGCGGTCGCCGGAGTGGCCGCCGCTTCGGACTCAGCCAGGTCTACGACATCAAGCGAAACAGGTGATGCGTGATGCCATTCTTCCCTCAGCCGATTCGTGGCTTCTGGGTCACGTTCATCACCATGTTCAAACCCACGGTCACCGAGCAGTACCCGGAGGACCGCGATAAGTACCCGGTCGAGGCTCGGTTTCACGGCCGTCACCAGTTGAATCGCTGGCCAGATGGCCTGGAGAAGTGCGTCGGCTGCGAACTATGTGCCTGGGCCTGCCCAGCGGATGCAATCTTCGTTGAGGGTGCCGACAACACCGAAACGGAACGCTATTCACCCGGTGAGCGGTATGGGCGGGTGTACCAGATCAACTATCTGCGCTGTATCTTCTGCGGGCTATGCATTGAAGCCTGCCCAACCCGTGCGCTGACCATGACCAACGACTACGAACTCGCCGATGACAGTCGCGCTGACCTCATCTACGAGAAGCAGGATCTTCTCGGGCCGCTGTTGCCCGGGATGCTGCCCCCGCCACACCCGATGGTGCCGGGCACGACCGAACAGGACTACTACGCCAATCGCATTACCGGAGCAGTGCCGGAGCAGGAAGGTGAGCCCGCGCGATGAGTCCGGATCTGGCCGTGGACACCATGGGTACGCCCGAGGCGGTCCTGTTCTGGGTCTGCGGGATCCTTGCGGTCGCAGGGGCGCTCGGTCTAATCCTGTCCCGCAAGGCCGTTCATAGCGCTCTGTGGACTGCGCTAACGATGATCAACCTCGCCATCATGTACGTGGCGAACTCAGCACCATTCCTCGGCATGGTGCAGGTTGTCGTCTACACCGGCGCAGTGATGATGCTCTTCCTGTTCGTGCTCATGGTCGTCGGCGTTGATGCCTCTGACTCTCTGATTGAAACACTGAAAGGTCAGCGGATCGCTGCACTGGCCCTCGGTATTGCGCTCGTCGCCGTGCTGGTGGCCAGCGTCGGCACTGCGCTTGTCCAAGCGGGCAGTATCGGCCTGGCCGGCGTCAACAGCGTGGACGGGGGCAACGTGCAGGGGGTCGCCCGCCTGATCTTCACTGATTACCTCGTGGCCTTCGAGATCACCTCGGCCCTGTTGATCACGGCGGCGCTGGGTGCCATGGTTCTGGCCCACCGAGAGCGCTGGAAGGCGGTGCTCACTCAGCCTGAGCGTTCGCGTCTGCGCTTCCGGACCCCCGGGCATCCCGGCACTCAACCCAACCCAGGTGTCTATGCCCGGCACAACGCCGTCGATACGCCCGCGCTCCTGCCCGATGGCACGCCGGCGATGGAATCCATCCCGGGCCCACTGCAGGCGCGGGCCGATGCCCGACCGGTTGATCATGCAGACGTCGAACAGGTGCGTGAACTGAGTCAGGGTCGTCAGATCGAGGGAGGCGAGGACCGATGAGTCCTGCCAGTTACGTCGTGCTCTCGGCAATCCTGTTCAGTCTGGGTGCACTGGGCTTTCTCCTGCGCCGCAACGCGATCGTGGTGTTCATGTGCGTCGAGCTGATGTTGAACTCCGCCAACCTGGCTTTCGTCGCATTCGCGCGTATGACTGGCACCTTGAACGGTCAGGTGGTGGCCTTCTTCGTGATGGTGGTAGCTGCCGCCGAGGTGGTTGTGGGCCTAGCGATCATCGTGACCATCTTCCGGACTCGCAGGTCGGCATCCATCGATGAACCGAGCTTGCTGAAGTACTAGCGCGCGATCGATAGTAGATAGGAAGGCGGCAACGAATGGCGTCCATGCCGATTGACGGCGTGCTCTCCTTGGTGTGGGTACTCATCGCCCTGCCATTGGCGGGCGCCTTCGTCCTGCTGGTCGGCGGGCGGTGGACCAACCGCTGGGGCCCGTATCTCGGCGTGCTGACCGTCTCGGCGGCGGGCGCACTAGCCGTTGCCATGTTGCTGGCGATGATGGCGCTGCCGACCGATGAGCGAACAATCAGCGTGAACTACGCAACCTGGATGTTTGCTGGGAACTTCTCCGTCGACATCGGTCTGCAACTTGATCAACTGTCGATGGTCTTCGTTCTCCTGATCACCATCGTTGGGGCACTGATCCACATCTACTCCCTGGGTTACATGGCGCACGACCCGGATCGCCGGAAGTTCTTCGGGTACTTGAACCTCTTCGTGGCTGCCATGCTCCTGCTGGTCCTGGCAAACAACTACCTGTTGCTCTACGTCGGCTGGGAGGGTGTGGGCCTGGCCAGCTACCTCTTGATCGGGTTCTGGCAGGTGCGGCCAACGGCAGCAGCAGCTGCCAAGAAGGCGTTCATCATCAACCGAGTCGGTGACGTAGGACTCAGCCTGGCCATCATGGTGATGTTCGTGACCTTCGGTTCGGTTGCATTCGACGCTGTGTTCGCCGATGCCCAGCAGGCGAGTGAAGGAGTCCTGACTGCCCTAGGCCTGCTGCTGCTGTTGGCGGCCTGCGGAAAGTCGGCGCAGTTCCCACTCCAGGCATGGCTCCTGGATGCCATGGAAGGTCCGACCCCAGTCTCGGCGCTCATCCATGCGGCGACCATGGTCACTGCCGGCGTCTACCTCATCGCTCGCTCCAATGCCATCTACGACCGCGCTGCATGGGCCGCTCTGGCCGTGGTGATCGTCGGCATCATCACGGTCTTTATGGGCGCGATCATCGGATCGGCGAAGGATGACATCAAGAAGTCGCTAGCCGGATCGACGATGAGCCAGATCGGCTACATGGTCATGGCGGCTGGCCTAGGGCCCATCGGTTACGTCTTCGCGATCTTCCATCTGCTCACTCATGGCGTGTTCAAGGCCGGGCTGTTCCTTGGTGCTGGCTCAGTCATGCATGGCATGCACGACAACGTCGACATGCGCAGGTACGGCGCCCTACGAACTGTGATGATCGCGACCTTCGTCACCTTCCTTTTCGGCTATCTGGCCATCATCGGCATTCCACCCTTCTCCGGGTTCTGGTCCAAGGACGAGATCATCCACGCCGCCTTCGAGCGCGGGCCGGTGCTTGGAGCCGCAGCGATTCTGGCCGCCGGCGTCACCGGCTTCTACATGACCCGCATGGTGCTGATGACGTTCTTCGGCAAGGCGCGCTGGGAGGAGGGCGTGCATCCGCATGAGTCGCCCCCGGTAATGACCATTCCACTCATTATCCTGGCCATCGGCTCATTCGGGTTGGGTATGGCCTTGCTCTTCTGGGGTGACATCGAGTCATGGCTTGAGCCGGTCGTCGGTTACGCCTCGGAACCACTGCCGTACCCGACCTGGGTTTACATCGCGGTCACTCTGGCGGTGGTCCTCGTTGGTGTGGCCATCGCAATTCCGATGTACCTGCGCAAACCCATCCCGACGACCGCGCCGCGTGGCTCCTGGTTGACTCGGGCCGCACGGGCTGAGCTATACGGCAACCAGGTCAACGACGTACTCGTTGTAGAGCCGTCCTACCGCCTGGCTCGTGCCGCAAATTGGTTCGATGAGCGTGCGGTTGACGGCTTCGTCCTGGGCACCGCAGGGTTCATCGGTGGTCTGGCAACGCGGATGCGCCGGACCCAGCGTGGCTTCGTTCGTTCCTACGCACTGTCCATGGTTGGTGGCGCGGTCATCGTTCTGATTGCACTGGCACTGGTGAGGCTGGCATGAGCGCGTTCCCCTGGCTTTCCGTTCTGGCAGGGCTCCCCTTGGTGGGCGCCCTGGCGGTGATGCTGACACCGCGCACGAAACCCACCTCTGCACGAGTCGTGGCATTGGCGTTCTCGGTGGCAACCCTGGCTGGTGTGGTTGCGATGGCACTGCAGTTCGACGGCAGTTCCACTGACCTGTTCCAGTTCGTTGAGTCCTACCCATGGATACCCGCACTAGGTATCGGCTATTCGATGGGTGTGGACGGTATGGCGCTGGTACTCATCGCACTGGCAGCCACGTTGGTGCCTGTGGTGATCCTCTCGGCCTGGCGTGATCCAGAGAACGGATCGGTACGCGGCTATCTGGCGCTGATCCTGGCTCTGGAAACCACCATGATCGGTGTATTCGCCGCTACCGATCTCTTTCTCTTCTACGTCTTCTTCGAAGTCATGCTGGTACCGGTCTATTTCCTGATCGGGCGATTCGGCGGACCTCAGCGCTCCTACGCGGCTGTGAAGTTCCTGCTCTACAGCCTGGTGGGTGGCCTCCTGCTTCTGGCGGCGCTGATTGGTCTCTTCGTAGTGGGCCTGCAGACCACCGGCCAGGCGACCTTCGATTACGAAGGGCTGTCATCGATACCCATTGACCCGAATGTGCAGAAGATGCTGTTCCTGGGCTTCTTCATCGCCTTTGCGATCAAGGCACCGCTGTGGCCATTCCACACCTGGCTCCCGGATGCAGCTGGCCAATCCACCCCGGCCACCTCGATCCTGCTGATCGGTGTCCTGGACAAGGTAGGAACGTTCGGCATGCTGCGCTACTGCCTGCCGATCTTCCCTGCGGCATCCGAGTTCTACGCACCGGTCGTCATCGGGATGGCCTTGATCGGCATCTTCTATGGCGGCTACGTCGCCTTGGTGCAAACCGACATGAAGCGTCTCTTCGCCTACTCGTCACTTTCGCATTTCGGGTTCATCGCCCTGGGCATCTTCGTCTTCACCGCTATCGGTCAGAGTGGATCGATCGTGTACATGGTGGCGCACGGCCTCTCCGTTGCGGCCTTGTTCATGACCGCTGGCTTCCTCATGCAGCGAAATCGAGGCTCCAGTCTCATCGGCGATTACGGCGGCGTGAACAAGCCAGCCCCGGTGTTGGCGGGCTTCTTCCTCTTCGCTGCGCTGAGTTCCCTTGCTCTACCCGGTCTGGTCTCATTCGTCGGTGAGTTCATGGTGCTGCTGGGTGCCTTCGAGCGCATGATGGTCGTTGGTGCGGTTGCCACGCTGGGCATCGTGCTCACGGCGGCCTACGTATTGCGCGTCTACCAGCGCACCATGACTGGCCCGGTGAAGGATGGGCTCGCGAACATGCCTGACCTGAAGGGCCGGGAGATCGCAGCCCTCGCCCCGATCGTCGCCCTGACAATCGTGCTGGGCTTCTTCCCGGCACCGATTCTCAACGCCGTGAACCCGACGGTGGATCGCATTGTGGCAATCGTCGAAGGGAATGGCCAGTGATGAGCGCGGCCGCGGTGCGCCTGAGCGAGAGCACCTTCACTTTCCCCGAGTTCGACTATCGAGCCATGGCGCCGGTACTCATCCTCTTCGGGGCTGCGGTGCTTTCGGTGTTGTTCGAGGCCTTCCTGCCACGTCGTGCACGACGTGCATGCCAACTGGCCCTGGTCTTCCTAAGCCTGCTCATTGCCTTCGCCTGGGTGGTGACGCTCGCCGGAACACGGGTAATCACCGGTGCCGGTTCGGTGGTAATCGATGGCCCAGCGCTCGTCATTCAAGGAGCCCTGCTGCTCGTGGCCACCTTGGCCGCCCTGTTGATCGCCGAGCGGGGTATTGATCCAAACGGTGACGCCTTCGCTCCGCGAGCCTCGACATTGCCGGGCTCAGTTGACGAACAGGAATTCACCACCCGCGGCTACCTGCAGACCGAAGTGTGGCCGCTCTTCCTCTTCTCGCTTACCGGCATGTTGCTCTTCCCTGCCGCTGGCGACCTCCTGATGATGTTCATCGCTCTGGAGGTCATGTCCCTTCCGCTGTACCTGCTGGCCGGCATGGCACGTCGCCGTCGCCTCCTCTCGCAGGAGGCGGCCATGAAGTACTTCTTACTTGGCGCCTTCTCCTCGGCTTTCTTCCTGTACGGATCGGCGCTTGCGTACGGCTACGCCGGATCCATCGACCTTGGGGTTATCGCCGAGGTCCTCGCTGCCAAACCCTCGCAGAACGCCCTGATCCTCGCGGCTATGGGATTGATCCTGGTTGGCCTGTTCTTCAAGGTTTCCCTGGTGCCCTTCCATCAGTGGACTCCGGACGTCTACCAGGGCTCACCTACTCCGGTTACGGCATTCATGGCGGCAACGGTGAAGATTGCCGCGTTCGGCGCTCTGCTGCGGCTGCTCTACGTCGCTTTCGGTGGCATGCGTTGGGACTGGGAGCCGGTGCTGTGGATCGTGGCCATCGCCACCATGGTGGTGGGTTCGATCATCGCCGTGGCACAGACCGACATCAAGCGAATGCTTGCCTACTCGTCCATTGCCCAGGCCGGGTTCATACTCGTCGGCGTGACCGCCGCCAGTGGAGCGGGTTTGGCCAGCTCGATGTACTATCTGATCGCCTACGGATTCACCACGATCGGCGCCTTTGCGATCATCACCATGGTGCGAGATGCCACGGGTGAAGCGACGCAGTTGTCGAAGTGGTCGGGTTTGGGACGCAGGTCCCCGGTCGTGGCATCGCTGTTTGCGCTCTTCATGCTTTCCCTTGCAGGCATTCCGCTCACCAGTGGCTTCATCGGCAAGTTCAGTGTCTTTGCTGCGGCTATCGCCAGCGGTGCCGCCTGGCTGGTGATCGTGGCTGTTCTCATGTCCGCGGTGACCGCGTTCTTCTATGTTCGGGTCATCGTCTTGATGTTCTTCAATGCCCCAAACCAGGACACCGCCAGTGTGGTCGTGCCCTCGGTTTTCACCACGATCGCCGTGGCGGCAGCAGCCACGGTGACCGTGGTACTCGGCATCGCCCCGCAACCGGTACTGGAATTGGTTGCGAATGCCGACATCTTCCTTCGGGAGTAGCGTGATGGCATGAGCCGGATCGCCCTCGATCGCCTGGCTGGAGATCCTGGCTTAGAGGCGGTATTGGCTGAGGGCCTGACCGAGGTGGAGCGATCCCTGCGCCATGCGGTGACGAGCGAGTACCCATTTGTGACCGAAGCCTCACGTCACCTGGTCGATGCGGGTGGCAAGCGCTTCCGGCCCCTCCTGGTTCTGCTTGCCGCTCAGTTCGGTGAAGCTGACAGGCGCGAAGTCATCGATGCGGCCGTTGTGGTGGAACTCACCCACCTGGCCACGCTCTATCACGATGACGTCATGGACGAGGCGAAGATTCGCCGCGGCGCCGCATCGGCGAACGCACGCTGGGACAACACCGTCGCCATCCTCACAGGAGACTTCCTCTTCGCTCGCGCCTCCGACATCTTGGCCGACCTCGGCCCAGAGGCCGTGCGGGTCCAGGCCCGGACCTTCGAGCGACTCTGTACCGGCCAGATCCGGGAAACGGTTGGTCCCGAGGAGGGCATGGACCCGGTGAAGCACCACCTCCAGGTGCTTGCCGACAAGACCGGATCTCTCATTGCGACCTCGGGCCGATTCGGGGCCATGATGGCCGGTGCCGATCAGGCGACGGTGGAAACTATGGCGCGATTCGGTGAATCCATCGGGGTTGCCTTTCAACTCGCTGACGATCTGGTGGACATCACCTCCGATTCAACACAGTCCGGCAAGACACCGGGAACGGACCTGCGCGAGGGTATTCCCACCCTGGCGGCACTTATCGCCATGAGCAGTCCGGACGGTCGTGACATGCGCCTGAAGGAACTGCTGAGTAGGCCGTTGATCGTCGATGACGAGCATGCTGAAGCGCTGGCCATGCTCCGGGGGCATCCAGCTCTCGAAGAGGCTCGCGCGGAGGCGCGCCGCTGGGCGGCAGACGCCCGAGCGCAACTTCAGTCGTTACCTCAGGGCCCGGCTCGACAGGCCTTGGAGTTGCTCTGCGATTACGTGGTGACGCGCACGGGCTAAGGAGGGGCAATGTGCACTAACTTCAAGTACCCGACAGCACATGATGGAACCGTCTGTGTGGGACGAACAATGGAGTTCCCTGACGTGCTTCCCTGGCAGTTAGCCGTCCTGGCGGCAGACCATGCCGGACAAACCGCGGTCGTCCCGGACGGCCGAACATGGAAAGCCCAGTACGGGGTCGTAGGGTTCTCAGCCTTCCAAAACCCCCAATGGTTTGCCGATGGTATGAACACGGCTGGCCTGTCGGCCCATGCGCTGTACATGCCTGCGCATTGCACCTACTACGACCCGAAAGGTGACGGCAGCGACATCGGCGCACTGGATCTGATTGCATTCCTGCTGGGAACCTGCAAGACGACAGCGGAGGTCAAGACCGCCCTGGGCACAATCAACGTCGTCAATAAGATTCCTTCGGAACTTCCAATTCCACTTCCCCTGCACTTCATCATCCACGACAAGGATTCATGCGTCGTTGCTGAATTTCACCCAGAGGGCATGCGTGTTCTCGACAACCCCGTGCAGGTGGCCACGAACTCGCCTTATCTCGAATGGCACCTCACGAATGTTGCCAACTATCTGGGACTGTCTCCGGAGAATCCCGCACCGGTAACCATCGGTGGCACGACCTTCGCCGCTTACGCGCAAGGGCAGGGGTTCCGTGGCCTTCCCGCGGATGGCACCTCGCCGAGCCGATTCATCCGTGCCCTGACCACGGTTCGCTTTGCGGGCACTCCAGCCGATCGTGAGGCGGCTGAACTCGGCACGATTCGGACGCTGCACGGATTCGACATCGTTGCTGGCAACGTAGAGGAAGCATCCGCCAAGGGGGAGATCCCAGAGTTGACCATGTGGTCGACGGTGAGCGATCTCACGGCCGGGCGGTATCTCGTCAACGTCTACGCGGATCCGCAGTGGTACGCGATCGACCTCGCGTCGACGGATTTCAGCAACTCTCGTTCGAAGTCGCTGCCAGCCCAGTCGACCCTCAACGCACTGACTGTCTAGCGGGCAAATCGGTCAGTCCGGCTCCGCGACCGCTATCGCGGAAGCTCGACCTGATCGCGCGGCTCGCATTGCGTCAATGCTGAAGATGACCAGTCCTACCCAAATCAGGCCGAACCCAAACCAACGCGATGGCGTCATCTGCTCGCCGAAAAACACAATGCCGACGATGAAGATGAATGACGGCGTGAAGTACTGCATCAGGCCAAGAGTGGACAGCGGAATCCTGGTTGCCGCTGCCCCGAAGGCGAGCAGCGGCAAGGTCGTCACCGGACCCAGCAGAATCAGCAGGACGCCGATACCCCAGCCAGTGGTGGCGAAGGATGCGCTCCCCAGGAGTTCCGCCGTGATGAGGTAAACCAATGCCAACGGAAGTAGTGAGCCGGTTTCGATCGTCAAGGCGGGTAGGGCCTTGGCTCCCACCATCTTCTTGATGAGGCCGTAGGTGCCAAAACTGAAAGCCAGTCCGAGTCCGATCAGGGGGAGTTGCCCGTACGCCCAGGTGAGTTCTAGGACCGCCACCGCGGCGATGGCGACCGCTACCCACTGCATGCGTCGGAGTCGCTCCTTGATGAGCAGAACCCCGAGCGCAACGCTGACCAGGGGATTGATGAAGTAGCCCAGCGACGCCTCGACGACCTGATTGCTGGCCACCGAGTACACATAGATACCCCAGTTGATGGCGAGGAACACGGCGGCCGCGGCGAGTGCACCGGCGGATCGACGGTCGCGAACGATGTCCTTCACCTGCCACCAGGACTTGGTGACGAGCAGTATCACCGCCAAGAGGACGAATGACCAGATCACCCGGTGGGCGACGACCTCTAGAGCCGAGACGCTGTCGAGTAGAGCGAAGTAGAACGGAAAGGAGCCCCACAGGACGTAGGCCGTAAGGCCGTACATGAGTCCAGAGGTGTGCTCAGAGCGCTTGCTCGTGCGGATTAGGACACCACCCAGGTATCACCACTTTGCAGGAGCGCCTGCAGATCGCCTGCGCCCTGTTTCGCGGTGACCTCGTTGATTTGCTCACGCATGAGGCGGTCGTAGCTGGGTCGTTTGACGTCGCGGAAGACCCCGATGGCAGTGTTCGCAAGGGTGTGTGAATGCGCGAGACGAGACAGGGCGAATGCCAGGCCGGGATCTTCTGCCTGGGCGTCATGGCGCAGGATCGCATCCTCACCAACTGAGGCAACGTCGACGATATCCAGATGGCCGTCGGCAGCACGCACCACGCCTCGGTCGCGATGAGTGCCAAAGATGATCGGTTGCCCGTGCTCCAGTCGCATCGTGTAGTCGTCACTGGTCGCGGAGTCCTTCAGGGGCTCCCAGGCACCGTCGTTGAAGATATTGCAGTTCTGGTAGATCTCGACCAGAGCGGTACCTTCATGTGCAGCGGCCGCGGCGAGCACCGAGGTGAGGTGCTTTCGGTCAGAGTCGATGGTGCGCGCCACGAATGTTGCCTCCGCGCCAAGTGCCAGTGACACCGGGTTGAAGGAGTAGTCCAGCGACCCATTCGGGGTGGACTTCGTGATCTTGCCCTGCTCGGAGGTGGGCGAGTACTGCCCCTTGGTCAGACCGTAGATCCGGTTGTTGAACAGAAGAATCTTGAGGTTGATGTTGCGTCGCAACGCGTGGATTAAGTGGTTACCGCCGATGCTGAGGGCATCACCATCGCCAGTGACCACCCAGACCGAAAGGTCGGGTCGACTGATTGCCAGGCCGGTTGCGATGGCCGGTGCGCGCCCGTGGATCGAGTGGACGCCGTAGGTGTCCATGTAATAGGGAAAGCGACTAGAGCACCCGATTCCGGAGACGAAGACGATGTTCTCCTTGCGCAACCCCAATTCGGGCATGAAGCCTTGCACCGCTGCGAGAATCGCGTAATCGCCACAGCCGGGACACCAGCGGACTTCCTGATCAGTCTTGAAGTCCTTGGCCTTGAGTTCCACATCCGTCTTGGGCACCAGTGAAAGTGCCGGAAAGGCCTCGGTGGTCATGACGCTCCCTCCTGTGCCAGGCTCTCGATAACGTCCGCGATCACCGTCACCAACTCAGCAGACTTGAACGGCAACCCACGCACCTGGTTGTAGTTCACCGTGTCGACAAGGAACTTGGCCCGTAGGAGCAGGGAGAGTTGCCCGAGGTTCATCTCCGGCACGATCACCCGGTCGTAGGACTTCAAGACCTGTCCCAGATTGCTGGGGAACGGGTTGAGATAGCGCAGATGTGCCTGGGCAACCCGAATTCCCTGGCGCCTGCTGATCTGGCAGGCAGCCCCAATGGGTCCGTAGGTGGACCCCCAACCGATGATCAGGACTCGGGCATCGCCGTCAGGGTCGTCCACAACCAGGTCAGGGATGCTGTTGGCGACCGCATCCACCTTCGCCTGACGCAGGCGCACCATCCGGTCGTGGTTGATCGGGTCGTAGGAGATGTCCCCAGTTCCATCGGCCTTCTCCAACCCGCCGATGCGGTGCTCTAATCCGGCGGTCCCCGGGACGGCCCACGGTCGAGCCAGGGTCTGCGGGTCACGTTGGAAGGGCAGGAATTGCTCCGCACCACTGTCATCCACGTGGTTGGGCCCGGTTGCGAATGACGGATCTATCGTGGGCAGGTCGCCAACCTGCGGTACCCGCCAAGGCTCTGACCCGTTGGCGAGGTAGCCGTCGGATAGCAGGAATACCGGGGTGCGGTAGTCGACCGCAATGCGAGCCGCCTCAATAGCCATATCGAAGCAGTCTGCGGGGCTGCACGGTGCGACGATCGGCACCGGCGATTCACCATTACGTCCGAACATCGCCTGCAGGAGATCGGCCTGCTCTGTCTTGGTCGGCAGTCCTGTGGACGGTCCGCCCCGTTGCACGTCAACGACCACGAGTGGAAGTTCGAGGGCGACGGCAAGGCCGATGGCCTCCGACTTGAGCGCGATCCCGGGGCCTGAGGTCGTGGTCACTCCCAGGGAGCCACCGTAGGAGGCCCCGATGGCTGCCGTTGCCCCGGCGATCTCATCCTCGGCCTGGAAGCTGACAACGCCGAAGCGCTTGTGCTTGCTCAGTTCATGCAGGATGTCCGAGGCCGGGGTGATCGGGTAGGAGCCGAGGAAGAGCGGAATGCCAGAGCGTTGGCTGGCTGCTATCAGCCCGTACGCCAGCGCGAGATTCCCGCTGATGTTGCGGTAGGTGCCAGCACGCATGTGGGCCGGCTTAACCTCGTACTGAACGGAGAATTCCTCCGTGGTCTCCCCATAGGACCAGCCAGCCTCCAGTGCCGCAAGGTTGGCGGCCAGAATGTCGGGCTTGGCTGCGAACTTGCGCTCCAGGAACGTTCGAGTCCCCGTGGTGGGCCGGTGATACAGCCAACTCAGGAGACCCAGGGCAAACATGTTCTTGGCCCGCTCGGCATCCTTCTTGGTGACGTTGAAGTCCTTGAGTGCCTCGACCGTCATTGACGTCAATGGAATGGCGTGCACTCGATATTCCGACAGCGATCCGTCCTCAAGGGGGTTACCGGCGTAGCCCACGCGCTCCATGTTGCGCTTAGTGAACTCATCGGTGTTCGCGATGATGTCAGCACCGCGCGGCAGATCCTTCAGATTGGCCTTCAGGGCCGCCGGGTTCATCGCAACCAGCACGTTGGGTACGTCACCGGGAGTAGTGATTTCGTGGTCGGCGAAAGCCAACTGAAAAGACGAGACACCCGGCAGCGTTCCGGCTGGTGCGCGAATCTCCGCCGGGAAGTCCGGCAGGGTCACGATGTCGTTCCCCAGCCAGGCAGTTTCCGAAGTGAAGCGGTCACCGGTCAACTGCATGCCATCGCCGGAGTCGCCAGCGAATCGGATGACCACTCGGTCGAGTTGCACTACCTGCTTGGACACTCTTGGGAGCCTAGTTCATCCGTGGCGGCCTGTGGGGGTTCCTTGATCCCTACTCTTGACAGGTGCTGATCATCGGGTGTGGCTAGTGGTGGGGTCCGGTCAACCTCAATCCGCGGGTGCTCGCTACCGCCTCGCGGATGACCCGAGTTGGGCGGTCAGCATCCTTGACCTCGGCCTGGCCTGCTGTGCCCTGGAGGTGGGGTCGGCCATCCAACGCGGCCTACTCATCCCCGAGCGGCCAGGCGATGAGCCGGCCCAGGCCGATGTTCTGATCATTTCCGGCACTGTCACCGATGCCCTAGCGCCGGCGGTCCAGGTGGCCTGGCAATCCCTGCCCGCAGGTCGCCTGGCGGTGTCCTTCGGCTCATGTGCCAATTCCGGTGGCCCCTACTGGGATGCGCCCACGGTCATGAAGGGCGTTGATCAGGTCATCCCCATCGCCACGTATGTGCCCGGGTGTCCCCCGCAGCCGGAGGCATTGATCAGCGGACTGAAAGCGCTGCAATCGGGCCACGCCGGTGAGGCTGATTCCTGATGACCGCCGTTGCTGAGCATCCCACCCACCTTGATATCCCGTCGTGGGCCGAAACTTTCGGCAGACAACGAGCGCAAGGGTTTGAGTTCTTCGACTTCCTCACCGCCTATGAAACCGCCTCCGGCGTGACGGTCGTGGCTCGCGTGCAACGTAGTGACGACAGCGCGGGGTTTCTCGGCACGACGACTCTGGATGACACGATGTCCCTGCCTTCGCTCACCAGCATGTACCCGGGAGCTACCTGGTTCGAACGTGAAACTGCGGAGATGTTCGGCGTGCAGTTCCTGGGTCTGGTTGATGATCGATTTCTTCTCCGTCATGAACGCACCGGCCAACCACCGATGTTGAAGTCGAGCGTCTTGGCGGCTCGCGCCGTAATCGATTGGCCGGGCGCTGCCGAACCCGACACTCAGGATGGTCGTCGTCGCGATAATCCTTCGCGACGCAGAATGCGCCCACTCGGTAGCCCACCACCGGGATGGGGAGACCGCTCATGACCGAACCACAGCACGTCACAATCGCCCTGGAACCTTCGGCCTGTACCTCCTGCATGATCTGCGTGCGTGAATGTCCCTGCTGGTGCATTGATCTCCACAGTCGCTCAGTCGAGGTCCTGCAGGAGGGTGCACGACGACCGAAGGTCGTCAACCTGCTGGAGTCATTCGTCATCGATTTCGGGCTGTGCATGTACTGCGGCATCTGTATCGAGGTCTGCCCATTCGACGCACTTTCCTGGGTCGGATCTCCCACCGCGATTGGCCAGTCTCCGCAAGCCCTGCAGCATGGGATCCCCGAGCTCACCAGTTAAGGATTACGTGATTTAAGGATTGCGTGATTGACACCGAGAAGACCGGTGCCTATCGGTAGTTGACAAACTGCGTGGCGAAATCCAAATCAGCGTCTCGGATGAGCGCCTGCACGGATTGGAGATCGTCGCGGCTCTTGCTGGTCACCCGCAGTTCATCACCCATCACCTGGGCCTTGACGCTCTTGGGTCCCTCATCACGAATCAGTTTCGAAAGCTTCTTGGCCTGTTCGGTGCTGATTCCAGCCTTGAAGGTTCCGGAGATCTTGACCTCCTTGCCAGAGATTCGTGGCTCGCCGGCATCAAAGGCCTTCAGGCTCAAGCCCCGCTTCACGATCTTCTCCTTGAAAACGTCCAGAGCAGCCTTAGCGCGGTCTTCAGTGGATGACGTGATCTCTACTCCCAGTTCACCCTTCCACTCAATCGTGGTGTTGGTGTTCTTGAAGTCGAACCGCTGGGCGATTTCCTTTGCGGCCTGATTCAGAGCGTTGTCCGCCTCCTGACGGTCCACCTTGGAAACGATGTCGAAACTGCTATCGGCCATGACCACTCCTCTCCGAGGCCTATTTCATCATCGGACCCGTCGCGCCTTGCCCACGGGAGCCCGATTGCGACGGGCCCCTATGATGGGCACTTCCGGCAGGTTGCCCGAGCGGCCAATGGGAGCGGACTGTAAATCCGTCGGCTAACGCCTACAGTGGTTCGAATCCACTACCTGCCACCAGCAGAGTCCTCGTCACGTTCCTTGGCCAAGTGCCCGCCGACGAGTACTCCGGTAACGAGTAGCAGCATGAGCGCGGTCATCACCGAGTTCTGGAATGCCGGCTCCAGGCCATTCCACTTGCTGTTCAGGTACATGATGAACCAGTTGCCGCCGATGACTATGAAGCCGACGAAGAACAGCATCAGGCCGAGAGTCCCACCGAGGTAGGTCCACCGCTGAGCACTGGCCCAGCTCCCCGGTTTGCGGGCATGGCGCAGTCCTTGGACACCGGCAATCACGAGCAGGACTCCGGTCGCGGTCTCGGTCACGATGACGCCGACATAGGCAAGGACCTGAATCCAGGTTGCCTGGATAAAACGCCATTCGAAGCCACTATTCGCGGGCACGCCGTCTCCACTGAGGACGCCTTGGACAAAGGGCCAGTTACTGGCGTTGGGATTCACGGGGTCGGTGATGTTGTCGAACGCGACCAGTACGTAGTACGCAGCGACCATGAGCACGAACGCAGATGTGCAGGTTCGAGCCACCCGCCAAACCGACCAGGAATCCGAAACCCTTGCCACGAAAGTCACGCTACCGCGGGATGATTGTGGTGAGGGCCTCGTCAATGCATCAGGTGCTCGTACCGAGTGCGGACGGCAGGAACGCGCTAGCCCGGGGTCTTGGCCGTCGAAGGTTTCGGCAGAGGGTTTGACGCACAGTCCCTAGGGCTGGCTATCGTGCCGGTGTGCGTTTGGTGAAGCGCTGGCAGTCAGGTGCATCTGCCCTACTCATTGCCGCCTGCCTCGTCGGGGCCAATGCGCAGCCGAGTTGGGCCGAGTCGGCCACTGGGGCAAATCCCAATGACACCTGGCGTCCCGTTCAAGCTGATCCCGAGAACCCTGGGCGCCATGCCACCTGGGAGAGCTGTGATCTCACCTACGCCGTCGACATGGGCACTCTGGTGAACACGCGTACGGACCTGGCGAAGGTGAGTGCGGAAATTGATCAGGCGTTCAACAAGTGGTCTGAAGGCGCGGCTCAGATTGGCCGGCAGTTGAGGTTCACCCGTTTGCCGGATGTGGCTCCCGGTGCAGCTGTTTTTGATCCCGAGCGGGTTGAGGCCGAGCCTCGTGGCACCTCCGCGGATATTCTCATCGCGTTTCTGGATGAGAAAAACAATCCAGCCGTGCCACACCACTGGACCTCCAAGTTCCAAGCGGCAAACACTGAGTCTGCCAATCCGAGTGAAGGTTCGGCCGCCTTGACCGGTGTGGAGTTTCGCTGGGGTGAGCCGATGCCAACGCTGTGGATCACCGACATCGATATGGCGATCAATGTCAGCGCCGTCACCGGGCGCGATTTCGATGCCTACCGTCCCAAAGTGATCGTGCATGAGATTGGACATGCACTCGGCTTCGGGCATAACGACAATCCGGTGAGCATCATGAGCTACAACAGCAAGCCCAGCAATACGACCCTTTCAAATCTTGAACGTGAGGGCCTTGCCACGCTCTATGCGCACTGCCCGCCCATACAGGGGTCAGGCGGTCAGGTCACCGCGCTCACCGAAGGTGATGTCGATCTTGACCCGTCGAGGCAGATAACCGATGATGCGCTTGCTCTGGTCAAGGGGCAGCAGGTCACGGTCTCGGAGCACTGCTGGTCGAAGGCTCGGGGACGTAAGGCTCCCATGCTGCAGGTCCTCGTGGATGCAACCTGGCAAACGGTGGCACGCGGGCGACTGGTGAGGAACAAGGCACTCTGTCCGAAATCGAAGTACCCCATGGTCGCGCGCTACACCTTTACTGTGCCGGATGTCGGCGTACTCAGCCCTGATGGCTATAGCTTCACTGCTGAGTACCGCACAATGAGCGGATCGAATACCTATCCGTTCACCAAGGTTGTACTGGCAACGCCGGAGGATCTGGCCCGGTACAACGCCGATCACTAACGGATGGGGTACGTCATCCGTTGTCCCCCGTTCGGATGGATGCTGACCGGTGATGGCGGCCGATAGTTTCGTGGCGTGAGGGGCCGCGGTGTGATTTCGAGTAGGGGCAGGCAAGGGTTCATTGCCTGTGCCCTGCTTGTCGCGTCCATGGCTAGTGCACTGCCCGCGAATGCTGCATCAGTCAATGGCCCCAATCCGAACGACAACTGGCACCCACTCCAACTGGATCCGAGGAATGCCGGACGCGCGGCTACCTGGGAGTCCTGCAATCTGACCTACGCGGTAGATCTTGGAACGCTAGTACCAGCATCGGCGAACCTTTCCCAGATCAGCACGGAGATCGATCAGGCCTTTGCGCGTTGGTCCACGGCGGCAGCAGCAATCGGCAGGCAGCTCACCTTTGTGCGGCTCCCCGACGTGGCATCGTCGTCGGTCGTATTCGACCCGGGTCGTGTAGAGGCTGAGCCTCGAGCCACTACCGCCGACATACTCGTGGCTTTTTTGGATTCGGCGGAGCGTGGTGCGGTTCCCAATCACTGGACGGGAAAGTTCCATGAGTTCAATACTGAGGCGGCTAATCCGAGTGTGGGTGCAGCTGCCCTGACCGGGGTGGAGTATCGCTGGAGTAGTGAGCCCTATCGCCTACACCTCACTGACGTCGATATGGCCATTCACACTGGTGAAGTCATCGGCTTGGGAACTGACCAGTACCGTCAGTGGCTTCTCACTCACGAAGTCGGACACGCCCTAGGCCTGGGTCATAACGACAATCCGATCAGCATCATGAGCTATAACCACGATCAGAAGTCCCTGCAGTTTTCCGAACTGGAATATCGAGCCTTAGCGACGCTCTACCAACATTGCCCAGTTGCCCTCCTGGCTTCGGACACCGATCAACTACTCCAACACGGGGATGTCGATCTGAAGGTGACTCGACAGGTGAATGATCCTTCCCTGGCATTCATTCGAGGTGAGCAGACCACCACCTGGGAATATTGCTGGTCTAAGCCCGGCCTTGGTGGCGTCCCCGTGTTACAGGTACGTCGGGGTGTTTCCTGGCAGCCACTGGCCAAGGCGCGTCTAGTCCGCGATAAAGGGCGTTGTCCTCGCTCGAAGTTTCCTTTCATCGCCGTATACGAGTTCACCGTGCCAGAAATCGGTATCGCCAACGTCGACGGCTACAGCTACACGGCTGAGCTCCGCACGGTGAGTGGGTCAAACGCGTACCCCTTCACCAAAGTAGTCCTTGCGAGCAAAGGTGACGTGATTCGCTACAACGAGGACCACTGATCACAGGCACTTGAGGTCAAGGCACTGAACTTCAGGCGACCTCAAAACGGATCCCGGTGAGTTCTTCGCTGACCTGCCAGAGTCGATTGGCATCTGCAATGTCCTTGGCGCGGGCAGAGCGATCCACAATCCGCGGATGTCCACGCTGCTCCATGAAACCGTTGGGCCCGATGTAGGCGCCGTCTGGAAGGTTCGGTGCAGTTGCCGCGTACAAGGTGGGTAGGGCGCCCATCTCGGCGGGTTGAGCCATGAGCCGATTACCGATGTTGACGAACTTTGCGCCAACACTGCTGCCTCGCATGGCGGGACCGGCGGCTTGCAGGTTGGTTGAGGCGTACCCGGGATGTGCTGCCAGGGCAAGGACACTGAGTCCGGCCTCGTCGATTCGTTGCTGCAAACCTAAGGTGAACAACAGATTGGCGAGTTTGCTCTGGCCGTAGGCACCCCAACTCGAATAGCGGCGTTCCCCCATCAGATCATCCCAATGCATGCGGCCCATGCGATGGGCCTGGGAAGAGACCGTGACCACGCGACTGTAGGTGCGGGCCACCAGTGCCGGCCACAACAGCGCGGTCAAGGCAAAGTGGCCCAGATGATTGGTGCCGAACTGGGTTTCGAATCCGTCTGCGGTGTTTCGCCTGGGAATCGCCATAATTCCCGCGTTGTTAATGAGCAGGTCCAGACCCGCCGGGTTGGCAGCGGACCAGGCTGCCGCGAAGGAGCGGACACTGGCGAGGTCGGCAAGGTCCAGCCGCTGCACGGTCAGGCTGCCGGCGACCTCACCGAGGCTTGCCCGCGCTGCCTCACCTTTCGCCTCGTCCCGCACAGCCATGGTCACCGAGGCGCCGACCCTGGCCAATGCCCGGGCGGTGCACAGGCCCAGTCCGGAGTTGGCACCCGTGACGATGACCTGGCGCCCGGTGAGGTTGGGCAGGTCTGCTTCGGTCCAGGCGTGCTGCGCTTGAGTCTTGGTGGTCATGGGTCAAGTCTGCTGGGTGTGGCTCGGGTGCGCAGAGTAGGCCGACGAAGGGACTGATCGGCGAGGATTTCGCGTCATTCCGGCCCTCTTGTACGCTAACGGGGCTTCAGGTGAAGCAACGGCCCCAATAGCTCAGTCGGCAGAGCGTCTCCATGGTAAGGAGAAGGTCTACGGTTCGATTCCGTATTGGGGCTCGGATGGCGCAGGTCTGACCGACCTCCCAGCCAGGGCGGGGTAGCTCAGTTTGGCAGAGCAAGCGGCTCATAATCGCTGTGTCGCCGGTTCAAATCCGGCCTCCGCTACCGAGTGGGCCTCGGCCGTGTCCATCAGGGCGCATGACGAGGCAGGCTTCACCAGGATTGATCGGACTAGGCAACACCGAACCGAAGAGGAACGAGGGCAGCAGTGGCTAAGGCGACCGATATCCGACCCAAGATCACTATGGCGTGCGAGGACTGCAAGAACCGGAACTACATCACGAAGAAGAACCGGCGAAACGATCCAGACCGCCTCGAGGTGCGTAAGCACTGCCCGGCCTGCAACCGGCACACGGTGCACAAGGAAACCCGCTAACTCGCTGCTATGCCCATGAACCCGGGCTTTGTGGGCCGTACTTACACGTCTGACGAGTCCTACATTGTGGGTCGAGAGAAGATCCGCGAATTCGCACGTGCGATCGATGAAACCGATGGCGCCTGCGTGGATCTGGCAGCCGCCCAGGCATTGGGGTACGTCGACCTTGTCGCACCGCCAACATTTCCGATCGTGCTCACCTACCGGGTGAGTGCGTCAGTGGTGAACGATCCCGATCTGGGCCTTGATTTCACCAGGGTTGTCCACGGCGAACAGAGCTTTCACTACACCAGACCGATAGTCGCTGGTGATGAACTGACCTGCCTGCTCACCATCACCGATATTCGGCAAGCGGCTGGAAACGACATCATCACTACCGAAACGCAGATCAGCACTACTGCTGGTGAACTGGTGTGCAGAGCGACCTCAACTCTGGTGGCACGTGGAACGGCGGCCGAGGAATGACCGCGACACTTCGCTTCGCCGATGTGTCAGTCGGCACGCAACTTCCCCCACTGCAGGTACCAATTATGCGTGCCTCGATGATTCGCTACGCAGGTGCTTCTGGTGACTTCAACGTCATTCACTGGAACGAGCGCATCGCCACCGCGGTGGGTCTACCCAACGTCATCGCTCATGGCATGTTGACCATGGCCGAGGCCGGACGACTCCTGACGAATTGGGCAGGTGACCCAGGGGCCGTCGAGGAATTCGGTGTGCGGTTCACTCGCCCCGTCGTCGTTCCCGACGATGATGACGGAGCACTGCTGGAACTCACCGGAGAAGTCATGGAACTTCTCGACGGCAACCGTGTGCTGGTTTCGGTAGTGGCACGCTCCGGTGGCGTCACGGTGCTGGGCAAAGCGCGGGCGATTCTGCGGCTGGCATGACCATGCCGCAGGAGGCACCTGCAACCGTTGTCGCGCTTGCGAGGCAACGTGATGAGGCACGTGCGGCCCGCGACTTCGCTGCGGCAGATGCCTTGCGCGACCAGATCGCCGAGTCGGGCTGGCGTGCGGTCGATACTCCAAGTGGAACCCAACTGGAACCCTTGCCACCGTTCACAGTGATCGAGCGCATCACTGATCTCCCAGAGGCGCAGACGCTGCCGCAGTCGTCGAGCTGCGGCATCGGGCTCATTGTTGATGGTTGGCCGGAGGACCTCGCTGCCTGCGTGACCGCCCTCCTCAGCCATGCGCCGGATGACGTCACCATCCACCTATTGGACTGTGGCAACGTGGACGGTGCTGGGTTACTTGCTGAGGAACTTGCCCAGGCCCATCCGGAACGCGTCGCCGTTGTGCATCTGTCGGCCACTGTGAATCAGGTCGGCTGGGGCGCAGCCTGCACCGCGCTGATCATGTTGGAGCAAGCGCCCTGCCATGTCGTCATGGATCTTTCATCACGGTTGACCGGTGATGCCATCACACCGCTTCTGGCAGCCATCGACAACACCACCGCGATTCCCCCCGAGGGAGCGAGCTTTGACCTGCACGGCGCGGTCGTGGCAGCGGGATGGCGCGGCGTCGATGTGAACCTGGCAGACCAGTGGCGCTCCTTCGACCCAGCCGGGCCGGGCGAGGTGGATGCGCTCCTGGGCTATTTTTTCGTTATTCGAACCGATGTTGCGCAGCGGATTCCCCCCAGCCCGAAGGCGAAGTTCTACCGCAATGCGGACATGGAGTGGTCGCTGGCTCTGCGGGAGACCGGTGCTCGTCTGATCGCCATGGAACTACCCATTGAGCAGGCGCGGCACCACGGCTACCACGATTCCGATCCACAGTTTCGCGACCGTGAGGCGAAGCGCACCTACGACCGACTCTTGCAGCGATTCCGCGGCCGAAACGACCTGCTGCGCCCACGGACGAGCGCGTGACGCTTCTTTCCGAGGTCACCACCCTGGGGGTTGGAGGTCCGGCAGGCAGGTTCGCCGCAGTCACCGCCGAGTCCGAGCTCCTGGCACATATTCAGGATTGTGATCGCAGTGGTGAACCACTTCTGCTGTTGGGTGGCGGAAGCAACATCGTGGTTGCCGACGCCGGGTTCGATGGCACGGTCCTGCAGATCGCGACGGCGGGCTCCACTGTTGAGCGGGCCGACGGTGACCGCATTCGCCTCACCGTTGCTGCTGGAGAGCCATGGGATGCCGTGGTTGAACGCTGTGTCACCGAAGGCTGGTCGGGCATTGAGGCGCTTTCTGGGATCCCTGGCCTGGTGGGCGCAACGCCGCTGCAGAATGTTGGTGCATACGGCCAGGAGATCGCTCAGGTGGCGCACAGTTTGCGCGTACTCGACCGCTCAAGCGGGCAGATGCAGACGCTGACGGCTGCTGACTGCAGATTCCGCTACCGAAGTAGCAGGCTCAAGGACGAAGTGGATCGCTGGGTAGTGCTTGCGGTCACCTTCCTGCTTTCCCGAGACGGTGTGAGTGAGGTGCGCTTCGCGCAGGTAGCGGATGCCCTCGGTGTCGCGGTCGGCGCACGAGTACCGGTAGGTCAGGTGCGCGACGTTGTACTGCAGTTGCGATCGAGCAAGGGCATGGTCATCGATCCGGGTGACTGCGACACCAGAAGTGTCGGGTCATTCTTTCTCAATCCGATTGTGGATCCGGCGCATGCGGTGCCTGACTGCCCACAGTTTCCCGAGGGGGATCAGGTCAAACTCAGTGCGGCCTGGTTGATTGAGCAGGCCGGCATTCATCGGGGTTGGCGGCCAGATACGAACTGCGCCGCCGCGGTGTCAACTAAGCACACCTTGGCGATCGTGAATCTGGGTGGTGCAACTGCAGCCGACGTGCTGCATGTCGCTGCCGCAATCCGTAACCGCGTCGCGTCAGTACACGGCGTCTGGCTTGAGCCCGAGCCTCGCCTTATCGGGTGCCGACTCTGATCGGAAACTTCACTGCTGCGACCTTTGGACGGGATCGAGAACTCGAAGCCGTGGGAATCGACGAAACCCCCGGCGGACTATTGGATCTCGCCGAGGAGTGCGGTGATGCGCCCGACACCCTCGGTGATGTCCGAATCAGCGGTGGCGTACGACAGTCGCAGGTAGCCCGGGGTTCCGAAGGCCTCGCCTGGGACGACGGCAACCTCAGCTTCGTCCAGGATCATTCCGGCAAGGTGAGCCGATGACTCGATCTGCAGGCCGCGCAGTGTTTTCCCGACCAGAGCGCGAACACTGGGGTAGACATAGAAGGCCCCCTCGGGCAGCGGGCAATCCACGCCAGGAATGTCGTTGAGCAGGCCGGTGATAAGCGTGCGTCGACGGTCAAACGCCACTTTCATTTCGGCGACCGCGGACAGATCCCCGGAGACCGCAGCCAGTGCTGCGACCTGGGAGACGTTCGCGACGTTGGAGGTGGCATGGGATTGCAGGTTGGTGGCCGCGGCGATGATGTCGGCGGGGCCGATCATCCAGCCCACCCGCCAGCCGGTCATGGCGTAGGTCTTGGCCACCCCGTTGACGACCACGCATCGATCAACGAGTTCAGGCACCTCGACGGGCATCGAACTGAACTGGGCTGAGCCGTAGACAAGGTGCTCGTAGATCTCGTCGGTGATCACCCACAGGTCGTGCTCGGCAGCCCAGGCTCCAATCTCGCGAACCGCCTCAGGGGAGTAGACCGCGCCGGTGGGGTTGGAAGGTGAAACGAAGACCAGGACCTTGGTGCGTGGGGTGCGCGCCGCCTCAAGGGCAGCAACGTCGACCCGATAACCGGTGGCCTCATCGCTGTGGACGATCACCGGTACCCCGCCGGCCAGTCGAATGGCCTCTGGGTAGGTGGTCCAGTAGGGGGCTTGGAGGAGTACCTCGTCGCCTGGATCCAGCAGGGTCGCGAAGGCGTTGTACAGAGCCTGCTTGCCCCCGTTGGTGACCAGCACCTGGTTCGCCGCCACGGTGAGACCGGAGTCACGCTTCGTCTTGGCGGCGATCGCCTCACGAAGTTCGGGAAGGCCAGCGGCCGGGGTATAGCGGTGCCACTTGGGTTCACGGCAGGCATCTACCGCCGCCTGGACGATGTAAGCGGGGGTGGGGAAGTCCGGTTCCCCGGCTCCAAACCCAATCACTGGCCGACCGGCGGCCTTCAGGGCCTTGGCCTTGGCGTCCACCGCAAGGGTGGCGGATTCGGTGATTGCGGCAATTCGGTCGGAGACTCGGGAGGTCATGGGGCAATCCTTCCAAATGGCGCTGGTCTAGGCCGATTGGACCGGCCCGTACCATGGCCCGTAGACTCCCCGACGCGGTTGGTCCGTGGCAGCAGCCCTTGCAGGCAGTCGATCGGTCCCCCCAAGGGTCGTAGCTCAATTGGTAGAGCACCGGTCTCCAAAACCGGCGGTTGGGGGTTCAAGTCCCTCCGGCCCTGCTCTGGCGACCTGCTGGGCGCCGGGCAGCACGATGTACGGCACGTAAGTGAACACGAAGAAGGGAACGACAGGGATGGCCGAGGCCGAGGTCGAGCGCGACCGCTCCGGCGGGGCTCCCGGCGCAAGCCGGAAGGGCTTGTTCAGCCGATTTGCCCTGTTCGTGCGCCAGGTTGTCGCCGAATTGCGCAAGGTCATTTGGCCGACGCGCAAGGAGTTGATCGCCTACACGATCGTGGTGATCGTCTTCGTGTCGATCATGGCCGGCATCATCGCCGCCTTCGATTACGTCTTCACCCAGGGCGTTCTCTTCGTCTTCGGGTGAAAGTCCAAGGTTTCTAGGGAAGTTCGAGCAGGGAGAAGTAGGGAACGTGTCCGAGTCCAACGGCTTCGGCCAGACCGATGGGGTCGACGATGGTGAGTTCATCGTCGAGCCGGTGGCCGACGTTGTCGACGTTGTCGACGTTGCCGACACTGTCGACGTTGCCGCAGACGACGATCCCATCGCGGCCTTCCGGGAACAGCTACGCCGGGCACCGGGCGAGTGGTACGTCGTGCACTCCTACGCCGGCTTCGAGAACAAGGTCAAGACCAACCTCGAGACGCGCATCATCTCGCTGAATGTTGAGGACTACATCTTCCAGGTCGAAGTGCCCATGGAAGAGGTGACCGAGATCAAGCAGGGGGTGCGCAAGTTAGTGAAGCGCACCAAGTTCCCCGGCTATGTCCTCGTTCGCATGGATCTGACCGACGAATCATGGGGTGCGGTGCGCAACACACCGGGGGTCACCGGTTTCGTTGGACACGGCCACCAGCCGGCACCGCTCTCACTTGACGAGGTCACGGCGATCCTGGCCCCTGCACCCGAGAAGAAGGTGGGCCCGACCGCCGCCGCGGTCCCCGGGTCCCTTGCACCGACGGCAACCATGGTGGTCGATTTCTCTGTGGGCGACTCGGTGACCGTCGTCGATGGGCCATTCGCGAGCCTGCATGCCACCATCTCCGAGATCAATATCGAAGGTCAGAAGGTCACCGGCCTGGTGGAGATCTTCGGACGTGAGACACCGGTTGAACTCGCCTTCAACCAGATCCAAAAGACCTGATAGCCAAGAACGAGTAAAGGACGAACTGACATGGCACCGAAGAAGAAGAAGGTCGCTGGCCTGATCAAGCTGCAGATCCAGGCGGGCCAGGCGAACCCGGCACCGCCCATTGGCCCTGCCTTGGGTCAGCACGGCGTGAACATCATGGAGTTCTGCAAGGCCTACAACGCTGCCACGGAAACTCAGCGCGGCAATGTCATTCCGGTGGAGATCACGGTCTACGAAGATCGGTCCTTCGACTTCATCCTCAAGACGCCGCCGGCCTCGCGTCTGATTCTGAAGGCTGCTGGGTTGGAAAAGGGCTCCAGCACGCCTCCGAAGGCGAAGGCCGGCACCATCACGACCGAGCAGCTGCGGCAAATCGCCGAAACCAAGATGCCCGACCTGAATGCGAACGACGTCGAGGCAGCTATGCGGATCATCGAGGGCACTGCTCGTCAGATGGGCGTCACGGTCACGGCGTAGTTCGGAAGTTCACTACACAACAATCAGCAATGTGGGAGGGCCTGCGCGGCCCGCTGACCACAACCTGCGAAGGAGCAGTCATGAAGCGCAGCAAGGCATATCGCAAGGCAGCAGAACTCATCGATCGCGATGCCCTCTATTCACCCTTGACGGCGGTTCGCCTGATCAAGCAGGGCGTAGGAACCAAGTTCGATCCCACGGTGGAGGTCTCGCTGCGTTTGGGCGTCGACCCCCGCAAGGCCGACCAGATGGTCCGTGGAACTGTTTCGCTCCCGCATGGCACAGGTAAGACCGCTCGCGTGCTGGTATTCGCCGCGGGGGAGAAGGCCGACCAGGCACGGGCTGCCGGTGCGGACTACGTGGGTTCCGACGACCTCATCGCCAAAGTTGCTGGCGGTTGGACCGACTTCGATGCCGCGGTTGCCACCCCAGACCTGATGGGCAAGGTCGGCACCCTGGGCAAGGTGCTCGGTCCGCGTGGATTGATGCCGAACCCCAAGACTGGCACCGTGACGATGGACGTGGCGAAGGCCGTCGAGGACATCAAGGGCGGCAAGATTGAGTTCCGCATCGACAAGCACTCCAATTTGCAGTTCCCCATCGGCAAGGCGTCCTTCGACGACGTCAAACTGGTTGAGAACTACAGCGCGGCACTTGACGAGGTACTGCGCCTGAAGCCGTCTGCAGCCAAGGGCCGCTACGTCAAGAAGGCGACCATGTCGGCGACGATGGGCCCGGGTGTGCCGGTGGATCCCAACAAGACCAAGAACCTCACAGCGGAAGACGCGCTGGGCGAGTAGGGTCCAAGGACCGACACCGGATCCTTGGGGGTGCAGTGAAGTACCACTTGCCCTTGACGGACCCTGTTCTGCAGACCGTCGACGTGTCGGTCAACCTCAGTGGTCTACAGATTCTCGATTCGGTCAGCATTGGTGTCCCTGAGGGGACGATCACTGGACTGATTGGGCCGAATGGGGCCGGGAAGACGACCGTATTCAACGTTATCTGCGGTTTCGTGCACCCCGACTCCGGCGTGGTGCGACTTGAGGGCAAGAAGCTCCGCAAGATCCACACCCACCACCTGACGGAGTTGGGGATCGCCCGGACACTGCAGGGAGTGGGGCTTTTCCCGACCCTCACGGCCCTAGACAACGTCGTGCTGGGTGCCGCGCACCAGGATCACGCCAGCGTGGTCGAGTCAGCGCTGGCAGCGCCCTGGCGTCGCCGCAAGCAGTTGCAGATCCAGGATCGCGCTCGGGCACTGCTCGACGAACTTGCTATCGGCGACGTAGCCGATCGCCTTCCGAGCGAGTTGCCGTACCCGATTCAAAAGCGTGTGGCGTTGGCTCGGGCATTGGTGAGTGATCCCAAGGTGCTGCTCCTCGACGAGCCCGCCGGCGGCATTAGCGATGCCGACATGGAAGACCTAGCCAAGTTGCTGCGCTCCTGGGTACCGCGCATGTCAATTCTGTTGGTTGAGCACCACATGGAATTGGTCATGAAGGTCACTGACCTGATCTGGGTGCTTGATGCTGGCAAGGTCATCTCAGCCGGCACGCCCGAATATGTGCGCAACGACCCGGCAGTGCTGGCCGCCTACCTCGGTGATGAGGGGACGATCCATGCTTGAGGTCAGTGGACTCTCGGTCTCCTATGGCGCCGTGGCGGCATTGCGCGATGTGTCGTTCAACGTTCCGCGCGGTGAAGTTACTGCCGTAGTCGGTGCCAATGGAGCGGGTAAGTCGACCCTCATGCGAACCCTGGCTGGCCTCAATCGACCACTGTCCGGCCAGGCGACACTCGACGGCACGGTCATCACCGGACGTGCACCCGAGGAGGTCGTGCGCATGGGCGTTGCGCTCGTGCCCGAGGGTCGTGCGGTGATTCCCGAACTCACCGTTGAGGAGAACCTGCGCCTGGGCGGCATGTGGCGGCCGCATCGTGCCCGCACGGCAAGCCACGATGAGGTCGTCGACCTCTTCCCGGTGCTGGGTGAACGAGCGCGTTTCGCAGCTTCCACCCTCAGCGGCGGTGAGCGTCAGCAGTTGGCCATCGGCCGCGCGTTGATGTGCGATCCGCAGTGCTTGCTGCTTGACGAGCCGTCGCTGGGCCTTGCTCCGCTGATCGTCACCCAGATTTTGGAACTTGTCGGTCGACTCGCGGTAGAGGCCAACCTGGCTGTGCTCCTGGTGGAGCAGAACGCAAGCGTGGCGTTGCGCATTGCCACCACCGGGATCGTGCTCAACCTCGGTCGCGTGGCCGGAAAGGGACCGTCTGCGGAACTGCTCGCGAGTCCGGAACTTCGGCACGTCTACCTTGGGACGGAGTGAGGCGCCATGGTGGACTTCCTCGACTACCTCCTTGGTGGAATTTCCAGTGGTGCGGTCATCGCCCTGATGGCGATTGCTCTGGTTCTTGTGTGGCGCTCCACTCGCGTGGTCAATTTCGCGCAAGCGGGCCAAGCCATGGTGACCACGTTCGTCGCACTTGTCTTGTACACCCAGACTGGCAATTGGCTTATCGCTCTGGTCGTTTCGATCATCGCCGGTGCAGCCCTGGGGCTCCTCGTTCACGTGCTGGTCATGCGCCCGGTTCGGCGGCAGGACGGTTCCGGGGCAATCATTGCGACCTTCGGTGTCCTTATCGCGCTGCAGGCGATCGCGAGCATGATCTGGGGCGTTGATCCTCGCGCGTACCCACCCTTGGTCGACATCATTGGGTTCGAGGCCTTTGGTCGTACCTGGCCCATCGCTCCCTATGACGTCCTAGTGCTCGGTGTGATGGTCGCGTTGGTCATTGGACTTTCCCTGATGTTCACGCGGACCTCCGTGGGCCTCATGATGCGGGCATCGGCGTTCAATCCCACCGCAGCCCGACTATCCGGCATTCGCGTATCTCGAATGCTGGCTCTCGGATGGGCACTCGCGGGGTCTATAGGTGCGGTAGCCGGAGTACTTATCGCTCCGAGGTTCGGGGTAACGCCATACAGCCTCGACATCCTGCTGATCTTCGCATTCACGGCAGCAGTCATTGGTGGACTGGACAGTCTCGTCGGGGCAGTTGCCTTCGGTATCGGCACGGGACTGGTCCTGTCACTGGTTACCGGATACAGCGACTCGGGGAACAGTGCATTGGTTGCTCTTGTCTTGCTAGCACTGAACTTGCTCTTGAAGCCTGAGGGCGTGTTTGGGCATCATCACTCGAGGGCGGTGTAGGCGATGCGTGCACCACAATTCGCCACTCGATGGCCGGCCGCACAGATGCTCACGCACGCTGCGCTCGTTCTCGTTGTTGGCGCGGTGTTCTTGGCTATCAACTCAGCACTAGAACCCACCTACAGTTTTTACCTGGCCCAGGCTGCGATGTACGCAACGGCAATGTTCGGCATGGCCATTTTGGTGGGCCAGTCCGGTCAGGTGTCTTTGGGTAATGGCGCCTTGATGGCAG
>CAZKFI010000020.1:11319-35906 GCA_964551975.1 uncultured Bifidobacteriaceae bacterium | reverse complement strand
TGACCTTCGTGCTGTTGATCTATGCAGCAGTAGCGGCAGTCATCGTGACCACCAACCACTCGGGTGGGCCGCTGGGCGCGGCGGCCCTGATGGACCTGGTGCCGCCGCCGCTGCGGTGGTTGGTCGCCCTGGGTGCGGTACTCGCAGCGGGTGCCTCGCTGCTTTCCCTGCTTGCCGGGATCGGGCGCACGACGTTCGCAATGGCACGCCGTGGTGATGCGCCACGGAGTTTGGCCAGCGTGCAGGCGGGCCTGCCTCGGCGCGCGGCCGTCGTGGCAGCGGGGTTGGCGGCCATCGTGGTCACGGCTGGCAGCCTGCCCTGGGCCGTCGCCTTATCCAGCGTGTGCGTGCTCAGCTACTACGCCGTCATGCACCTGACCGCCTGCACGCTGCCGGGTGGATTCCTGCGCCGATGGCCGATCCCGCTACTCGGCGGCACGCTCTGTCTGGTGTTGGTGGTCGCCCTGATCGGCGCCGGGGTGGCTGGGTTCACAGGTGCTACGTAGGGCAAGCACTTGCGTTTGCATTTGCAAGCACTCGGGGGCATACTTTCGGCATGACACGCATCGACGTCCAGGGCCTGGGGGACTTCATCCGCACCCAGCGGGACCAGGCCCAGATGTCACTGCGGCAGTTGGCCAAAGCAGCTGAAGTTTCCAATCCGTATCTGAGCCAGGTTGAGCGTGGGCTACGTAAGCCCAGTGCCGAGATCCTGGCCCGCATCGCCCAGGGACTGCGTATTTCTGCGGAGACCCTCTACGTGCAGGCCGGCATCCTCGCCGAGCGTGAAGGTGATTCGGCCGTGACCACGGCCATTGCCGCGGATCGGACGATCACGGAACGTCAGCGCACGACCCTGCTGCAGATCTACGCAGCGTTCCAGGCGGAGAACCGCGTGAGCGCTGCAGACCAAGACCCAGCACAGGGGGAACCGTTCGCTGATACGACTTCAAGCGACCGGCCCAATAACCAGGAAGGAAGGTTGGAAGATGACGACTACTGAGGGCATCAACACGACACCGGAGCCGCAGGTTCCTGCCGGTCAGATCCTGCAACCGCAGGAGGGCGTGGCAGCCGGCGCCGACACCGCAACCGAGCGCACCCCGATCGATCAGGTGTTGGCGGTTGCAGTTCGCGCCAAGGCCACCGCAATTGAGGCGGCGACACAGGCCCGCGAGGCAGTCTCCGTGCAGAAGGTGGACCTGCCCTTCGGGCTACCTGAGGTGCCGGTACCCACGGTCGATCTCGCCAAGTTCGATATTGCCAAGCTGGATCTGGCCCAGTTCGACATTTCCAAGATCGACATTTCCAAGATCGACATTTCCAAGATCGACATTGCCAAGCTGGACCCCACCGCTATCGATCTGCAGGCAATTGCAGTCGATGCGCGCCAGCGCCTGGCCACCGCGAGTGAGGATGTGCGCCGCGGTGTGAGCAGCACGGTGACGATGATTCGCGAGGCCGTTCGCCTGTAGTCGAACACCGGGATGAATCGACGTCACATGCGTTGGGGCGGCTGCTGTAGGGCGGCCGCCCCAACGCATGTTCTGCCCCGGTGGACCCACTGAGGTACCGTCGAGAGGTGTTCGATTCCATTCAGGGCCTGGTGGTCTGGATTCTGTGGGCGTTGTTCCTAGCGATCAAGGGTTTTGCCTTCGTGGACTGCCTACGCCGTCCGGCAGCTGTATTTCCGGCGGTGTCACGTCAGTCGAAGGTGCTCTGGCTGGTGCTTACTGGCCTTGCGGCTCTCACCGGCCTACTGCCTTCCATGACGCTGAACCTGATCGGCCTCGCCGGACTTGTGGCAGCCCTGATCTATCTGTTCGATGTGCGATCGCGCATTAACGATCTGATGGGCCGCTGAGTCAGCTGTCGGTGACCGCGATGCGGATCCGACGAAATCCTTTGCCTTTGTTTTCCACCTTGGCAACGCTGATTCGACCGATCTGACGCGTCGAGGCGACGTGTGTGCCGCCATCGGCCTGTACGTCAAGGCCATTGATATCGACAATGCGCACGACCTCGATCGTGGATGGAAGCAGATTCTGCGCGGTTCGGATGACGTCGGGGATGGCCAGTGCCTCATCGCGCGGGAGCTCATACGCCTGGATCATGCGGTCTTGATGCACTTCGATGTTGCAGGCTTCTTCGACGGCTTCCTTGAATCCGGATGGGATCTCGTCCAGATTGAAATCCAAGCGCCCACTCAGCGGTTCCATGTTTGAACCCGTCACCAGCGCTCCGAAATCCCGGAACACCACGCCAGAAAGCAGATGCAGCCCGGAGTGAGTACGCATCAGTGCGGTGCGGCGTTCGTCTTCGATTGCCCCGGTCACCATGGTGCCCGCCGGTGGCAGCGGATCCTCCGGATGTGGGACCAATGCCGGATCTTCACCCTTGCGCACGTCCACGATGCGGGTCTGCACACCTGCCCACAGCAGCACTCCGTGGTCCGGTGGTTGGCCACCGCCACCTGGATAGAAAGCCGACCGGTCCAGCACGATCCCGGATTCTGCGTCGCTCGCCAGGACTTCGGCCTGCCAGGTGCGCAGGGTGGAGTCGGCCAACTCCAGGCGTGTGGTCCTCAACGTCGTCCCTGCGCGGCAACCGCTGCAGCTGCCTCTGCGGCAGCTTTGGGGTCGAGGTACTCACCACCGCTGACAACGGGCTGCATCTGGGCGTTGAGTCGGTAGAGCAGCGGTATTCCAGTGGGAATATTCAGGCCAGCGATCGCATCGTCACTGATCTGATCCAGGTGCTTGACCAAGGCGCGTAGTGAGTTTCCGTGAGCGGCGACCAGCACCGTTTGTCCGCTGCGCAGATTCGGCACGATTGCGTCCTGCCAGTAGGGCAGGAGGCGGACCACCACGTCCTTTAAGCATTCGGTTTGCGGTAGGGCGTCAGGTGGCAGATGGGCGTAGCGGGGATCACCGGTCTGGGACCACGGATCATCAGGTGCGATCGGGGGCGGCGGCACGTCGTACGAGCGGCGCCAGAGCATGAACTGCTCCTCCCCGAACTCCGCCAGGGTTTGTGCTTTGTCCTTGCCCTGCAGTGCACCGTAATGACGTTCATTCAACCGCCAGGAGCGTTGCACCGGAATCCAACTGCGGTTGCATTGCGCCAGCGCGATATTCGCTGTGCGAATTGCTCTGCGCAATAGTGAGGTGTGCACCACGTCGGGGAGTAGTCCCGCCTCATTCAACAGGCGCCCGCCACGCTCTGCCTCGCTAATGCCGGTCGCCGAGAGGTCCACGTCAACCCAGCCAGTGAAGAGGTTCTTGGCATTCCATTCGCTCTCACCGTGGCGCAACAGAATCAGCCGGTATTCCTGCGTTTCGGAGTTCACCGGACAATCCTGCCCTAAGCGGTAGGCGCTGGATCTGCCGGTTGATCCACCAGGTGCGCGAAGGCGGCCAGGTTTGCGGTGGACTCTCCGCGGGAGACCCGCCACTGCCATTCCCGTCGGATGGCGTCGGGAAATCCGAGCTCGAGCAGTGTGTTGAACGACCCATCGGCATAGTCGAGGATGCAGCCCAGCAGGCGGTCGAGCTCCTGTTTGTCATTGACTACTGCCACCGGCATTCGACCGGTGAGATAGATATCGCCGAGGTGGTCGATGCTGAAGGCCACGGCGTACATACGCCGGTTGCGCTCCAAGAGCCACTGATGGACGACTGCCTCGTTCTGCTCGGGGCGCCGAGCAACAAAGGCATTGACGGTAAGTGCGTGCGCCCCCACAACGAAGAGCACGCTGGTCCGTAGTTTGTGTTCACCAACCAGCGTCACCACCAGGCTGGTCGGTCCGCTGGACTCGTAGTTCAGGCCGACTGAGTCGAGGTAGTCGACGAGGGGTTGCAGCATGTCACCGCGCGGCGGTCAGTGACGCCGCGTCGGTGAAGGCGCGGGTTTCGATCGCCCGCTGGTAGCAGGCGATGAGGCCCGCAGCGGTACGAGCCCAGCCGAAATCCTCCGCGTGGGCCCTCGCCCCCTGCGCGAGCAGGGCTCGGCGTTCTGGGTGCAGCACGATGTCGGCAATCGCTGTGGTGTAGTCGCTTGGGTTATGCCCGCTCACCAGAACTCCGCCGCTACCGTCGGCAACTGCGGTGCGAAGGCCACCTACGCGTGCGGCGACGACTGGAGTGCCGCAGGCCTGCGCCTCCAGGGCGACCAGGCCAAAGGATTCCGAATGCGATGGCACGACGCAGACATCCGCTGCGCGGTACCAGTCAGCAAGTCGGGTGCGTGGTCCGGGTGGTTCGAAGAGCACGCGGTCGGCAATGCCGAGTTCCTGCGCGAGATCAATGAGAGCGGTAGGTCGCTCGCACCCGCTGCCAGAAGGCCCTCCGCAGATCACCACCTGAAGTCGGTGGCGTAGATCGGGGAATCTGCGGATGAAGTCGGCAGCAGCATGAAGCAGTACATCAGGGGCCTTCAGTGGCTGAATTCGACCCACGAAGAGCAGCAGGATCGCATCGCGATCGATACCCAACTCAGCGCGTGCCTGAAGTCGGCTCCCCGGATGGAAGATGTCGAGGTCGACTCCCGGATGCACAACGTCGACTCGGTCTGGTTGGGCGCCGTAGAGGTCGATGAGTTGGTGGGCCTCGTCGGCCGTGTTCGCCACCAATCGATCGGCGGCGGCAACGACTTGCTCTTCACCGATGAGACGAATGGGCGGCTCCGGGGTGTCGCCTTCGGCGAGTTCGGCGTTCTTCACCTTGGCCATGGTGTGCATGGAGTGGATGAGTGGAACACCCCAGCGTTCCGAAGCCAACCACCCCACCTGACCGGAGAGCCAGTAGTGCGAATGGATGAGATCGAACCAGCCCTCCGGCCGGGCTGCCTCAGCGCGCATGACCCCAGAGGTGACAGCACAGAGTTGACCGGGGAGATCCTGCTTAGCCAACCCTTCGAACGGCCCGGCGATTATCGATCGCACGAGGACTCCGGGAGCCAACTCCGCGACAGGCGGAGTCTCCGAAGAGGTCGCCCGCGTGAAGATCTCACTTTCTATGCCTGCCTCGGCCAGCAGGGTGCAGGTCTGCGCGATGTAGACGTTCATGCCGCCCGCGTCGCCGGTACCTGGTTGCTCCAGTGGCGAGGTATGCACAGAGAGGACGGCAATGCGGCGTGGCCGGGTACGCCGCGCCGGGCCCGGTAGGCCCTGCCGTCCGCGTGCTGGCGTGGTCACGTCAGCCCTCAAGGCTCACGCCCACGTAGGGCTCACCGGTAACGATGGTGACCACTCGCTTGGTTACTGAGACGGCGTGGTCGGCGTAGCGCTCGTAGTAGCGGGACAGCAGCGTGACGTCGATTGCTGCCTCGACACCATGTGACCAGGTGGGTGACAGCACGATGGTGAACAACTCTCGATGGAGGCGATCCATTTCCTCGTCATGGCGGGCGATGTCGGTCGCCAACGAAACGTCATTGGTGGCGATGACCGCACCGGTCTTGGCAACGATGGCCTCGGCAACGCCGCCCATGACGGCGAAGGTGCCGCGAAGTTCTTGGGGAACTGCCGGTTTCGGGTAGCGCATTCGGGCCTGCTTGGCAATGTGCTCAGCGAGGTCGCCCATGCGCTCCAGCGAGGCGGCGATTCGTAGGGCGCCGATGATGATGCGGAGGTCCCGGGCCACCGGCTGCTGGAGTGCCACGAGGTCGAAGCAGCGCTCCTCGATTCCGCTGGTGAGCAGGTCGATCTGCGCGTCGTTGGCAATGACTGCCTCGGCGAGCGATAGGTCGGCATCCAGCAGAGCCTGGGTCGCCCGGTTCATGGCCGAGCCCACTGACCGGGTCATCTGGACCAGATCCTGATTGACCGCCGTGAGTGCTTCGTCGTACGCCGCCCGAGTTGCCATCCGCACCTCCCCTCGAGCCTTACTGCCCTGGGCTGAGCGTACGCGCATCGGTCAGGCGGGGCAGGTTGGGAACGTTCAGGTGGACGGCGGGTGAACGCTTCGTGTGCAGGCCCGTCCGGCCAAGCGCTCAAGGCCCTTGGCGACCTATCCTGACGGCGTGAGCCTCCCGCCGGATCGCGGTTCGGCGGGCCAGGTCTCGCGTGAGGTGGTTCGCCTGCTTGCTGTGCTGCCGTCCGCCTCGATTGTGCTGTCGGCTGAAGGCAGCGTCCTTTGGGCCAGCCCCCGCAGTTTCGCCATGGGTCTGATCCGTCGGGGGCAGTTGGCGATCCCGGAGATTGCCGCGATGGTGACCAGGGTGGCGACCGAAGGCTCGGTCCGTGAAGAGCAACTACGGGTCCGGCGCCCACCCCTGGGTCGGGAATGGCTGGACCTGCAGGTACGCGTGGCACCGCAGGAGGCCGGCTCGGTGCTTGCCCTGGTTGACGACCTCTCCGAAGAGCGTCGCGTGGATGCGGTGCGGCGGGACTTCGTCGCCAACATCAGCCATGAGCTGAAGACGCCGGTTGGGGCGCTGAGCCTGCTCGCCGAAGCCGTCATGACCGCGAGTGACGACGCCGGTCAGGTGCGCCAGTTCGCGCAGCGCATGCAGATCGAGGCCGAGCGATTGGCGCATCTGATCCAGGACATCATCGACCTCTCGCGTCTGCAGGGTGATGACCCGCTGGTGCGGGCAGAACCGGTCGACGTCGACTCGCTGGTGCAACGAGCGATCGATGAGGTGCGCACGGTGGCCACGGCCAGTGAGGTTGATTTCGTGGTTGGCCAGCCATGTCGCGGTCAGGTGTTCGGTGATGCTGGCCAGATACAGACCGCGGTACGCAACCTCCTCGCTAACGCCATCGCTTACTCGCCTGCTGGAACCAAGGTTGCCGTGGATGCCCGTAAGGCCGATGCCTTGATAGAGATCGTCGTCAAGGACCAGGGGGTTGGTATCGCTGCAAACGACCTGGAACGCATCTTTGAGCGCTTCTATCGCGTTGACCCGGCTCGTTCCAGGGTCACCGGTGGAACAGGTCTTGGCCTGGCAATCGTCAAACACGTGTGCCAGAACCACGGGGGCGAATGCACTGTGTGGTCCGAGGTGGGGGTCGGGTCGACGTTCACGATTCGCCTTCCCGCGCACAGCCCAGCTCACGCTCCTCGAACCCACGATGATCCATCGGGCACACTCTCCCGAGACGAACCGGAGGTATTGACGTGACGCGAGTTCTGGTCGTCGAGGATGAGGAGTCCTTCGCCGAGGCGCTGGACTTCATGCTGCGACGTGAAGGCTACGAGGTGTGTGTTGTCGGTGACGGCAACGAGGCGATGGGGGAGTTCGACCGCAGCGGTGCCGACATCGTGCTACTGGATCTCATGCTGCCCGGTATCTCGGGCACAGAACTGTGTCGTCAACTGCGCAGCAAATCAACGGTGCCGATCATCATGCTTACGGCCAAGGATGCCGAGATCGACAAGGTCGTGGGGTTGGAGATTGGCGCAGACGACTATGTCACCAAGCCGTTCTCGACTCGTGAACTCCTTGCCCGCATGCGTGCGGTACTGCGCCGCAGGTCCGATCACGAGGAGATTGCGGATTCAGCGGTTGAAGTGGGCCCAGTTCGGCTCGATGTCGAACGCCATGTAGTGACGGTTCGAGGCGACGCGGTGAGTATGCCGTTGAAGGAATTCGACCTGTTGGAGATTCTCGTCCGTAACGCGGGGCGCGTGATGACGCGATCAGCGCTCATCGATCGTGTCTGGGGGCATGACTACGTCGGTGACACCAAGACCCTTGACGTGCACATCAAGCGGTTGCGCGCCAAGATCGAAGAGGACCCGGCCAACCCACGTCATCTATTGACGATTCGCGGGCTGGGCTACAAGTACGAGGCGTAATCCCTTAGCAGGCTGGATTCGGTGCGATTCCTTCGTAGTAGCCGGTTGGCGGTACCACGAGTGTTTCGGTACGCAGGATCCCGGCCTTCTCGAACTGCATGGCAATCGGTACATAGGTACTGACCGTGAGGTCGATGTCGCAGACATTGCTCCAGAACTCGTCGCCGTAGCCGAAGTTGGCGGATCCACCCGGGGGCAGTTCGACGGGATCGACCGGTGTTGCTACCGATTCCCCAATGAGAACGCCCAGCAGTGCATCGTCGCTGTCACCGTCATTGAACAGGCTCATGATCAAAGTGGCGCTGCGTGAGCCCTCGGGTCCGAGAACGAGCGTGGCATTTTCCACGCGAATGGCACCGATGCGCTCCTGGGCGCCGTTACCGGAGTTCATCTGGCTCTGCATCGTCGTCGTCGCTTGCTGCCCGTTGTAGCAACCGGCGAGCGCCAACCCGGCGAACGCGAGCGCGATGCCAGCCCTCATGGGATGGCTCAGCATGTGCCTGGCAGAGGTGCCTGATGTGGGTCGGATGAACCTACGCGGGCTTGACGGGTTGGAGGTTGTGCGCACAAGGCCAGGGTAGCGGCCGAATCCTGCCCCTTAACATCGTGGTAGCCTGTGCTTGCGAGAGGGGTTCATTTTCATGGCATTCAATGTGGGCGACACGGTCGTCTACCCGCACCACGGCGCTGCAGTTATCGAGGCAGTTGAGATCCGTAAGGTCAAGGGTGAAGATCGCGAATATCTCGTTTTACGCGTTGCCCAAGGTGATCTGACCGTTCGAGTACCAGCAGACAACATCGACCTCGTCGGCGTACGCGATGTCGTCAACGCTGAGGGCCTGGACCGGGTATTCAATGTGCTCCGTCAGCCCTACACCGAAGAGCCGACGAACTGGTCCCGCCGCTACAAGGCCAACCTGGAGAAACTCGCTTCTGGCGACGTCATCAAGGTTGCTGAGGTTGTCCGCGATCTCTGGCGTCGTGAGCGCGAACGTGGACTATCCGCGGGCGAGAAGCGCATGCTGGCGAAGGCGCGCCAGATCCTCGTGAGTGAATTGGCTCTGGCTGAGAAGACCAACGAAGACAAGGCCGAGGCAATCCTCGACGAGGTTCTCGCCTCGTAGCGTCATGCCAGCAGGCCAGCGAACAGCGGCCCTCGTACCGGCCGCCGGGCGGGGTGAACGCCTTGGTCCAGGTCTACCCAAAGCTCTGCGTCCCATCGGCGGAACGCCGATGTTGGCACTGGCAGTGCACGCACTTGCTGCCTCGCGAGTTGTCGACATCATCGTCGTGGCGGCACCAGCTGAATACGTCGAACAGGTGTCGTCGTTACTCGTACCACTGGAGATTCCGTCGGAGATCGTGGTGGTCGAAGGTGGCATGACACGGCCGGAATCCGTTGCACGGGCCTTGATTGGCCTACCGGACGATGTCGGTTACGTGCTCGTCCATGATGCGGCTCGACCCCTGGTACCCGCAGAGGTAGTGATCGGTGTGGTGACTGCATTACGTGACGGTCAACAGGCGGTGATTCCTGGGATTCCGCTCGTGGACACTGTCAAAGAGGTAGACGACAGCGATGACGTGGTGAACACTCCATCACGTTCGCGCTTGCGCGCAGTGCAGACGCCGCAGGGGTTCGCGCGCTCAATCCTTGCCGCAGCCCACGCTGCCTTCGACGGTGGTGACTCGTCGGTAACTGATGATGCGTCCTTGGTCGAGCGTATGGGGATTCCAGTGCACGTGGTTCCCGGTCACGAGGATGCATTCAAGGTGACGCGCCCAATCGATCTGGTCCTAGCCGAGGCGTTGATCGCCAAACGTCGGGCCTCTGGGATCGTTGGCTGACGATGGCGGTAGGTCACGACGGCGCCCCGGTTCGCGGACAGGTTCCCAGTGTCGGGCTTGGTGTGGATGTGCATGCCTTCGATCTGAATCGACCGATGTGGCTTGCTGGACTGCACTGGCCTGATCAACCCGGCCTTGCCGGTCACTCCGATGCCGACGTCGCCTCCCATGCACTCTGCGATGCCGTGCTCTCCGCTGCGGGTCTGGGCGACCTGGGCTCGGTTTTCGGCACGGATGATCCGCAGTGGGCGAGGGCTTCAGGGGTGAGCATGCTGGGTCATGTTGCTGACCTGGTTCGAGGGCTCGGTGGGCAGATCGCGAACGCCAGCGTTCAGGTGATCGGTAATCGGCCGAAAGTTGGCACCCGACGTCAGGAAGCCCAGGACGTCCTGAGTGCGGCGCTGGGGTGTCGGGTTCGACTCAGTGGAACAACCACAGATGGGCTTGGCCTCACCGGTCGCGGTGAGGGGGTCGCAGCCGTCGCTGTTGCACTGGTTCTGCTGCCCGAAGACGCCTAGGCGCACTCGCCCGTCGAGCCAGATAGATAGCCTGAGGCCTGTGCCGCTTCGCCTCTATGACACCGCATCGCGTACTTTGCGCGAGTTCATCCCGCTGCAGCCCGGTCGGGTTGGGATCTACCTGTGTGGTGCGACGGTCCAGGCACCACCCCATGTCGGGCATGTTCGTAGTTCCGTGGCCTTCGACGTGCTGCGTCGGTGGCTGGTTGCCCAGGGGTTCGATGTCACCTTCATTCGCAATGTGACGGACATCGACGACAAGATCATCCACAACGCCGGACATGAGGATGTGCCGTACTGGGTTGTGGCCATGCGGAACGAGCGCGCATTCACCCGCGCCTACGACGCATTGGGTTGCCTCCCGGCGACCTACGAGCCCAGGGCCACGGGCCATATCCCCGAGATGATCGCCCTGATGCAGGAACTCATCGATGCCGGTCATGGCTATGCGATGAATGGCGACGTCTACTTCGATGTTCGCTCATTCCCGCGGTACGGAGCACTGAGTGGGCAGCGCATCGACGACATGCTCGCATCCCCGGACTCGCAGGCTCAGGCCAAGCGCGATCCCCGGGACTTCGCGATGTGGAAGGGAGCTAAGGCTGGCGAGCCTGCCTGGGACACACCATGGGGCCCGGGTCGCCCCGGTTGGCACATCGAGTGCTCGGCGATGGCACGCAAATACTTGGGCGCTGCCTTTGATATCCACGGCGGTGGGTTGGACCTGATCTTCCCCCATCACGAGAACGAGATCGCGCAGTCATGTGCTGCTGGTGACCCATTCGCCAACTTCTGGCTACACAACGCCTGGGTCACGACTGCTGGCGAGAAGATGAGTAAGTCACTCGGCAATTTCCTTTTGGTAGACGAGGTCATCAAGCGATTCCGTCCGATTGACCTGCGCTTCTACTTAATTGGCGCCCACTATCGGTCCACGCTGGAGTATTCGGATACCTCGGTTCAGGAGTCGGCCGTGGCTTTCGGACGCATTGAAGGGTTTTTGAAGCGCGCATTTGAGGGGTCGGGAATCACACCTGTTGCCCACGCACAGCACCGGCCGAGCGCCTTTGACGACGCGATGAACGACGACCTCGGTGTGCCGCAGGCGCTGGCCGTGCTCCATGAGGAGGTGCGCAGCGGAAATCAGGCACTCGCCACCGGTCACCAGGAGGCAAGCAGTCGTCACGCCGAAGCAGTCCTGGCGATGCTGGATGTACTGGGCCTGAACCCGTGGTCACAAGTGTGGGCTGAGACTGCCGATGCCGATAAGCAGACGCAGGTCATTGACGCTCTCATCGCAGTCCTGTTGGAGCAGCGCACCCAAGCACGTCAGCGCAAGGACTACGCCGCAGCAGACCGACTCCGCGATGATCTGGATGCAATCGGCATCCGCATCGAGGACACGGCGGGCGGTGCTCGCTGGTCACTCAACTGATTCGTCACGCATTACAGTGCAGGGATGGCAGGCAATTCGCAAAGACGTGGTGCAGTGCGATCTACTGGCTCCAAGAAGGGAGCACAGGTTGGATCGGGCGGTAACCGTCGCCGCGCACTAGCCGGTAAGGGCCCAACACCCAAGGCGGAGGATCGGCAGTACCACCCTGCGGCTCGGCGTGACCGATCGGCAGAGGCGAAGTCGGCTTCACGTGGTGCTCGAACCAAGCCACTGCAGGATGTGATCGTTGGCCGCAATGCGGTGGTTGAGGCACTTCGCTCGGGTGCGCCTGCAACTCGGTTGATCCTGCAGAGTAAGTCCGATGCTGACGCGCGCTGGCGGGAGGCGATTCATTTAGCGCGTTCGCGCAATATTCCGGTCGACGAGGTGGTCAAGAGCCAGGTCGATGAACTGGCGGCCGGGGAGGTCCACCAGGGGATGGTGTTGCAGCTTCCCGAATACGCCTACGCGGACTTGGCGGACGTGGCCCAGGCGCAGGTGTTGGTTGCACTTGACGGCGTTACTGACACCGGCAACCTTGGTGCGATTGCCCGTTCATCGTGGGCCTTCGGTGCCGGCGGGCTGATCGTCGCCTCTCGCAGATCCGCTCGAGTGACGGCAGGGGCCTGGAAGGCTTCAGCGGGAGCCCTGGCACATGTGCCGGTGGTGCAGGTCACCAACCTCACCCGTGCCCTTCGCGAGTTGGCCACGCAGGGCTGGATCATCATCGGACTAGATGCGACCGATGGCACAGATTTGGCGACCATGCGCACGGATGTTCTTGCCGATCGCGTGGTGCTCGTGGTGGGCTCGGAGGGTGCTGGACTCTCACGGCTCGTCGCCGAGGCGTGTGATTGGCGTGTTCGAATTCCCGTGCAGCCTGGTGTTGACTCGCTAAACGCATCGGTGGCCGCCGGGGTCTGCCTATACGCACTCTCCCAGGCGCGTGCGAATCTGAACGGGTAACGGCTTCTGCAAGGATGAGGGCGTGTCCAAGCCGGCCATCGGAGTGACCTGTTATTTCGAACCTGCGGCATGGGGTGCTTGGCAGATCCCTGCAGCGGTACTGCCGCATTGGTACCTCGATACGTTTGCCGATGCGAACCTCGTTCTGATTCCGCCTACCGATGACGACGGGATCCTGGATCGCCTCGATGGCTTAGTCATCGTCGGTGGCGCCGATGTCGACGCGCGGCTTTACGGTGCAGAACCGCATGAGACGGCGGACGCGCCCCGGGAGACACGAGATGCCTCCGACCTCATGTTGTATCGGGGGGCACGCCGTCGGCAGATGCCGGTCTTTGGGATCTGCCGTGGACTACAGATCATGGCCGTGGCCCATGGCGGATCGCTGATCCAGAACCTCCCTGATCTGCAGACTGGCACAGTGCACCGGATCAAACCGGCTCACTTCAACGACCATGGCGCCCGGCTCGTGGAGGGTTCGCTGGTGGCACGACTCCTCGGGTCAACGGACGTCGTGGTGAACTCATCGCACCACCAGGCAGTGGAACATGCCGGTGATCTCACCGTCTGCGGATACGCCGAAGACGGGACCGTGGAGGCCTGTGAGGACCCCAGCAGCGACTTCTGCCTTGGGGTCCAGTGGCACCCGGAGCATCCGGATCGTCGGATCAGCGACAGACCACTCGTGGCGGCGTTTTTGGACGCTGCATTGCGCTACCGAAGCAGCCAGGCGGATCTCAGGGACGCACTCACAGGGGCGTGACGTACGCCCCGCTAATGCCTCCATCGACGAGGAAGTTCGATGCGGTGATGAATGACGCGTCGTCACTGGCCAGGAAGGCCACTGCTGCCGCGATCTCGTCTGCTTCGCCGAAACGCCCCAGCGGAATATGCACCAGTCGACGGGCAGCTCGCTCAGGATCCTTGGCGAACAGTTCGACCAAGAGCGGAGTGTTGACCGGTCCTGGAGACAGCGCATTGACCCGAACGCCGGAACGGGCGAACTGAACACCAAGCTCGCGCGTCATGGCCAGTACGCCACCTTTAGACGCGGTGTAGGAGATCTGCGATGTTGCCGCGGCCATGGTGGCAACGAATGATGCCGTGTTGATGATGGAGCCCTTGCCCTGTTCCAACATGATGGGCAGTACCTCCTTGCAGCACAGATAGACCGACGTCAGGTTTACCTCTTGAACCCGCCGCCAGGCATCAAGGCCGGTTTCGAGGATCGAGTCGTCGTCAGGCGGGGAGATCCCAGCGTTGTTGAAGGCGATGTCGACCCGGCCGAAGGCTTGCTTTGCCGCAGCGAACATGCCTGCAACATCGTCGGGACTGGTCACATCCGTCCGCACGAAGAGACCGCCCACCTCGTCGGCGATGGCTTGGCCTGATGTGGGATCAAGGTCACCGATCACCACCTTGGCGCCCTCGTCTGCGAAGCGTCGGACCGTGGCCAGTCCGATTCCGCTACCGCCACCGGTCACGACTGCTACGCGATCCTCAAGGCGTCGGCACTTGCTGCTCGTCATGGCTCTCCTTCTCGTGCTGGCGTCGATCAACTCGTGGTGTCGATGAACACGTTCTTAACCTCGGTGAATGCATCGAGGGCATCTGGACCGAGTTCACGGCCCAGTCCTGATCGCTTGAAGCCACCGAATGGAGTCCAGTAGCGCACCGAGGAGTTGGAGTTGACCGAAAGATTCCCGGTCTCCACTGCGCGGGCTACGCGCATGGCACGCCCAATGTCACGACTCCAGATTGACCCGGAGAGCCCGTACTCGGAATCATTTGCCAGCCTGATTGCCTCTGCTTCGTCCTCGAAGGGCACCACGACAACCACCGGACCGAAGATCTCTTCCTGAAAGGCACGGTCGGTGGCTGCCACCGGCGCCAGCACTGTGGGTGGGAACCAAAACCCGGCACCATCCGGGCAGGTGCCCTGGAATGCAACGGGTGCACCGTCCGGTACGAAGGAACGCACCACGTCACGCTGACCCTGGGAGATCAGCGGACCCATCTCGGTGGCGTCGGCCGTGGGATCACCGACCACCAGCCCGGAGACCGCGGATTCGAAGAGTCCCATGAAGCGATCGAAAACCGAACGCTGTACGAGGATCCGCGAGCGAGCGCAGCAGTCCTGACCGGCGTTATCGAAGACACCGTATGGCGCCATCGCGGCAGCTCGCTCCAAGTCACTATCAGCGAAGATGATGTTCGCGCTCTTGCCACCTAGTTCCAAGGTGACGCGCTTGATCTGCTGCGCGCATCCCGCCATGACCTGAGTTCCCACGGAGGTGGATCCGGTGAAGACCACCTTGCGTACGGCCGGGTGGTCGACGAAGCGTTGGCCAACCACCGATCCCTTACCGGTAACCACGGTGAAGACGTGCTCCGGCAAGCCGGCCTCCAGCCCCAATTCCGCCAGGCGTACCGCTGTCAGCGGTGTCAACTCAGCAGGCTTGAGCACCACCGTGCAGCCGGCGGCCAGTGCCGGAACGAAGCCCCAGCCGGCGATGGGCATCGGGAAGTTCCACGGGACGATCACACCAACGACACCGATGGACTCCTTGAAGGTGACGTTCAACCCATTGGGCACGGGAATCTGACGGCCGAAAAGTCGCTCGGGAGCGCCGCTGTAGTAGTCCAGCACGTTGGCCACATTGTCGGCTTCACCACGGGCATTGCCGATGGTGTGACCGGCGTTCGCCACTTCGAGTTGTGCGAGTTCCTCGCGATGATCGCGAACAACCGCTGCGAAGCGGCGCAGTAGACGGGCTCGATCAGCCGGTGCTACCGCTCGCCATGCCGGCAGGGCGCGCTCGGCCGCCTCGATTGCCGCGTCTGCTTGCTCAGCGCTCAGACTCGGAACGTCAGCGATGACAGATTCGTCAGCTGGATTCAGAACGGGTGCCATGATGCTCCAGATTCGTCGAGGTGATTCGCAGACTACAGGCGCTCAAACCCGCGGTATCGCTCCCAATCCGTGACGGTTGCCGCGAAGGCTGCCATCTCGATGCGCGCCATATTGGCGTAGTGATCCTGAACGTCGGCACCGAAGGTGTCACGGATCCATGCCGAGCCTTGCCACAGGTCGAGGGCATCGCGCATCGATGTGGGGACGCGTTCTGAGTCGCTGACGTAGGCGTTGCCGGTGAAGATCGGCTCCAGCGGCAGGTTGCGCTGGATGCCGTCCAGACCTGCGGCGATCATTCCGGCCACGCTCAGATAGGGATTGACGTCACCACCGGGAACGCGATTCTCCAGCCGAAGCGAGGGACCATGGCCGACAAGCCGGAAGGAGCAGGTGCGGTTGTCGCGGCCCCAGCGAAGGGCCGTTGGGGCAAATGAGCCCTCGACGAAGCGCTTGTAGGAGTTGATCTGCGGGGCGTAGAGCAGGGTCAGTTCCTTGATATGCGCAAGTTGACCGGCAATGAATGCCTTACCGATCTCAGATAGACCCTGGGGGTCGTTGTCATCGGCCATCACCAGTGCACCGTCGGCCCCACGGAAAGAGAGGTGAATGTGGCATGAGTTGCCTTCACGCTGGTTGTACTTGGCCATAAAGGTGAGTGAGACACCTTCCTGGGCTGCGATCTCTTTGGCACCGGTCTTGTAGATGACGTGGTTGTCACAGGTGCGGAGAGCGTCCGTGTAGCGAAAGGCGATCTCGTGCTGGCCGAGGTTGCACTCGCCCTTTACGCTCTCGACCACCATTCCGGCATCTGACATGGCGTTGCGGATCCGACGGAGTAGCGGCTCGACGCGAGCGGTCCCGAGCATGGAGTAGTCCACGTTGTACTGATTTGCAGGCGTGAGATCGCGGTACCCGCTATCCCACGCTTCTTCGTAGGAATCCAAGAAGACAATGAACTCCAGCTCGGTACCCACGAACGCATTCATGCCAGCTGTGGTGAGGCGCTCGAGTTGTCGCCGAAGAATCTGCCGAGGTGAGGGGGTGACATCACCACCTTCTTCGCGCTGGAGGTCGCAGAGCACGCCGACCGTGCCCGGCTGCCAACTCTGGCGATGCAGGGTGTTCAGGTCGGGCACCATGACCATGTCGCCATATCCGGTGTCCCAGGAACTCAGTGCGTACCCACCCACCGTGTTCATATCGATGTCCACGGCCAGCAGGTAGTTGCAGCCCTCAGTCCCGTGATGCAGTACCTCGTCGAGGAAGTACTGGGCGTGAATGCGCTTACCCTGCAGTCGCCCCTGCATATCGGTGATGGCAACAGCCACGGTGTCGATTCGACCGGCCTCCACCTCGGCACGTAGCTGCTCAATGGTCCTGATAGGCGCTTCGCTCATGGCAACTCCTCCGCTCTGCCCCTATCCAACCCTGCCCGACTAGGCGGGAGTGATCTGAGGTCACTCCCAGGTTGACGACGGGTAGGCGTAGTGACGAACAGGCGGGCGATGGCCTATTGGCCGATAGCGACCGCAGCGCGAATGGCACGGATGTGGTCGGGGGTGGATCCGCAGCAGGCACCAATCACGTCAATACCCAGATCACGCATCTCAACGGCGAACTTGGCCATCTCCTCCGGGGTGCCGTCGTAGACGAACACATCACCTTGGAGTCGTGGGAGTCCGGCATTCGACTGGGTAATGAGGAGGAGTCCTTCCGGGCGTGCCTCCACCATGGCCGTGGCGATGATGCGCATCTCGTCGGTACCGCGGCCGCAGTTTGCGCCCACGACCGTTGCACCGAATTCGCCGATGGTGCGCACGGCGTCCTCGGGTCGTACGCCCATCATGGTGCGCAGGTTCGTGTCGAAGCTCAACGTCGCGATGATGGGGAGTCCGGGGGCGACCTGCTGTGCGGCGCGAATTGCAGCCTCAACCTCACTGAGGTCGCTCATGGTCTCAATCAGGATGCCGTCCACGCCGCCGGCTACCAGGCCACCGATCTGCTCGGCGAAGATTGCCTGGGCGTCCTCCGGCGTCAATGTCCCCATTGGCTCCATCAGTTCGCCCGAAGGGCCGATGTCACCGAGGACGTATGTGCCTGGGTAGCGATCTGCGACCGAGCGCGCGACCCGCGCCCCCGCTTCGTTGAGTTCGTGGACACGGTCCTGCAGATCGTGCATCTGTAGTCGGGGACGACTTCCGCCAAACGTATTCGTGGTCAACAGTTGGGATCCGGCGGCAGCGTAAGCCTCGAGAATGGCGGCGACTCGATCCGGATACTCCACGTTCCACAGTTCAGGTGAACCACCATCATCGAGCCCGGAATCCTGCAGCATGGTGCCCATCGCACCGTCGCCTACGACGACCGAACTCGACTGCAGGAACTCCGTAAATGTGGTCATGATTTCCTTTCAGAACAGTCCGGTGACCTTACCGTCCACCAGGTCGATGCGCTCGCTGGATGGGACCTTCGGTAGACCAGGCATGGTCATGATGTCGCCGCAGACCATCACGATGAACTCTGCGCCGGCAGCGAGTCGGACTTCACGAATATTCATGCTGTGGCTCGTTGGTGCACCAAGTAGCCCCGGATCGGTGGAGAAGGAGTACTGGGTCTTGGCGATGCAGACAGGGAAGTGTCCGTAGCCGGCGGCCTGCAGGTCGGCAATCTGTCCACGCACCTTGGAGTCGGCCGTGACCTCCGTTGCTCCGTACACCTTCTTTGCGATGGCAGTGACCTTAGCCAGCAACCCTTCCTCGTCGGTGTAGACGAATGAGCCACGCTGAGGCTGCTCACATAGGTCAGCAACCTGCTGGGCCAGCTCACGAGTACCAGCACTGCCGTCAGCCCAGTGCGTTGCCAGCACAACCTGGACGCCGAGATCGGCAACGCGTTGGCGTACTAGGTCGATCTCGGCATCAGTGTCGGTGGTGAATCGATTGATCGAGACGATGCACGCAATGCCATAGACCTCGTTCACGTTGCGGACATGCCGTTCGAGATTGACCAGTCCCTTCGCAAGTGCACCGAGGTCTTCCTGGCCGAGGTGGCTTGCGGCTACCCCACCGTGATGCTTAATGGCGCGAATGGTCGCCACGATGACCGCCGCCGATGGCCAGAGCCCGGATTTACGACACTTGATGTCCAGGAACTTCTCCGCACCGAGGTCGGCTCCGAAGCCGGCTTCAGTGACCACGTAGTCGGCCAGCTTCAGTGCCGACTTGGTGGCAATCACCGAGTTACAGCCGTGGGCGATGTTCGCGAATGGGCCACCGTGCACGAAGGCTGGGGTGTGTTCCAGGCTCTGCACCAGATTGGGTTGAAAGGCATCCTTGAGCAGCACGGTCATGGCGCCGGCAGCGTTGAGTTCGGCTGCGGTGATGGGGTGGCGCTCCCGGGTGTAGCCGATGACGATACGTCCGATCCGCTCCTTGAGATCATCCAGCGATTCGGCCAAGCAGAAGATGGCCATGATCTCTGAGGCAACGGTGATGTCGAATCCGTCCTCGCGCGGGTAACCGTTACCGGGACCCCCCAAGCCGATGACGACATCGCGCAGAGCGCGGTCATTCATATCCATCACGCGCTTCCAGGTGATACGACGTACATCGATTCCGAGGGCGTTGCCGTGATGGATGTGATTGTCGATCAGTGCAGAGAGCAGGTTGTGCGCAAGGCCGATCGCATGGAAGTCGCCAGTGAAATGCAGGTTGATGTCCTCCATGGGCACTATCTGGGCGTGCCCACCACCTGCGGCGCCGCCTTTCATGCCGAACACAGGCCCAAGTGACGGTTCGCGCAGACAGATCATCGTGCGCTTGCCAATGGCTGAGAGCCCATCACCAAGACCAACGCTGGTGGTGGTCTTGCCCTCCCCGGCCGGCGTCGGACTCATCGCCGTCACCAGAATCAGGTGCGCATTCGGATTCTCAGGTTGAGCCGCGAGCCAGTTCAGGTCGATCTTGGCTTTGTAGTGACCGTACGGCTCCACCGCCTCTGTGGGAATACCGAGGCGATCGGCTACCGCATTGATCGGATCGAGCGTGGCCGCCTGCGCGATCTCAATGTCCGATGGCATTGATGACCTCCGGCAGAACGGCATGGAGATCGTCGACGACGATGAAGTCGGCGACCTTCATGATGGGGGCGTCCGGATCGGTGTTGATCGCGATGAGGGTCTTGGAGTTTTTGCATCCGGCAAGGTGCTGCGTGGCACCGGAGATTCCGCAGGCGATGTAGAGATCGGGTGCGACCTTGGTACCGGTCTGGCCAACCTGTTCAGCATGTGGTCGCCACCCGGCGCTGGTGACCACCCGTGAACAGCCGACCGTTCCACCGAGGATCTCAGCCAATTGCTCAAGACTGACGAAGCCTTCCGGCCCACCGACACCTCGGCCACCGGAGATGACCACTTTGGCCTCGGTCAGCCCGACACCACCCGAACCGCTGGGCAGAACACGGTCGATCACCTGAACAAGCAGGTCGGCATCATCGAGTTGTGGTGCCCACTGCGTGACCACGCCGTTGCCTGCGGCTGGGGTCGCGGTGAACGTGTGTGGCAGCGTGGTAGCCAACAGCACAGGTGCGATGACCCGGGCCTCCTCAAGGAGGTTGCCGCCCCAGCGTGCGCGGGTGACCTCGGCTTGCCCTGACCCGAGGGCGATGTGCGTGCAGTCGGTAGCCAGGGGCAGGTCGAGCATGGCGGCCAGGTGCGCCATCACCTCGTTACCGCGCGCCGACCCGGCCGCCAGAATCGCTTTGGGCTGCAGGTCCGCAGCGAGTTGTTGCAGGCTGCGTGCGGTGGCCTGAGGTGCGTAGTCACGCAATCCCGCGTGCGTTGCGATGCGAATGGCGCTGGCGCCATGACGCTGCAGCTCGGATTGGGCACTCTCGGATAACCCTTGAGCGTTGTCCGTGGCCACCGCGGCAACTACATCGCCACCTAGGGTGCCCGCTGCACTCAGAGCCTGCAGGCTTAACGGATCGATCTCGCCACGATCGTGGTCCACATGGACGATGATTACGTCGGTGCTCATGCAAGTACTCCGATCTGACGCATGATCTCAACGATGCGCCCTGCAGCGGTGGCACCGGTTCCGAGGTCTTCAGCACCCTTGGCCTCACTGTGCGGCACGACCAGGCGCACCTTCTCTAACCGGGCAGCAGGAACAGTGACCTGCTTGATCTCGACGGGCTTCTTGCGGGCCTTGATCCTGCCCGGAACGGAGGGATACCGCGGGATGTTCAGGCCATCCTTTGTGGTGACGATGGCAGGCAGCGGCGCCCGATAGACCTCGCGTGTGCTGCCGACCGCACGCTCGCAGGTCACCTCACCATTGCTGACCGTCAACCCTTTGGCATTGGTGATGATCGGCCGACCGAGTCGGTGTGCCAGGCGGATTCCCGTTTGGTAGCCGGCGGTGTCAGCTGACTCCGAACCCAACAGGATGAGGTCGAACTCGCGGTCGTCGGCGCTGATTGCATCAGCGAGCAGTTGAGCTGTCGCCTGCGGATCTGCTTCGTCAACGTCGGCCTGCAGCAGGATTGCCCGGTCCGCTCCGATTGCCAGCTGCTCACGTAGTTGCTCCTCGGCTTCAGCCGGGCCAAGGCAGAAGAGGGTGATGGTGCCGCCGTGCTGTTCAACCAACTGCACGGCGGCTTCCACTGCGCACTCTTCGTGCGGGCTCAGGGTGAATCCCAGCCGCTTGGTATCAATCGCAGTACCGTCCTCGGTCAGCACGATGCTGCTGCCTAGGAGTGGGACGCGCTTGATGCAGACACCGATCTCCATCAGCCCATGATCCGATCGTTCGATGGATCGAACAGTGGTGTCGGACCGACCATCGATACGGTGACCGGGTACTGCTCACCCAGGTACTCCACCAGCAGTCGTTCGCCGACCTTGGCGTGCTTGGGGGGCAGGTAGGACATCAGCACGTGCTTGCCGAGTGAGGGCGCCGAACCTGCGCTGGTCACGTAGGAGCGCCGACCCTTGGCGTCAACGATTACCTGCCCATCGGTGGTCAGGATCGGTTCGCGACCAAGCATGTAGCGCTTCTCGCCGCTGGCCGAGGTGTGATCATCCACCGTGAGCGAACACAGCAAGGCTGCTGGTTCCTCGTCACGATGCCGAAGGTGCGCGGCCTTGCCAACGAAGTCGTCCTCCTTGACCTTCTTGGTCTGCATGCCGGCTTCGATCACGTTGTACTCGGTCTCCAACTCGGCGCCATAGGCGCGGTAGGACTTCTCTAACCGTCCCGTGGTGCCGTAGACACCGATGCCCACGGGGATCGCGCCGTGCTCCTGACCGGCCTCCCAGACCAGATCCCATAGGCGAGCACCCTGCTCGATCGGCAGGTACAACTCCCAGCCCAGATCGCCCACATAGGAGATGCGCGAGGCCAGCACGCGAAGCGGACCGATCTCGATCATGCGACAGGTGCCGAAGGGGAACCCTGCAGCCGAGACATCGTCTGTGGTGATCGACGACAGGATCGCCCGCGCGTTCGGACCCCACAGGCCCATCGTCGTGTAGGCGCTGGTGAGGTCCACGATCTGCACGTTGTCCAGGGCGCCGATCTGGTCGCTGAACCACTTCATATCGGCCATGCCGTGTGCACCACCGGTGACGACTCGGAAGTGCTGCGGTCCGAGGCGCATGATCGTCAGGTCGGACTTGAATCCACCAGACGGTGAGAGCACCGGGGTGTAAACGACCTTGCCGACCGCTACATCCATCTGTCGCATTGCTGTGCGCTGCACCAAGTCGAGGGCGGATGGGCCGACGACGTCGAAAATCGCGAACGCGGTGAGATCGACGATGCCGGCTGTCTCGCGCATCTGCAGGTGCTCAGCATTGATGATCGGCGACCACCAGCGGGCATCCCACTCCGCGGTACGCGGCATGACCGCGTCACCAAACTTGGCGAGCAGGGGTGCGTTCGACTCGTACCAGAATGGCCGTTCCCAACCAACTGTCTCGTAGAACACGGCACCTTGCGTGCGCTCGCGGTCGTAGTACGGGGAGAGGCGCACCTTGCGGTTGCTGGCCCACTGTTCCGCCGGGTGCACGATGCCGTAGGTCTTGTTGAAACCCTCGGCGGTGCGTGCCTTGACGTGCTCATTCGCCTTGTGATGCTCGTAGAAGCGAGCGACGTCAGAGGAGTGCAGGTCGATCTCCGACTCCCCGTGCACCATCCACTCGGCCATCGCACGACCGACGCCCGGACCTTCCTTGATCCAAACGGCGGCGGCCGACCACAGTCCTTTGACACCCGGGATCTCGCCCAGGACCGGCATGCCATCCGGCGTCAGCGACAGGATTCCGTTGATCGCGTACTTCTGACCGATGCTCTCGTCGCCGACGATCTCGGGCATCAGTTCCAAAGCGTGCTCATCCTGCAGATCGAAGTCCTCTTGTGTGAACGGGAACTCGGTGGGTGAGAGTGCGGCCTCGGCGTTGGACGGGATGTCCTCCGGGTTGTACAGGATTGGCCGATGCGCGTATGAGCCGATCTCCAAGCCGGTGCCGTGCTGCCGCTCGTACATATTCGTGTCGACATCGCGCACGATCGGATACTCGATATCACCCTTGGCGTCGGCAAAGCGTGGCACGGGACCGATGTCCTTCATTTGGTGCACTGCGGGGGTTAGCGGGATCGACACCCCGGCCATCCGTGCGATGCGGGGACTCCAGCAGCCGCAGGCGATGACCACGCACTCAGTTTCGATATCGCCGGCATCCGTGCGTACCTTGGTTACTCGACCGTCGACGACGTCGATACCGGTGACCTCGACATTGCCGGCCACGGTAAGTGCACCAAGCTCGGTGGCCCGCTCACGCATGATCGTCCCGGCGCGCAGCGAATCGACCACACCGACACTGGGTGTGTAGAAGCCGCCGAGGATCACCGTCTCATCGATGAATGGCACGAGTTCCTTGACACGCTCCGGCGTGATGAGCTCGACATCGTCAATACCCCATGACTTCGCCGAGGTGATGCGCCGCGTGAGTTCTTGCATGCGCTCCGGCGTGCGCGCCACCTCAATGCCGCCGGACTCGGTGAAGACACCCATCTCCTTGTACTGCTCCATCGAGTCAAGGGTGAGCTGGGCCATCTCCTTGGAGTGATCCACCGGGAAGATGAAGTTGGAGGCATGGCCGGTGGACCCTCCCGGATTCGGCAGCGGACCCTTGTCCACCTGGACGATGTCACGCCAGCCGAGCCGTGCGAGGTGGTACGCCACCGAGTTACCGACGATGCCAGCGCCGATGACCACGCATCGTGCGCGGGCTGGAACCTTGCTCATGTTCTGCCTCCTGTCGTTGACCTGACTCACGTAGCGAGTTTGTGCTTAGAGAATCCGTTGGATCTGTGTCTCGAAACCGGCCACGTGCCGGCTCATCGCCTGGGCTGAGCGCTCTGGGTCACCCAGCAGGATCGCCTCAAGGATCGCCCGATGTTCGCGGATCGCCTGTGCGAGATCCGTAATGCGGTCAAGGGCCATGAACCAGATGCGTAGCGCGTGCATGTAGTGCTCGTCTAATGCCGCGATCAGGAACGGGTTCTGCGTCCCCCGATAGACCACCTGATGGATGCGCTGATCCAATTCGATCAACGCACGCTGATCGGGCACGAGGTCATCGATCGCGGCGAGCAGTTCCCGCATCTGCTGTGCGTCGGCGTCGGTGTGCCGTTGTGCGGCGATGCGCGCCGCCTGAGGTTCGAGGATCTCTCGAACCTCCGAGAGTGCACTGAGGTCTCGGGCATCCACACCGGTGACGAACATGCCGCGGCGTGGGTACACCTCGATCAGGCGCTCATCCGCCAGGCTGCGCAGGGCTTCGCGGATGGGGGTGCGACCCATGCCGAGCCGCTCCTGCAGGTCGGTTTCACTGATGACTGAGCCGGGAGCCAGTTCCAGGGTGACTATCAGTGTGCGGATCTCCCGATAGGCGCGTTCCGCCAGGGACTGCGGCGCTGCGGGCCAGGAGTCCACGAGGGCCAGGGTCACGGGCTAGATATATCAGTTGTCCACCCAGCGGCGGTGCCATTTCACGATGTCCACACCTGACGCCCGCCGATAGGCGCATGTAGTTTTGC
>CAZKFI010000020.1:226-11219 GCA_964551975.1 uncultured Bifidobacteriaceae bacterium | reverse complement strand
CCGGGGAATCACGGTATCGGCCCTGGCACGCCAGGCACTCGAAGAGTTGATCAATGGGGCTAGTTGAGGGGCAGGGATGGACTGTCCCGAACTGTGAACGGGCAGGCCGCCGTTGTGCCGTCGATCTCCAACCGCCACTCGAAGCGACCAGGCTCCAGAGGTAGCGGTCCGAATGACACGGTGACCGCCGCATCGACCGCGGTGCCTGCAGGCACATTGTCGGGACGTGCAACGTGCAGCTGGCCATCGACACCGATCGGTGTCTCCTCAATCTGCACGAGGTAGCCATCCTCGGAGAGCAGGCGCAGCGTCCAGTCGTGCTCAATGTTGGTGCGATCCCATGGGACGTCGAACTTGATCGCCAGGCTCATTGGGCCGGTCGGACTGGAGGTAACCGACCAGCCACCGCCGAGGATGTAGAGCTTGCCCTGACTCTCCTGCGCCGCATCGGCCAGCAGCATCGTGATTTTCACGGACTGATGGTGGCAGGTACCTGCCAGGTCGCGCCCGAGGGTCGATCCGAGGTCGATCCGAGGTCGGCCGAGGTCGGCCCAGACCATGCGACTAGGCGTTCACTCGCTCATTGGAGTCCGTCACTCGACGTGGCATCCCACAGGTCTACGTCGACGTGGTGTTCCTCGCGAGCGTATGGAGCGTGTTCGCGGTGAGTGAGGCTGCTGAGGCGATTTCCACAATCTCCAGCGGGAGGCCGAGTCGCTCTGCAGCGCGGTTGGCGGCCTGTTCCAGTTCGGGTGTGCGATTGGTGGCCAACCAGATCACGCGTCGATAGTTGCCGAAGTAGTCGTCGCGCAGTTGGGGATGACGATCAAGCCCGAGTTCCTTCCAGACCAGGCGATCAAAGGCCGCGACGAGGAAGTCGGTGAGCAGATAGGTACCCGGTTCCTCTGCGAGCAGCGCTTCGATGCGCGTTGGTCCGGCCAGCAGGTCGTAGCAGTGCTGGCCTGGTAGCCGCGCCAGGTCGTAGCGCTCGCAGAGTTCGTCCAAGGCTCCGTAGGTGCCGCAGTCGGCGTAGCCGATAGCGAGCTGGCGGTAGTGAGGACGAAGGCGCAGGATCTGCTCCTCGACCGCGGCGGCGATGCGCTCAGGTCTGTTATGGAGCACCGGTGGCAGGGGGTGCAGGTCGCAGTCCACACCAAGTGCCGCTAGGGCGCGCGTCAGGTCAACGCTCAAGGCGCCGCAGGCGATGATCGCGAGGTCCTTGGTGGGTGCCGTCATCGGTTGTGCCTACTGCGGGAACGCGAGTTCATCGACGAAGCGATCATTGAAGTCCGTGCGATCGGAGAGTTCAACGTAGGCGATCTCGTTGAGGAGGGCCGTAGCTCCATGCCGTTCTGGGCCGGAGAGCAGGACCATCTTGGCGCCCTCGCCGGCGACATTGCCGGCGCTGACCACGCGTAGGGCCGGGATCTTGGGTACGAGTCCGATTTTGATGGCGTTCTTCGCCGACAGATAGGTTCCGAATGACCCAGCAAGCAGTACCTGCTGCACATCACGCTCCTGTGCGCCGTATTCCTCCAGAAGCAACTTCCAGCCGGTGCTGATTGCTGCCTTGGCGAACTGCAGCTCGCGAACGTCACGTTGGGTGAGGAAGACGGAGTCTTCGCCGTTCTCGGCGAGGATGAAGATGCGCTCGCCGTCTCGGGTCATGAGGTGCGAGGCCAGATGGGGCGCGATCACGGCCGCTTGGTCATCATCGACGAAGCGTCCCGATGCATCCAGCAGCCCGACGCGGGCGAGCTCAGCAACGGCGTCCACTAGACCCGAGCCGCAGATGCCCTGCGGTGGGGCGTCGTCGATGACCTGCACCTGAACGCCCTCGTCCGACAGTGTCACGACCTCGATGGCGCCAGGAGCGGCACGCATTCCCTGACGAATGGAAGCCGCTTCGAAGGCCGGACCGGCGGGGGCTGCCGTAGCGATGAGACGCTCGCCATCGCCCAGGATGATTTCGCAGTTGGTGCCGATGTCAATGAAGAGGCGCAGCCGCTTGTCACGGTCCATCCCGGTCGCCAGAGCGCCAGCGATGATGTCGCCACCGACATAGGCCCCCAGGGACGGAAATAGGTAAGCCCGTGCTCGCGGATGGATGCCCAGGCCGAGTTCGGTCGCCGGCATGGTCGGCAGTTCATCGGTGGCGAGGATGAATGGTGCGACGCCGAGAGGTTCGGGGTCGATACCGAGCGCAATCTGCGTCATGGTGGCGTTGCCGGCAATGGCAGCCTCGTACACCTGGTCGGTGGTGATGCCAGCCTCGGCGCAGGTTTGCTCAATGAGTTCGGCCATCGTGGTCTGCGCGAGCTCGCGCAGCTTCGCCAGAGCGTCGGTGTCCAACATCGTGGCACTGATGCGGCTAATCACGTCGGCACCAAAGGGCTGTTGTTTGTTGAGGCTGGATGCCACCGCCATTGGCGTGCCGGTGGTCAGGTCGAGCAGGGTGGCCACGACTGTTGTGGTGCCTAGGTCGATCGCCACGGCGTAGACCGCCTGCGAGGTGTCACCCGGTTCTATCGCGATCACCTGGTCGTCGACGATGACGGCGGTGACAGCGAAGTTTGCCCCACGCAGTTGGCGTGGCAGGTCGCGCAGCAGAGCCGGATCGATGTTTCCGGTGACATCGGTGAGTTCATCGAGAAGTCGCCGAACGTCGGGGCGCTGGTCGGCCAGTGTCGGCTCGGACATCTGCAGGAAGCGCTTGGTGACCGAGGGTCGCAGGATCACTTGGCGCCCCACGCCGACTGTTGCGGCTTTTGGTCGTGTGGTCAGTGGTGGAACGTGCACGCGCAGGCTTTGCGTCGCCTGGGCGATGCAGGCAAGACGCCAACCGTCGCGGATCTCTTCCGGTGTGAAAGCGCGGGAATCCAGCCGACCGACCGGAACATTCCCGTCGACAACCTGCACCTTGCACTTCTTGCAGGTGCCGTGACCCCCGCAGGTGGAGTCGATCGCAATTCCGTTCCAACTTGCCGCATCGAACAGGCTGACGCCGGTGGGAACGCGCACGGATTTGCCTGGTGGGTCGAAGGCAATGTCGACCCGTACTTGATCACTCATGAACTGGCCTGACGTGCCCGATGGGCTGCGATCCAATTGGCACCCCACTCATCGTTACCAAGCATGAGATCGCCTGCCTTCACCGCGGTCACTACCTGCGGATTGCGGGCGTCCATGATGGCGCTCGTGAGTCCAGCCTGCATTGCCATGGGTAGGAATGCGGCGGAGAGGGCGTGCCGCTCAGGCATTCCAAATGAGACGTTGGATGCGCCCAGTGTCATGTTGACCCCGATGTGCTCTTTGATGAGTGCGATGGTCTCGAGGGTTCGGTTAACCAGTGACGAGTCGGCTCCGATGGGCATGGCCAGCGGGTCAATGACAATGTCTTCAAGTGGAATGCCGTACTCACTGGTGGCTACATCCACGATGAGCTTGGTGAGTTCGAGTCGACGCTGCGGATCCTCGGGGATCTCCACATCGTCATTCGGCAGGGCGATGATCGCAGCTTCATGAGCCTTGACCAGCGGGAGAATGGCATCCAGTCGCTCGCGTTCAGCGGTGACTGAGTTCACCAGAGCCTTGCCCTGGTAGGCACCCAGGCCAGCCTCAAGCGCCTCAACCACGGATGAATCAATACAAAGTGGTAGGTCGGAGAGTGACTGAACCAGACGTACTGCTTGCGCCAGCATGGCGGGCTCGTCGACAAACGGGGCACCCATGTTGACGTCGAGCATCATGGCGCCCCCGGCAAGCTGCTGTTGAACGTCGAGCTCGATCGTGGAGAGATCCCCAGCACGCAGTTGCTCCTGAAACGCTTTGCGCCCCGTCGGATTGATCCGTTCACCGATAATGCAAAAAGGCTGGTCAGGACCAATAGTCACCTGGCGAGTTGGTGAACTGAGAACTGTATGCATGCTGCTCCTTGTTTATGAGTGCGCTGGACCAATGCGTAGGTCACTGACCAGGCGCTCCAGTGATCCGTCATGTCGAAAATCTGTGATGTGTAGGCCTGCTACTCCGGGCAGCGCCAAGGCGTAGGAGGCAAGGTCACGTACGAGTTCGTAAGCAGCTTCTGATTCATCCGAGGCCTGCGCCACCTGGTCGATCACCTGTTGTGGCACCTGAATCCCGGGGACTTGCTCGTTCATGAACTCCAGGGCGCGCGCGCCGCGAGTGAGGCACACGGTGGGCAGGAATGCGGCGCGATCGCACAACCCGCGTTCCAGGCAGCCCGCCATGAACGTTGCTAGCACGTCGGGTTCATACCCGATCTGTAGTTGTAGGAAGCGTGCGCCGGTATCAATCTTCATGGCTGCGCGGTCAATGCGATACGGCTGTGGTGGTGCGGTTGGGTTCTCCACCGCACCGATGAACAGATTCGGCGGCGACTTCACGCTGCGACCTGACAGGTAGTGACCACCGGCAAGGACTGAGGCAAGGTGGATTAATTGGGGTCCGTCCAGATCGAAGACTCGCCGTGCACCGGGTTCATCGCCTGCTGTCACGTCGTCACCGGTGAGTGCGCAGAGGTTCTCTACGCCGAAGAGGGAGACTCCGACGATGTCTGCCTGAATGGCGAGCCGGTTCTTGTCTCGGCACACCACCTGCAGGATCGGATCGCACCCCAATTGCTTCAGGGCGATGGCGACCGCGGTGTTCGAGGCGTGTGCATGGGCAGCTGGATTGTCAGTGACGTTCATGGCATCAACCCAGGGCGCGATGCCGTCGGCCAACTGCTGCACGGTCTGCAGGTCACCGCCGTCGATGCTGGGGAATTCTGCGGTCACGATGGGCCGAGTTCGTTCCAGGCAGAGCTCCCGAAACGTGCTCATGTCGACCAGCCGGGCGGCACCTGTCGGTCGCGTCCAGTGAGCAAATTGATCCAGGAGGAGGTTCCCTGCAGGCTGTTGTCAACCGGAGGGCGCAGGTGGTGGATCTCCTCGCGCCAGGAACCGGGCAGCAGTGGCAGAGTGCGACTTCGCTCCTCGGCTTTGACCCACACGCAGCGCATCTCGGGAACGACTTCGCAGTGGCCGTTGGCGCGAACGCCGCCGCAAGGTCCGTTTCGTAGCGTCTTGGGACAGGTCATCGGACAGGTCATCCCGGTGGAGTGCAGAACGCATTGGCCGCACATGCGGCAGTCCCAGATGGGCCCTTTCACGACATGCTCCATTGAGGCGATGACCACGTCGGTGACGCCCATGTGCGTGAACTCCGGTTCTAGTTGCCGCGACGCACAGCGAGCAGTTCCTTCGCTCGACGCACTGCGGTTGCTGCGTCAGCGGCGTACCCGTCAGCGCCGCAGGCATCCGCGTATTCCTGCGTTACCGGCGCTCCGCCGACCATGACGATGACCTGGTCACGCAACCCAGCCTTCTCCAAGGCATTGATATTCGCCTTGAACATCGGCATGGTGGTCGTCAGGAATGCCGACATACCCACGATGTCGGGCTTGTGCTCCTCGATGGCGGCAATGAATTTCTCAGGTGGGCACTGCACACCGATATCGATCACCTGGAATCCGGCACCTTCCAGCATGATGTTGACCAGGTTCTTGCCAATGTCATGCACATCGCCCTTCACCGTCCCCATAAGGAATGTGCCGACGGTTTCTACCCCGGTCTGCGCGAGCAATGGTCGCAATACGTCGAGTGCCCCGGACATGGCTTTGCCCGCGATGAGCATCTCCGGAACGAAGAAGTCGCCGCGCTCAAAGCGTGCACCGACCTCTTCCAGCGAGGGAATGAGCGCCTCGAAGAGGATCGCATCGGGACTCAGTCCTTGTTCCAGTCCCTGCGTCGTCAACTGCAGGACGGCCGGAGCGTTGCCAACCATGGTTTCGTCGTAAAGCGCCTTAAGAATGTCGTCCGGGGTCATGCGGCTCCAACCCTTCTGTCGTTAGTGGTGGCCCTGTGTTCGCTCGCGGGCCGTTGAGATTCTGCGGAGTTCAACGAAGAGTGCCCGAGTTCGGCAGACAACTCGACGGCCTGTTGTGCGACCAACCTGCCGAGTTCCTGGGCGCGGTCGCTGGCAATCCGTGTAGCCGGACCGGAGATGGCAAGTGCGGCTACCACGCTGCCGTCCTGTGCGCGGACAGGCGCCGCAACGGCGACGAGTCCCTCCTCCAACTCCGATTCCGCAAGTGCCCAGCCGAGCTCGCGGGCGCGATTGAGGTCCGCGAGGAGTTCGTCGCGGCTTGCTATGGATTTCGCCGTTCGACGCTCCAAGTCCCCGGCGGGCAGCGGTGTGCCGCTGGCAAGAAACACCTTGCCGACCGCCGAGCAGTGCAGAGGTACCCGCTGGCCCACCCAGTCGGTACTGCCCGTCACACCCATAAGGAAGCGGCAGTCCACCTGGTCTACCTGTTCGACCTCATTGCCCACGATGACGGCGAGGTTGATGGTTTCGCCGCATGCCTCACTGAGTCGGAGCAGATGCGGGCGGGCCAGGCGGATGAGGCTGGCCACGGGTCGAGCGGACATGGCGTACTGGCTGAGCACATGCCCCGGTTCCAGGGCCCCATCCGCCGTCCGGTTGACCAGGCCTTGGCGCTGAAGGCTGGACAGCAGGCGGGAAAGCGTGCTCTTGGCGAGGCCGCTGCTGGACTGCAGCTGGGCGAAGCTGAGGGAGCCCGGCGCCTTGAGGATGTCGACGAGCAGGGCCCCAGCACGGTCCACGGCTTGGGTGCCGGCGGGCGCTGCCATGGCGGCATTGTTCCATTTGATGGAACTGCTGTTCCACAAATCCCTAGAATCGCCCCAAGTGGCCGCGCCTGGCAATGGCGCGGTGCCCCGGCGAGAGGTGCAGCCATGTTCGTCAATCGAATGCCCCGGTACGAGATCCTCTCCGAGGACGCCATCGCGACCTTGGATCGTGGCTGGAAAAGGATCCTCACCGAGCTCGGCATCGAGTTCATGAAGCAGGAGGCCCTTGACCTCTTCCGTGCCGCGGGACAGAAGATCGAGGAGAACAAGGTCTTCCTGGACCCGGAGTTCGTGTTGGAGCAGATTGCCAAGGCTCCCCGTGAGTTCGATATGCAGGCGCGAAACCATGCGCATGACGTGCACATCGGCGGCGATCACATGGTGTTCTCGGCGGTTTACGGTGCGCCGTTCGTTCGACAGGGTGATGTTCGGCGAGATGGTGCCCTAAGCGACTTCCAGAACTTCGCAAAGCTCTCGCAGAGCTTTTCCGCCATGGACTCCGTTGGTGGAGTAGTCGTAGAACCTAACGATGCGCCGCTGGACTCTCGGCACCTTGACATGGTCTATAACGCGCTCACGTTGACGGACAAGATCTTTATGGGCAATGTCGTGAGCGCCCGTAATGCGATCGATACCTTAAATATGGCGGAGATCGTGTTCGGAAGCCGCGAGACTATGGAACAGACTCCGGTCTGCATCTCGTTGGTGAACTGCAATTCACCGTTGCGCTGGGACGACCGCATGTTGGATGCGCAGTTTGAGTACACCAAGGCGAATCAGCCGGTCATCATGACGCCGTTTCTGTTGATGGGCGCGATGTCCCCGGTCTCGGTGCCGGCGACCCTGGCCCAGCAGATCGCCGAATCGCTCTCCGGCATCGCACTAAGTCAGTTGATTCGACCGGGTGCCCCCGTGGTCTTTGGGTCCTTCCTGTCCAACATCGACATGCAATCGGGTTCACCACAGTTCGGCACGCCGGAGTCGGCGGTGGGACTGCTGTGCACCGGTCAGATTGCTCGGCACTTCGGGCTTCCCTTCCGCACCGGTGGTGGACTGAATTCATCGCAGACGCCTGACGCGCAGGCTGCCTATGAGTCGCTGATGACCATGCTTCCGACATTCCTGGCTGGGACGAACTTTGTCATGCACACTGCAGGCTGGCTCGAAGGCGGGCTGGTCTCTAGCTATGAGAAATTCGTTATCGATGTTCAGGTGCTGGAAATGCTCCAAAAGGAGTTCACGCCGCTGGAGATCAGCGAGGAGTCGCTGGCGTTCGAGGCACATGAAGAGGTGGGACACGGCGGGCACTTCCTCGGCGCCGCGCACACCATGGAGCGTTTCCGGGACTGCTTCTACCGACCGTTCCTGTCCAGCTCGGACAACTTCGAGCGCTGGACCCGCCTGGGTGCCCGCGACACCGCTACGCGCGCTGGCGAGATTGCTACGAAGAAACTTGAGGAGTACGAGCCACCTGCCATGGATGAGGCGATCAAGGCGGAGCTGGCGGAGTACGTCACGCGCCGCCGCGCTGAGCTTGGCGATTAGTACCGTTCGGTAATGGCCACCAGGGAGGGCACCTACGACACCATCATCGTGGGTGGCGGATCGGCCGGGAGTTGCCTGGCAAATCGCTTGAGCGCCGATAGTTCGCGGCAGGTCTTGGTGCTCGAAGGTGGCCGGCGCGACTGGGCACTTGACCCGTTCATCCACATGCCGGCGGCACTGACTTTTCCGATTGGCAACCCGCGCTACGACTGGATGTACACCACCGAACCCGAGCCGTTCATGAACGATCGTCGGATCACCCAGGGCCGCGGCAAGGTGTTGGGTGGGTCCAGCAGCATCAACGGGATGATCTTCCAGCGCGGCAATCCAATGGACTACGAGCGCTGGGCTGCTGATCCCGGAATGCAGAGTTGGAGTTATGCCAACTGCCTGCCGTACTTCAAACGCATGGAGACCTGCCTAGCCGGTGCCGATGAGTGGCGAGGCGGTGATGGACCGCTGGTGGTGGAGCGCGGACCGGTGCGCAACCCGCTGTTCGGTGCATTTTTCGAAGCCGTGCAGCAGGCGGGCTATCAGTTGACCTCTGACGTGAACGGGTATCGCCAGGAGGGGTTCGCAGCTTTCGATCGAAATCTTCGCCATGGGCGACGGCTGTCTGCCGCTCGTGCCTACCTGCACCCGGTGAGGCATCGACGCAATCTCCGTGTGCGCACGAACACGCGCGTGGCGCGCATTCTCATGGAAGATGGGCGGGCTCGGGGTGTTGAGGTTGTCACCAAGGGTGGAGGACGTCAGCGGATTAGTGCTGGTGAAGTCATCCTGTGCGCCGGCGCCTTCAACTCACCGCAGTTACTGCAGCTTTCCGGCATCGGGGACAGTGAGCATCTTCGCTCGGTCGGAGTGGAGCCTGTCCACCACTTGCCTGGCGTTGGGCGGAACCTGCAGGACCACCTCGAGGTCTACGTTCAGCATGCCTGCAAGCAGCCGGTGTCGTTGAATCCCAATCTGCAGTTGTGGCGCAGGCCGATCATCGGTGCGCAGTGGCTCTTCCTGAGATCTGGTCCGGGTGCGTCTAATCACTTCGAGGGCGGCGGATTCGCGCGATCCAACGATGACGTGGACTATCCCAATCTGATGTTCCACTTCCTGCCGATTGCCGTGCGATACGACGGAACGGCGCCGGCAGGTGGCCATGGCTACCAGGTCCATATCGGCCCGATGTACTCCGACGCCAGGGGGAGTGTGCTCATCACCAGTGCCGATCCGACGAAGGCTCCAGCGATCAGGATGAACTACCTGTCGACGGACCAGGATCGGCGTGAGTGGGTCGAAGCGATCGCAGTGGCTCGCGCCATCCTTTCCCAACCGGCGTTCGCGGAGTTCAGTGCCGGGGAGATTTCACCTGGGCCGGAAGTCAGCACAGCCGAGCAGGTATTGGACTGGGTCCGTCGTGATGGTGAGACCGCGTATCACCCCAGTTGCACCAATCGCATGGGTGTAGACGAGATGTCCGTGGTGGATCCGCTGACGATGAAGGTGCGGGGCGTGGAAGGCCTCAGGGTGGTCGACGCGTCGGCGATGCCGTATGTGACCAACGCGAATATCTACGCGCCGGTCATGATGATGGCCGAGAAGGCCGCGGACATCATCGCTGGGAACACCCCGCTGCCTGCTGATCCGGCACCCTTTTATAGGCGTGATAGGCGTGATAAGGATGGCCCTACAGGTGCTGGGAACGCGGGTGAGTAGCCAGCCCACGCTTTTCATCGACGGGGTCTGGCAGCACGCCGCCGCGGGGGCCACGCGCGAAATTCACTGCCCGGCCAATCAAGCGTTGGTCGCAATTGTTGATGAAGCCGATGCCACCGACACCGTGCGGGCAATCGAGGCGGCTCGTCGAGCATTCGACGCCGGCACATGGCCGGAAACTCCGGTGACGGAGCGGGCGCAGCTGCTCACTCGTTTGGCTGACATCCTGCAACGTGATCTCATGACCTTCGCCGCTGCCGAGTCAGGTGATACCGGCAAGCGCCTGGTGGAGGCTGAGGCGGATCTCGGTGATGTGATCCGGTGCATTCGCTATTTCGCAGGCATTGCCGGATCCCTGGCTGGACGCGTGGTCGACACCGGGAATCCAAATGCCATTGCACGTATCGACTACGAACCCGTGGGGGTGTGCGGGCTCATCACCCCGTGGAACTACCCGCTCTTGCAGGCTTCGTGGAAGGTGGCTCCGGCACTTGCTGCCGGTAACTGCTTCGTCTTGAAGCCGAGCGAACTCACGCCAAGTACCGCGATCCTGCTCATGCGGGCGCTACAGGAGGCTGGTTTACCCGATGGCGTAGCCAACTTGATCACCGGTGCAGGTGCTAGTGCCGGTGAACCCTTGGCCGCGCATCCGTCCGTGGATCTGGTCTCGTTCACAGGTGGTCTGGTGACCGGCCGCCGGGTGATGGCGGCCGCGGCGGCCACGGTCAAGAAGGTGGCACTGGAACTGGGCGGCAAGAATCCCAATGTCGTCTTTGCCGACGCTGACTGGGACGCCGCAATCGACAACGCACTCACGGCCGTCTTCTTGCACTCCGGCCAGGTCTGCTCCGCAGGCGCCCGACTCATCGTCGAGCAATCGATCCACGATCGGTTCGTCGACGAGCTCGTCGAACGGACCAAGCGCATCCGACTTGGTGGTCCGAACGATCCACGTGCGCACGCGGGTCCGCTGATCTCTGAGCAGCATCGACTCAAGGTCGCACGTTACGTGCAGGCAGCAC
>CAZKFI010000020.1:0-216 GCA_964551975.1 uncultured Bifidobacteriaceae bacterium | reverse complement strand
CACTTGCGGAAGGGGCAACACTGCGCTGCGGCGGGCAGGCACCCGTCGACCCCGAACTTGCCCAGGGCTGGTACTTCCTGCCGACGATCCTGGATGACTGCCGCAGCTCCATGACCTGTGTGCAGGATGAATCATTCGGCCCGGTACTCACGGTGGAGACTTTCCGGGACGAAGACGAGGCCATCGGGATCGCCAACGACACGATCTACGGCCTGG
>CAZKFI010000019.1:0-36104 GCA_964551975.1 uncultured Bifidobacteriaceae bacterium | reverse complement strand
GATCCGGAGATCCGCCGGGTGACCGTGGTCGCTGAGTAGCGCTCACTTCGAAGACTTCGGAGACGCTGACTCGGTCGCTTTGCGCCGCTCCTCCTGCAGTTCCTTCAGTGACTCATAGATGTTGACCACCATGAGGGAATGAATGCGCAGCTCACGATCCCCGATTCGAAAGCGCCCATCGGCGAGAAGTTTGCCACCCATTTCCTGCAGGGTTTGGAAGTTGCTGTAGACGTTTGAGGATCGCTGCTTCTTGGTGAAGGTGAAAACGAATGGCTCGTCGTCACCCATACCCTTCAGCAGGCGGACTACATTCCAGACACCGGTCTCGTTAACAATGGGTTTACCCCCGCAGGAGACCGTGTAGGTGCCACCCTGAGGTTGCAGGGTGACCTTGATTTGGTCGTCCTCGGTGACCTCAAGTTTGGCGGTCATCTGCCCGTTCTCCAGGGGTGTTACTGAGCAACGGTCACCCGTCGGCTCTGGAGCATTCGCCAGCCCACCGATCATCTGATCCATGCCGTAGACCATTGTGGTCAAAAAGTAACTCGTGGCTCGGTCAACGCCCTTGGCCTGGCCTTCGAGTGGGAATCGGTATTCCTCGAATTCGTTGCTGATCTCGGTCTCACCGGCAACGGTTTCGGCTGAATTGAGGATCTTGCTCCCCTCGCCCTTGGTTTCCATTTCGTACATACCCAAGACGGTGATGGCGCGGGTGATGCACTCAGGGAGTGCAGTCGGTGCCTTGGCTCCTGCGGTGGTGCGCGTGGCTACCACGCGTTCCCGGGCTGGGTCATTGGGATCGGAGCAGCGAATTGCCAGTGCTACTGCCCATTGGGCGGCTAGATCCTGGGCGCCTTCGGTGTCCGCCACGTCCTGGTCGGGGGACCGGGCCTCGTCGGCCTCTTCCTGCGCAGCCTTGCCATCAGCAGGGTCGACTGCAGGCAGAGCACTGCCTCCTGATGGCGGCAGGGGCCCGGCCCAGTCACCGGTCAGGATCGTTGGCGTGACGTCGTCATCCGCAAGCAGCACCGGGCGAAGCCGAACCAACCACACTGTGCCGGCCCCATCGGTCGAAGCGGGTGCATAGAGATCGCCGTCGCTCTGAGCACCAATCCGCACCAGCGGTGACGGGTCACCGGTGATCGTGAGTCCCGCGGGCCGGGTCAACCACAGACCATCAGGCTCTATAAGTAGTCCCCGGTGCAGACCCGATCGGAACGCGCGCAGGCTCACGATGGTGTCTTCGGCCACAGCCTCCGCGGGCACGGTGAGGGTCGCCTCGATCCCATCGCCGAGATCAAGGCGCACCACGCCGCCCTTCTTCTGGGTTACTAGCGAACTCGCACTGGCGCCGGTCTCCCCGCGGGGAATCACCGAGCCGATCTGCACCCCGATCTCTTCCACCACAATCTCGGCGGTGGGCGTCTCCTGCCCGGTGGGTGTTTCCGCACCACCGCAGGCAGTGACGAGCAGGGCACTGAGGATCATCGGGATCGTAAGGATCGTGGGGGTCTTGAAGATTGTGGGGGTCCTAAGGATCGTGGGAAACGCGGCGAGAGGCCGTCGAATCCTCCTGGGGCCGATACTCATGGCGTCAAGATACGCAGCACGCAGTTCCTGCAGATGAATCTTCCGGATGTTTGGTTGCGGGTGCTGGCGCAGTCAGGTGGTCACCTGGTGACGAATGCGCAGGACGAGTGTTGTCCTACGTAGAGAGGACAACATCGTGTCACCTCGAAGAGAGGACTGTTACAGGAGGGATTTCGGTGATTCCATGACCGCTCCGGAACGGTCCGGAGCGCCGTGGTCACCGAGGAGCCGTTATTCGCATGCCCGCCAGCGGTGGTGTGCTCGCGTATCCGTCCCAGGATCTGCGAGCCCTACCTGCTGTTCCTCAATCGTGGCTGACGAAGACGGCCCTGTGTCTTGTTGTTCTCTTGATCGTAGGGCTGGTTGCCGACGCAACCCCGGCATTGGTCGCGCGACTCGCCGGGACGGCACAGCAATTGACGGCCGGTGCACTCAACCAGCAGGTGGCGCAGGGCGTGAACTCACTCGTCGTGCAGTTCGCTGTTGACGATGGTTTTCCACCGGAGCTGGTGACCGGTGATCCAATCCTGCGCACGCAGCGGCTCGGCGCGGGTCGACATCTGGTGCTGCTGAATCAGACGGTGTCCTTGACCGAGGCGCAGACGGTGGCCAGCACCCTGGCGGAACTTCCGGCGGTGTGGTGGGCCGAACCCAACGCCCTGCTGCAGGCTGCAGCCGCTGGGAGCCCGGCGAATCTGGCGGGCGTACCAGACCCGAACGTGTCACCGTCGGCAACTCCCGACGAGGCCACGCTGTGGAACATCGAGGGGCAGTTCGGTGTCGGCGGCGTTCCCGATGGGCCGCTACTTCAGCGGCCGGTGGTGGCCGTCATCGACTCCGGCAGCACCCCGCACCCGGACTTACGAGACCGCATGGTGCCCGGATACGACTTCGTCTCCGACCTGCCGGAGCTCGCGGCGGTCCGCATCGCAGGTCAAGGCATGAGTTCCTTTGACTCTGACGCCACCCCCGGCTGGGATGACGATCCATCGGATCCGGGTGACTGGTCCGAGGTGGATTCGCTGCGGCCCTCGAGTTGGCATGGCACGCGCATCGCCGGGGTCATCGCCGAGCTCGCACCCGGTGCCAGGATTCAGCCGATTCGAGCACTCGGATGGCGTGGCGGTCTGACCACCGATCTTGCCGCGGCCATCACCTGGGCATCTGGGCAACCTGTACCCGGAGTCCCTATCAACGCCAATCCGGCCAGTGTGATCAACCTCAGCATGGCCACGCGTTCTGTTTGCCCGGTCACTTTGCAGCAGGCCATCGACGGTGCCATTGCCCGCGGGGTGCTCATCGTGGCCGCCGCAGGTAATGCCAACGCCGATGCGCGCGAGTTCACCCCGGGTAATTGCACAGGTGTGTTGACGGTCGCAGCAACAAGCGCGAACGGACTGCGGGCCCCGTACTCGAACTTCGGTGCGCGCATCGACCTTGCTGCTCCCGGCGGCAGCATGGATGCCGATGGCGGGGTGCGTGCACCTTCCAATACCGGTGAACGGTCTGCTGATGACGCTGGATACGCCAGCGTGGAAGGCACCTCGGTTGCCTCCGCGCATGTCTCAGCCGTCTTGGCTGCGCACCTTTCCGCCGGCACCTCCGTCGGGCACGCCCGCCAGGCTCTGCTCGACACTGCCCGGCCATTCGCCCTCGGCGATAACTGTGACAGCTCCGCCGGGCAGGCCTCGACGGATGCAACGCTGTGTGGAAACGGCATCGTCAGCACGCATACCCTCACCACGAGCCTTGACTCTCCCGCATTACTGCAAGCCCAGGCTGCCTGCACTCCCACAACCAGCACCTCCGGGTCATTCACTCTGCTCACTTTCACGACGGCGGGTACCTGTGATTGGACCGTGCCGTCGGGTCTCACCACGGTGGAATACCTCGTTGTCGCCGGTGGTGGTGGCGGAGGTGCGGGCACCGGTGCCTCCGGTATCGGCGGTGGTGGCGGTGCTGGCGGCCTGCTCATGGGGCGAATGACCCTGACTCCGGGTGCGGTGATGCCGGTGGTCATCGGAGCCGGCGGCACTGGCGGAACTACCGGCGGAACCATCGGCACCCGAGGCGGTAGCTCCTCGTTCGGCGGTGTCAGTGCAACCGGTGGAGGTTGGGGTGGCAACACCGGCGCGGCTGGTGGCACCGGCGGCTCGGGTGGTGGTGGCGGTGGTGCGAACAGTGCCGCCGGGGCCGGTACCTCCGGGCAGGGTTACGCCGGTCAAGCCGCGGGTACTGCGACGACCGTGTACGGCGGTGGTGGTGGCGGTGCCGCCGAGATCGGTGGCTGGACGAACTACGCCAATGGCGGCCGTGGCATCAACGCCATCGACTTCGGAGGTGTATTCGGCGGCGGCGGATCCGGCTTCTGGGGGTCGGGCACGAGCGCCGGTGGCGCTGGCGGTGGTGGTAACTCGGCCAGAACCCTGGGCGGTGCCGCAACCGCCGGTACGGACGGCACTGGCGGTGGCGGTGGCGGCGGCTACGCGAGCAACGGCGCCAAGGGCGGGTCAGGTGTGCTGGTCATCCGATACTTCACGGCCACCTGCACCCCGGCCAGCACGATGGCCGGTCACAACCGCCTGATCACCTTCAAGACAGGAAGTTGCTCCTGGACGGTGCCACCTGCCATCACTTCGGTCGACTACCTGATCGTCGGTGGCGGTGGATCCGGTGGTGCCGGCAACGGCGCGAACTTGGCCGGGCTCAATGGCGGTGGCGGCGGCGGTGGCGGTGTACTCACCGGCACGCGAACGCTCACCCCAGGCGCGGCGATACCGGTCGTCGCCGGTGTCGGTGGCTATTGGGCCGGTTATGGCAACTCCGGTGGTTCGGGTTGGCCCTCAACCTTTGACGGCCTCACGGCCCTGGGCGGTGGCGGTGGTGCAACCGGTGGTCGCGCCGGTGCGGCTGGATCATCCGGCGGCGGTGGTGGTGCGAACCTGCAGGCAGGTGGCGCCGGGACAACCGGTCAGGGCTTCGCCGGTCAAACCCCAGGCGTGAATGGCCAGGGTGGTGGCGGTGGCGGCAGTGGTGAGGCCGGTGGCACCGACGGTGTGGGTCAGGGCGGTGACGGCAAGTCATCGTCCATCACCGGAACCTCCACCTTCTACGGCGGTGGCGGTGGCGGTGCCGGCACGAGTTCCGGGGGCGGTGATGGTGGCGGCGGTGCCGGCGGAACCAGTTATGGCGCGGGCGGCGTTGCTGGCACTAACTGGACCGGTGGCGGCGGTGGCGGCGGCAACATGTCCTTCGGTGCCTACGGTGGAAGCGGCGTGGTCATCGTCTCCTATCCGGCCGTCTACTCAATTGCGTTGAGGACTTCGCCCGTTGGTGGTGTTGCCGGAGCCCTGCTTGCAACACAGCCGGTCGTGGAAATGCGCGACTCAGCGGGCAATCTTGTCTCGGACGACAACTTCACCCAGGTGACCGTGAGCGTGAACAATGGCGGCACGCTCGGCGGAACACTTACCCGTACCGCCGTCAACGGCGTCGTCACCTTCACCAACCTCACCCTGGGCAATATCGCGGGAACGAACTACACCCTGACCTTCACGTCGAATTCGTTACCGACGGCTCGCACCGTGACCGCGACAACCACCGTGACGAATGCCGCGGCGTCACAGCTGGTGTTCACCACGCAGCCCTCGACGTCAAGTGTTGCCGGCGTTGCATTCGCTCAGCAGCCGGTGCTGCAGCTGCGTGATCAGTACGGAAACAACGTGACCACAGGCGCCGATGCGACAGCAGCGATGTCCATCGCGCGCCTTGGCGGCACCGGCACCCTGCTGGGCACCACTTCAGCCACGGCCAGTGGTGGCGCGGTGAACTGGTCGGGGCTGAACATGACCCTGGCCGGGACGGGCAAGACATTGCAGGGCACTGCGACGGTCGCTGCGGGTTCACTGACAGCAACCTCCAATGCGTTTGCCATTACCCCGGGCCCCGCCTCCACAGCAACCTCCACGGTTACCGCTGCGACCGCTTCGATCACCGCGAACGGCACGAGCACCAGCGCCATCACGGTGCGCCTGTACGACCAGTACAACAACGCGTTGACGAGCGGTCCGAACACTGTCGCGCTCACCACAACTTTGGGCACGCTGAGCACGGTCGTGAACGTCGGCAACGGCACCTACACCTCGACATTGACCTCCGGAGTGGTTGCCGGTACCGCATTGGTCTCGGCAACGTTGGACGGCAATGCAATCACTTCGACGGCTTCGGTGACCTTCGTCCCCGGACCTGCCGGCGGAATCACGATCATCAACGGCACTGGTTTGTCAGCAACCGTTGGCACGGTGGTGAATAGCTCGGGCACCCTGCGCGTGAAAGTGGTGGATGCCAACGGCAACGGCCGCGCTAATGAACAGGTGACGTTGGCGGTCAGTTCCGGGGGAGGCAGCCTGGCAGGCGCACCGGTCACGGTGACCACGGGCAGTGACGGCACCGCCGTGGTCCCGGACTGGACCCTGGGTACGACCGCTGGGAGCAACACCGTCTTGGCGACCCTCGTGTCGAACACCGCCATCAAGGCCACCATCAGTGCGACCGGCACTGCCGGGGCGGCCACCCAGGTGACGGTGACCTACACGGGTGGCACCTCGGCACTGTCCACACGCGACATGACCTCAGGGACGGGCACCCAACTGCGGGTCTCGATGCTGGATCAGTACGGCAACGTCAGCACCGGGTGGACCGGCACGCTCACGCTCTCCTCCACCGCCTATGCGGGAACGATCACCGCAACCATCACCAGCGGCGGCCTTGTCGATGCGGTGCCGATGACCCCGACGATCGCGGGCACCGGTCGGGCGATCACGGTCACCGCGGTCGGCTCCGGTGGCTCCCCGTCCTTCGCGACGCCATTGACTGGGGCCAGTGGATTTACTGTGCTACCCGGTGCACTTGCCTCGTTTGCCATAACCCAATCCGGTGGCACGACGCCGCTGGCCTCGCCGGTTGACGTCGGCAGTGCATTCCAGGTGCGGCTGACCGCCCTTGATGCGCAGGGCAACGTGAAGACCGACTGGACCGGTTCGGTGGTCCTCACCTCAAACGCATTCGCCGGGACGTTAACCACATCGATCACCACTGGCGGCCTGCGCGACTCCATCTCCATCACCCCCACCGTCGCTGGCAGCAGCCGCAGCATCGCGGCCCTGGGTGGTGGCGTGAACAGTGCACCGGCATCGGCACTGTTCACCGTCAATCCAGGTCCGGCAACCGGGATCCGGATCGCTACGCAACCGGTTGCTGCTGCCTCGGGTTCTGCGCTTGCGACGCAACCGGTGATCGAACTCCTCGACGGTTACGGCAATGTCGTCACGGCAGGTAGCGGCGCAACCACCGCAGTAACCGTTACCGCATCCGGCGGCAACCTCACCGGCACGACGACCGTCACCGCCGTGAATGGTGTTGCCACCTTCACCAACCTCACCTTCGCCGGGCTGGTGAACACCCCGTACACCCTGACGTTCACCACGCCAGCACCGGTGCTGACGGTCACCTCGCAGCAGATTCAGGTCACCGGTCCGGGGCCGGCCGTCAAGCTGGTGCGCACCACCACCTCACCCATTACCAGTGCCTCTGGAGCGGCGTTCGCAACAGCACCGCGCATTGAGATCCAGGACGCAATGGGCAATGTGGTGACAGGCGACAGCAGTTCGATCATCACGGCCGCCCTCACCACTCCCGCGGTGCCCAACCCGGTGCGTGAATCCACGCTTGGAACACTCACCGCGACGGCCGTCAATGGCGTTGCCACCTTCCCGGGCCTTGGTTTGAACGGCATCAATGGCAGCAGCTATGGCTTCACCTTTAGTTCAGGTGCGCTCACCACCGCGGCGCTGAGCGTGACGGTGACTACCGGCCAGGCCGCCGCGTTAGCCCTGGTGCAGGATGCCACGACGACTGCGACCGAGGCGATCATGAGCCCGGCCGTCTCGGTGCGTCTTGTTGATTCTGGCGGTAACGCGGTGTCACAGGCTGGAGTGGCGGTCGCGGTGCAACTGGCCAGTGGTGTGGGTCTGGGTACTGGATCGTTGACGGGCGCAACGGCAACCACCGATGCCAACGGCCTGGCCACCTTCAGTTCACTGCGAGTGTTCGGTGATCCAGGTACCTACAAGTTCACCTTCACCTCCAGTGGCCTGACATCTGTTGCCTCCTCGAACTTCACCATCACCCAAGGCACTGCCGTGGTCACGTTCACGCCAGTTGCGTCGATCAATTTCGGTGCGGCACCGATCCAACTGGCCTCGACTACTACCCCATCGGGCTTAACCGTCACTTACACAACGAGCACGCCCACCATCTGCGATGTCTCGGCCACCGGCACACTCACCCCACTGCTCGTCGGTGCCTGCAAGGTGACAGCGACCACGACCGCAACAGTCCGGTACCCAGCAGCCTCGTCACCAGAGCGCACGGTCAACGTGCTCGCTGTCGTGCCGGGTCAGCCAGGGGTGGCATCCGTGGATGGCGAGAACACGGCCATCACGATTACGTACACCGCACCAGCATTCACCGGTGGCGCGAGCATCACCTCGTACACGGTCGTGGCGACACCCAAGGCACCTTCAACGGATCCAGTCGTCACCAAATCCGACTGCCCAGCGTCGGGTAGTCCGCTCACCTGCCAGATCACTGGGCTGGTGAACGGCACGGACTACACACTGACGGTTGCAGCGGCAAACTCCGCCGGATTAGGTCCCGCCTCCTCGGCCTCGCCAGAGATCCGCCCGGCCACCAACCCTGATGCAGTCACCAACCTCAGCGGTAGCCGCGGCGTCGGATCCGTGACCTTGAACTGGACGCAGCCAGCGAGTCTGGGTGGCGGCACATTCGTGGAGTACGAGATCGCCTACTGGGAAGCGCCCTCGGGTACCAGAACCGCATGTACCGCTCCGGCCTGCAGTCCCTATCCACGCACAAGCCTTTCGGACACGACAACCACGGTGAGCGGACTGACTGCCGGGGTTGATTACAACTTCGAAGTTGTGGTGGTCACCATCGCCAGTGGCGTCACCAAGCGAAGCGTTCCCGTCGTCACGCAGCAGGCGCCCTTCGCGCTGCCGACGGCACCACGGGATCCGGACGTTACGAAGGGCAGCAACGGTAGAACCGCAGTGTTCAGCTGGACCGAGCCCGTTTCCGATGGCGGCACCCCATTGCTCGCTACGCCGTACGTGGTGACCGTCACCTCGGCAACACCGGGAGCTGCCGCCGCGACCTGCGTGTTCGCCAATGCAACGGATCGCTTCTGTACCGCATCGAATCTCACCAACGGCGCGGTGTACGACTTCAAGGTCCGCGCCGAGAACCAAGTGGGTCTTGGTCCATATGCCGCAACAACGCCGGCCTACACCGTGCCCAGCGGCGACTCGTCGCTGGCGAGTCTGACGGCCGCAGCCGGTGGAAGTGCGGCCACGCTCTCACCGAGTTTTGCCAGCGGCACACTCGCCTACACGATCACCGTGCCCTACCTATCGGCAACCGGCACACTCACTCCAACCCTGAGTGCTGCGGGGGCCACCATTGCGGTCGACGGTTCGGCACTGGCCTCCGGTGCGACGACCAGTGCGATTCCGTTGACTGCCGGTGGTGACACGGTGGTGACCATCGTGGTGACCGCGGCGGATGAGGTTACGACGACGACATATACCGTGACGTTCCAGCGGGCAGCACCACCCACCAAACTTTCCGTGACGACTGCGCCGGTGGCTGCTGCATCAGAGTCGCTGTTGAATCCGCAACCGGTGATCGCCGTGCGTACCGCGGCCAACCTGCTTTCCGGTGACTCCAGTGCGCCGGTGACCATTGCCACCTCAGGTGGTGAACTCCTCTGCAGCGGTGGGGGTACTGCCTGCCTAACCGTCAATGCCGTCAATGGGGTTGCAAGCTTTAGCGATGTGATCTTCGCCGGCCTCACTGACGTGACCTACACGCTGACCTTCAGCTCACCGAACCTCACCAGCGTCACCGCCGACATCGCACCAACCGGAGCCGGTCCGGCTGCGGGCATCGCATTCATCACGCAGCCATCGCTTTCCACCCAGGCAGGTACTGCCTTCGCGCAACAACCAAGGGTCGCCATCCTGGACCGCCTCGGTAACACCGTGACCTCCGGTGTTGACGCAACCAAGACCATAAGCATGACGTTGACGACCGGAACCGGCACGCTCTCCGGAACCGCGGCTCAACCTGCGGTCGCTGGTGTTGCCACCTTCACCGGCTTGAGCATCGACAAAGTGGGGACGAACAAGGTGCTCACGGCATCGGCGACCGTGGGTGGCAGTGCCCGCACCACCGACACAAGTCCACAGTTCGCTATCACCGCAGGTCCCGTTGCCGCACTGACCCTGACACCGGTCGACACCAACGGAACAACCGATACCAGCAACCTGGTCTCTGGCGAGTTGCGCTTGCTCCGTGCCACGGTGCTCGACGCCTTCGGTAACACGGTCACTACGGCTGCAGGCACGGTGGGTTTCATCCAGTCCAATAGTGGAGCGGGATCCGGGACTACCGCCGGACTACCTGCATCGGGTGGTAGCGCCGAGTCAGTGGTGCTCGTCGACGGCATTGCCACACTGCCCATCACCGGCCGACTTGCTGGAACGGTCACAGCGCAGGCGACGTTCACGCCGACCGGTGGACCGGTTGGCCCCGCGGGGAGCGCAACAGTGACCGTCGTGCACGGTGCGGCAGCCAAGATCCAACTGACCCCCGCCCCGACGATGATTGAGTCCGGGCAGACGTCGACGCTCACTGCAACCATTCAGGACACCGTCGGTAACCCCGTGACCTCGGCAACCGGTAGTTCTTTCCAGATTTCCCTCGTGCAAACCATGGGCGCAGGCCTGGTGACTGACATCACCGTGACCTGTACCAGTGGTGCTGCCTGCCGTATTGATCCCACCGCAGGCGTGGCCACCAAGGTCGTGACGGGTGACAAGGTCGGCTCAGTCGGCATCGAGGCCACTGCGACCATCAGCGGTCAACCGGTTTCTAGTCCAACAATCTTCCTTACCGTCTCGGCTGGTCTGCCTGCCTCCATCGTGCTGACGGCAACCGGCCTCACTGCCGGTACTCCGCAGACCCTGGCCTCGGGTAGTACCGCGGTCCTCACCGCGACGCTGTTGGATAGCCGGGACAACGTGGCCAACACCTCCACCGATACCGTCACCTATCAATATGTGACGAACACCGGCACGATCACCGGCCTGGGGAGCGCTGCCGCAGTAGCTGGTGTCGGTAGTCGAAGCGTCGTCGGCTCAATCGCCGGACCCTTGACCGTCCAGGCAACGAGCACGGTCGGCTCCACATCGCTGGCGAGCAACACCTTGGGCTTCACGGTGACCCCGGGTGTTGCTGCAAGCCTGACCATCACGACGCAACCCAGTGGCGGCAGTGTTGGTTCGGCATTGACCAACCAACCGGTTATCCAGGTTCGTGACGCAGCTGGAAATGCTGTTCCCACCTCGGGCATCACCATTACCGCGACACTTGTGACCGGAGCAGGTCTGAACTCTGGAACGCTCAGTGGTGACATCAGCCTGACTGATACCTCCGGAACCAGCACCTACTCCGCAGCAAGCGTCGCCGGAGATGCCGGGGACTATCGAATGGAATTCACTGCACCAGGATTGACTTCGGTGCAGTCGGCGACCTTCACGTTGACCAAGCAGGACCAAACGGTCACCTTTACCGATCCGGCCGGTGCAGTGTACGGCGATGCTGCGTTCACGGTCGCTCCCACGGCAACCTCCGGCCTGGATGTCACCGTCACCAGCCTGACCCCGGCTATCTGTACGGCGACTGGTACAAACGGTCGCACCATCACCATGGTCGGTGCGGGCCTGTGTCAGTTGCAGGGTGCGCAGGCCGGGAACGGCCGCTATAGCGCTGCGACAGCGGTGACTGCATCGTTCACGATCACCAAGGGCACCCAACAACCGTTATCCCTCACCAGTCCCAGCACGGTCGGTTTCGGTGGTCAGATCACCTTGAGTGCCACTGGTGGTTCGGGAACTGGTGCGATCAGTTACACGGTCTCCCCGGATAGCAACTGCACGGTCGCGCAGGTTGGCGGTGTGTGGGTGTTGACGCCGGGTCCAGCCGGATCGATCTGCAAAGTCACCGCCACCAAGGCCGGTGATGCCAACTTTGACGCCGCCTCGTCGTCGGAGATCACCATCAGCGTGGCTAAGGCCAATCAGACGCTCGCCTTCACTTCGGCCATCCCGGCACTGACCCCACCTGGTGATACGTACACACCCGTCGTGACCTCGACGAGCGCTGTCACCTCGGCGGCAACGGGCCTGACTCCAGTGATCACGGTCAGTGCGGCTTCGGCGGGAATCTGTTCAGTGAGTGGCTCCGGGGTCGTGAGTTTCCTCGCCCCAGGAACCTGCGAAATCCTCGCCGATCAACCCGGCAACGCCAACTTTGAAGCGGCAACACAGGTCACCCAGACCCTGACGGTCGCAACCCGGACCCAGACCATCACCTTCCCCCAGCCGGCCGACGTGAAGTACGGGGCACCAGACCTACTGCTTGACGCGACTGCGACGAGTGGACTGCCCATCACCTATCAACTCGGCGCGAACACCACTGGCTACAGCACCAGCTCGTCAGCGTGCTCAGTGTCCGCCACGGGAACCGTGCAGTTCGCTGGCGCTGGGGCTTGCGAGATTGTTGCGACGCAACCCGGTGGTTCCGGTTACGCCGCGGCACCCTCTGTCACACGCACCTTCACGGTAAGCCCGACCCTGCCAGGTATGCCAAAGATCCTGACCTTGACCGGTGGCAACAAGACCGTGAAAGTGGAATTCCAGCCGCCCACATTCAACGGCGGTGCTCCGATCACTGCCTATGAAGTCATTGCGATACCCGTCGCTGGTGGCGACACCGTCATCAACTCGGCCTGTGCTCCGTCGGGCAATCCACTGAGCTGCACCATTGCTGGGCTAATCAATGGCCGTACCTACTCAATCAAACTGGCCGCGATCAACAGCGTTGGCACCGGACCCCACGCGACCTCCGCCGACACGGTCTCCCCGATTGGCCCGGATACCGGTTCACGCGTCTCTGGCGGCACCACAACCCCCACGACCACACCGATCGTGGACACAGGGTTCAACCCAGAGGCAGCAATCAGTGCTCTGCTGGCAAGCGGCAAGTCACGCGTCATGATCAACGGAGTGCCCGACCTGAACTCCAGCGTTCGCCCCAGTCTTGATCGCGGGGGGCTTGACATCAGCGGTCCCGACTTCTCACTTACCGTGACGACCACGTCACCAACCAGGCAACCCCTTGGGTTAAACGCAAGGGAGGCGCTTGTGGGTCAGGTGTTGGGTTGGATTGAGGTGACGGCCACGGGCTACGCGCCAGGCTCGTACCTGGGTGCCTGGCTGACCCGGCGCACCCAGACCAGATCCGCTGGAGCCGTGACCACGGCGGTGACTGCCGGGGACCTCCAGACGATCTACTTGGGGCAGGTGCAGGTTCTTGCCGCCAAGGATGCCAAGATCACCTACCTAGTGCCCAAGGGCACGAAAATCGGTGACTACATCCTGCAACTCAACGGGCTCAGCCTTGATCGCAAGGCACGTAGCGCAAACGTCGATGCCGAAATCGTCGAGCCACCGCTACTGCGTCAGGCCTGCCCGTTCCCCAAGAACACCGCACGAATGACCAATGCCTGCAAGAAGTCCCTGCAGGCACTCGCCCGGCAGATGCCGAATGGAGTGACGGGGGTTCGCATCTCGGTGATCGGCGTTGCGCACGGTGAGACGTCAATGGCCTTCCGCCGCCAGATCGCGCGTGAGCGTGCGACCGTGATCCGCAATTACCTGAAGAGCCTCGGTGTCAAGGGCACCTACGTGCGGTCCGGGATCATTACCCGCAAGACACCGGTCTCAGCTGTGAGTCGACGGACCGTCATCATCCGTAGTGGCCGACCGCGACCGACCGTGATCATCACCTACACACGCTGAGGATCCCCAGTTTTGGTCGTGTGAATGGGTAGCGTTGCGTTAGTGTCAACGCGTCCGACCTGTGCCGCTGATCGTTCAAGGCTAGGGATGTGAGGCCGGCAATGTCTCGTTCACTCCGTCAACTGAGTCGAAGTGCCGCCGTCGGGCTGAGCGCTCTCCTTCCCATAGGCGTCATCGCGGCTGCGGCACCGGCAACAGCACTGGCACCACCCGCAGCCCCGACATCGGTGGTGGTCACCCCTGGCAAATCCCAGGCCACCGTCAGCTGGACACCCGCTGCTGTCACTGCCGATACCGCTCCGGCAACCGGATTTGTTGCGACCGCAATTCTTGCTGGCGGTCAGATAGGCCCTACCTGCGTGACACCTGCCACCCAGACCACCTGCACCATCATCGGAATCGGCGGAACCGTCAAGGTCACGGTGCAGGCGATGAGTGATGCCGGCCCGAGTGCAGTCGCCACAAGTGAACAGGTCTTGGTGACCGACAAGTGGGCGCCCGCATCACCGGCGAGAGTTCAAGTCAGTATTGGTACCAATCCCGGTGAGGCGGTGGTGAGCTGGCGCCCAGGAACCGTGGGCACTGATCAGTCATCACCCACCTACTTCTGGGTGAGCGCTACTCCCACCAATGGCCAGGGACCAACCGGTGCGCCCAACTGCGGATACGTCGACCCGCCGAAGACTCGGTGCACCCTCAAGGGTCTGGCACCGAGTACCAGCTACAGATTCACGGTCATAGCGGGCAGTGCATCTGGTGAGAGCGAACCCACAACCTCGACGGCCCTAACTATCCCCGGGTGGACCGTGACGACCCCAGTACAAGCAATCCTGTGTTCGGGCAGTGAACTTGAAAAGCAGCCTGCGCGAACAGTGCGACCAGCACAGGTCATTATTGACTGTGATGCCTACGGGCCCCAGTACGGCGCACCCCTGGTACGCACGATCGATGGCATTGCCTGGACCAGTTGGTCTCGAACACGTGCCATTGGTCGGGGCGTTCTGCATTGGCCCACCGCTGTGCCCTGCGCCCAAGGAGAACCACTCAACAACTGCGGCATCACCGTTGCTGATTACCCAGTCACCATAAGGCTGCAGAATCCGCAGCCATTGAACAGATCGCGAAGCAGATTCACCTTCACGGAGGTCGGTCTGTTTCCATCAGGCACGGGGCCAGCAGACTGCCAGACCAGTTGCTGGGTGCTCCCGCCGAGAATTGCGTATCAATGAGCGGTACTGTGCACGAGTTCCGCTGCGTCGTTGATGCCACTGCCTACTGGGGAGGTTCTATGTCACGGCTGACTGCTCGTTTCTTCGTGGGATTGTGCGCGCTCGCACTGCTTGCCGGTAGCGCATCCGGGGTGGCTCAGGCCGCAACTGAGGTCAAGGTGGATTTCGGTGCCCCGACTCGCACCGTGATCGACAACGCTGCCGCTGGATCCAGTGTTGGCGACGTGATCATCACAACCGGTGACGTGCTGCAGAAGGGCACCGGCAAGAGGATCGGCTACTACACCACGAACCAGACCACTGTTCGGGCCGACGTCAACACGCGCAAGGAGATGCGCAAGGTTGACCTGTCGATAGTGCTGCCTAGGGGCACGATTTTCGCCACTGCGCTGATTCGCGCGGCCGAGGGTGCCCCGCCTACCCAGAACATGAACTTCGCCGTTGTTGGTGGACTCGGTGAGTACGCCGGTGCGCGCGGCACCTTGGTGCACGGTCCGGTTGCGGAGCAGAGGACGTTTCCGGTGACGATCACGCTGCTGGGGTAACGGATTTCCTTCGGGTGAAGGATTTCCGCTGAGTGGCCGGATTAGGCTGCGATGATCAAGTCTGGTCTCCTCTCATCAAGAAAGGTGAGCCGCATGAAGGTATCCATCAAGACCTGGCGTACGGCCATGGTCGGTATCGCAGCAATGTCGGCGATCGCCCTGGCAGCCCCTGCATTGGCCATGGGATCAGGTAACCCCTACCAAGATATGCAGACGGGCGTGACCTACACGGTGTATCAACCCACCTTCACCGCAGGCCTGAAGCTCCAGCACCTTGGCCCAAACCTGATGAGCAGCCAGGCGGGTGCCGAGCAGAACATGCTTGCCGCCTACGGCAAGGGGAACGGCCGCAACATGGATATCACTGAGGGCAATCCCATGAACTCGGATATTGCCCAGGGGCCGCTGGTGAAGACCGTCACGATCCAGGGTCGCGCCGCCAAGGTGTATGCCTACTGTGATCCGGCCTCGAATGCACCCTGCTCACTCAACGATGTCGGTAAGTTCGGTGGACATATTGAGGTGACGCTGCCGGCCAAGCCTGGTCTACGCGAAACCATCGTTCGCATTGAAACCATCCAGCCGAAGCCGATCTCCGGACAGCAACTCATCAAGGTTGCGCAGAGCCTGCAGCCACTGCAGTAGCAAGGCGCAAAGAAGGGCCCGCGACCACACGGTCACGGGCCCTTCTTTTTTCCCGAAACGTCAATTCGTTCGTACTACCCTTCGACTCACCGCATGGCAGGAATCTGCAATCTGACAGGTTCGGAGGTAGATCGTGTTCATTCTGTTAGCGCTCACCAGCGCCATCCTCTGGGGAATCTGGGCCTTTGGCGTGGGCCGCTGCAGCCGCAATATCTCCGCCTGGATGGTCATCTTGGTCAGCGAGGGCTGCGCTGCACTGATCTACCTGACCATGGGTCTGGCCACCGACGACCTCATCATCAACCAGGCAGACCTCGTACCAGGTCTCATTGCTGGATTCCTCAACCTCGGTGGCAACATCCTCCTACTCGCGGCCTATGCGCGGGGCAAGCTCGGTGTTGCTGCAGGTATCAAGCCAGCTCAAGTCTTGATTCCGCTCAGCTACTCACTGTTCATCGGCCAGCAGTTGCAGCCTTTGGTGGCATTCGGGGTGGCTGCCATTCTGGTTGGCCTTTCCCTGTTCGGGTTCTCCAGCGCACGCATTGGTACTGCAGGAGGCACCGACCTCAAGCAGGTATTCCTCGCCGTCGGTGCGGCTGCCTGCTACGGAACCGGCAACGTGGTGATGGACATCGGTTCGCGCACGAGCGTCTACGGCACGCTCATCGTTGCGATGATCCCGATGCTGACCGGTGCAGTTCTCCTGGTTCTCATCACCCGGTCGTACTCGCGCCTTGATCGGCAGACCCTAGGCATCTTGGTTGGTGCTGGCGCGGCCCTCGGCCTTGGTGCGGTCGCCTTCTACACGGCATCCGACCTGGGCAACCTTGGCGTCGTTGCCGTTTTGGGCTCGATGAGCCCAATCGTTACCGCGCTCCTGGCATTTGTGTTTCTTAAAGAACGACTGGCGCGCATGGAGATCAGCGCTCTCCTCATCGTTCTGGTCGGTGCGGCATTAGCCATCTCGTGACTCGTCAAAGCCTCGGTGAACAGGAATGCCAGCAAACGTGGGTTATCAAGACAAAACCGTGGGTTGAATGCTGCATCGCCACCAAGGTGACCCTCAGATCGGATCACTCTGGCGCGAGCCCTCAAGGAGGATCGGGCCCTGACTATCCGTGACGAGAGGATGGTGGAGTACGGAATTCCTCTCATCCCCGCCTCATGAGGAGAAGCGATCACGGAGGCGGTCCATTGGTCGGAACCGGCGACCGACAGCCGACCTGCGTAGATGTTTGGCTTGCTGCCGTAGGGTCAACACAGGACCGGTGGGAGTCGCGTGGACTTCGGTACGGGCCCGGTCGCGAAGGGAAACAGCATGCGCGACAGTCGGTTTCTGCCCCTGACGGCTGAGGAAATCACCAAGGCCGCTGACATCGTGCGGGCCGCAATGCCCAATCCGGATTCCATTCGCTTCGCGGCGATGTATACCCACGAACCCGACAAGTGGCAGATCCGTAACGGTGATCTGGTTTCCAGGCAGGCACGTGCTCTGTTGGTTGATCGTTCCGACGGCACCAGTTGGGACGCCGTCATTGATCTGGATGCCAACTCGCTCGTGCAGTCCGAGAAGGTGCTGGTCGGTGCGTCCCCGGTTCTCACCGAAGAGTTCATGACAATCGGTGCCAAGATCAAGGAAGATCCCAGGTACCAGGCTGCTCTCGCCAAGCGTGGCATTCACGATCTCACCCTCGTGCAGATTGATCCATGGGCGATATCAAACGTGCCTGATGTAGATGTTGCTCAGGGGCGACTTTGTAGTTCAGTTTCGTACGTGCGCCATTTTGAGGATGACAATGGGTATGCGCATCCAATCGAAGGTGTGGTCGCTATTGCGGACCTGACAACGGGTCAGGTAATCGAGATCTTTGATTACGGCGTCAAGCCGATGAACGACGAGTGTGCGAACTACCTGCCTGAGTTCAATCAGCCACTGCGTGACGACATCGCGCCACTGACCATCACTCAACCCGAGGGACCTGGCTTCACCGTCAACGGTCATGAGATCACCTGGCAACGCTGGCGAATGAACGCATTCCTATCGCCAATCGAGGGCCTGGTAATCCAGGGTGTTGAGCTGCGCGATGGTGACGAATGGCGTTCTGTCATGCATCGGGCGTCATTGAGCGAAATGGTTGTTCCTTACGGCGAGACGGCCCCGAATCACCTGTGGCGTTGTGCCTTTGATGCCGGCGAGTTTGGCTTGGGCAAGTTAGCAAATTCCCTCACCCTCGGGTGCGACTGTCTTGGGGAGATCGTCTACATGGATGCCGTGCTCGCATCGGAAACTGGCGAGCCGCAGACCATTCGCAATGCCATCTGCATCCATGAAGAAGATGACGGCATCCTGTGGAAGCACACTGATTGGGTCACTGACAAGGTCGAGGTGCGCCGCTCCCGACGCCTGGTCGTGAGTTCGATCTCCACGGTTGGTAACTATGAATACGGCTTCTTCTGGTACTTCTACCTCGATGGCACTATCCAGTTCGAAGCAAAGCTCACCGGTGTGATGCAGACCAAGGCTGTGGAAGCAGGAGCCGAGGATGAGCCGGGCACCTGGATTGGGCCCAACCTAGTCGCGACCATCCATCAGCATCATTTTTCGTTCCGCCTCGATATGGAAGTCGACGGCTGGCGCAACCGTGTGTACCAGAACGACGTCTACGCACCACCCGTTGGACCCGGCAATGAACATGGCAACGCGATCCACGTGAACAAGGCACTAGCCAAGACCGAGAACACCATTGATGGCATGGTGTCCCCACACTCGGCGCGGACTTGGGCCATCGTGAGTTCGGAGCGCCGAAACGCCTGGGGTACGCCGACTGGGTACAAACTGCTCCCCGGATGGGCGAATTCCACATTGTTCGCGCAGTTTCCCTCGCATGTGGCCGCACGTGCCGGGTTCGCGAAGCGCAGTGTCTGGGTCACTCCGTACGACCAAGCGCAGATGCGCGCAGCGGGAGACTTTCCCAATCAGAACCAAACCGAGATGGGTCTTCCTGCCTGGGTACGTGAGGATCGCTCAGTCACCGATACCGATGTAGTGCTCTGGTACAACCTAGGCGTCACCCACATCCCGCGGGTAGAGGACTGGCCTGTTATGCCCGTTGAGCGGGCGGGATTCATGCTCGTGCCAGTCAACTTCTTCGACCGCAATCCGACCATGGATGTACCACCCAGTGAGCCCGCGGCATGCCATGATCCAGGCCGCACGGGTCACTCAGGAAACTGCCACGACTAACTTCGAAAAAAGCATCCTTACCGGCTCTCAAGCAAGGGACACTGTGGTCCGCTGAGCGGATCACGATGGCTGCAGATCTGCTTTGGACCAGCAGGATCTGTGGCATGAATCGGGAGGGCGCATGACGGTAGTGCTGGATTCATATCCACAGCGGGCACCCGTTGAGATGCTCATTGGTGGGGACTGGATCGGCTCCACGCATCGGTTTGAGGCAGTGGATCCCAGCACTGGAAATACGTGGACTTCGATCCCCGAGGCCCATCCAGATCAGGTCGCGGCTGCCGTTGCTGCTGCTCGGAAGGCATTGCCCAGTTGGCGCAGGTTGGCACCAGAGCGGCGACAAGAGATCCTTTGGCAGATTGCTGATCGTATGCAGTCACCGACGATCGATATCCCCCTGCTGCTGGCTACGGAAAATGGTCGGCCCCTTCGTGAGGCGACCATCGCCGACATTCCTGCCTCGGCAGCGATTTACCGATTCTTTTCCGGAGTAATCCGCTCACATCGCGGTGCCACCATCCCAGTTTCCGATCCGAAGTCCTTCATCTACACCCAGCGCGAACCGGTGGGGGTCGTCGCTGCCGTGCTTTCGTGGAATTCCCCGCTGATCACCCTGGCCAACAAGATTGCACCGGCGCTGGCCGTGGGGTGCACGGTTGTGGTGAAACCCTCGGAGTACGCCTCGGCCAGTGTGCTCGCCTTTCTCGGCATGGTCGCTGATTTGCTGCCTCCTGGTGTGGTGAATGTCGTCACCGGCACGCAGGCAGGTCAGGCCTTGGTGTCCCACCCGGACGTCGACATGATCACCTTCACCGGAGGACCCAGCACGGCCCGCGCAATTCTGACCAGCGCTGCCACCACCATCACCCCGACACTTATGGAACTCGGCGGCAAGAGCGGGCTCATCGTCGCGGAAGACGCCGATATCGAACGCGCGGTACAGGATGCATTGCTGGGTATCTACCTTGCGAACGGTGAAGCCTGTATCGCAGCATCACGCCTATTTGTGCACGCCGATGTCTATGACGAGTTCCGAGCACGATTCGCTGATACTGCATTGAGCATTCAAATCGGCGACGCGAAGGATCCGGCAACTGAACTGGGACCGCTGGTGTCCGAGCGGCAGTTGGCTGCCGTTACCGCCCATCTTGATCGCGCTCGTCAAGATGGCGTTCACTGCGTTACCGGCGACGAGCCACTAGACCTGCCTGAGCACCTCTCCGGAGGCTTCTTTCAGCGCCCAACACTGCTTGAGGACCTCTCCGGTTCCTCTCGCATCGCTCGCGAAGAGGTGTTCGGTCCAGTGACAGTCATGGAGCCCTTTACTTCGTACGACGAGGCTGTGGCCCGCGTCAATGCGACGGACTATGGCCTCGCTGCAGGGGTTTGGACCCGAGATCTTGATCGTGCACACACCATCGCCCAGGAATTGCACGCCGGAATCATCTGGGTAAACAAGTGGTTCGATTTGCCCGCCGGCATGCCCATGGGAGGTATCGGCAATAGTGGGTTTGGCCGGGAACTCTCGGTCGAGACTCTCGATCACTACAGCACAATCAAAGCCATTGACGTTGACCTCGGCGCCCCTCGACCTGCCTTGTGGGGCCTTACGTGAGATTCCAATTCAAAACCGAACAGAAAGTGGTTGCGCCATGATGCTGACCTCTATCATCGGCGGTGAGGCGGCGACAGCGGAGTCCCGCGAAATCGAGTACTCCTACAATCCCTCGGACAGCACTGAGCTCTTCACCTTTGCGCATGCGTCGCCTGAGGACGTTGACCGAGCTGTCGCCACCGCCCGTCGAGGCATGGAAATACCCGAATGGCGCGATATCAGCGCTGATAGACGAGGCGAACTGCTTTGGCGCGTCGCGTCACTCATCGAAGAGCATGCCGACGAACTTGCATTGATGGATGCCAACGACGCTGGCATGCCATTGGGCATGTCGCGTGGCGTAAACGCTCCACTTGCCGCACAGGTATTTCGCTACTACGCCGGTTTCGCTACCAAGATCGAGGGCCGCCTCTCGCAGGTCTCGATTCCCAATACCCTGCACTACACCACGCGAGAACCCATCGGTGTCTGTGCACTCATCACACCCTGGAATGTGCCCCTAGCCATTGCTGCATGGAAACTGGCGCCGGCTCTGGCCACTGGGAACACCGCCATTCTCAAGCCCGCCGAGCAGGCCTCATGGTCGACCTGGCGACTCGTTGATCTCTGCCACCAGGCGGGTATTCCGGGAGATGTGGTCCAAGTGGTCCTCGGTGGCCCTCAAGTTGGGCAGGCACTTGTCCGTCACCGTGGTGTGGACAAGGTCTCCTTCACCGGATCAACTGAGGTCGGCTGTCAGATCGTGGCGGACGCTGCGCCAACGCTGAAGCGGGTGAGTCTGGAACTTGGTGGTAAGGCTCCCAGCATCGTCACAGCTTCCGCAGATATGGAACAGGCGATTCTCGGAAATCTCCGCGGGGCCCTTTTCAATAGCGGTCAGGCATGTGGCGCTTACACACGTACGTTCGTGCACCGCAGTCGCTCCGACGAATTTGCAGAGCGCATTGCCGAGGCTGCCAGGCAGATGCGGGTCGGTCCGGCAACAAGTGACGGAACTGAGCTGGGACCGCTCATTACCCGTGGTCAAGTTGATCGAGTCCTTTCCTACATTGAAGGAGCACGATCGCAAGGCGCAGAACTCATCTACGGCGGTCGCATTCTTGAACACGACGGGTTGGATCGCGGTCACTTCCTTGAGCCGACAGTTTTCACGAACGTCTCCGACCACATGCGAATTGCTCAGGAAGAAGTCTTTGGACCAGTTATTTCCATACTGCCGTTCGACGATGAAGACGAGGCCGTCTCTCGCGCAAACTCAAGCGACTACGGGTTGGCAGCCGTGGTCTGGACAAGGGATCTGGTGCTTGCGCACACGATGGCGAAGCGACTGCGTGCCGGAACGGTGTTTATCAATCTGCTTCCGTTGATCGATCCGGGTGCGCCCTGGGGTGGTTTCGGGCTGAGCGGTTGGGGCAGGGAGATGGGCGCCTTCGCGATCGATGAATTCACTGAACCCAAGGGCGTATTCATCGGCTTGGAGCCCTAACAAAAGCTGTGCGCAGTGACCATGATCGGAGGCATGTCATGACCGTCGCCGCGGAATCACCAAGGAGTGTTGCTGAATCGGTCGCCACCATCGATTCGGTGGACCTGCACACTGTCGGGATTTCGCACCCCGAATCCCCCAACAGTGTGATGGGCAAGGTTGCTCTGATCCTCCAAGCCTTCACGATTAATGATGATGAATTGACGGTGTCAGAACTCGCACGGAGATCCGGCGTGCCAAAGGCATCAGTCCACCGCCTTGCACAGGAACTTCTCGAGCTGGAATTCCTGGAGCGCTCGGGGGCTTGCTACCGCCTAGGAATCCGCCTCTTTGAGATTGGCGCACGTGTGCCGCGTACTCGTGCTCTGCGCGAGTCCCTGCTTCCCTTCATGCACGCGCTGCACGCGGCCACAAAGCAGACGATTCACCTCACCGTGCTGCAGGGTAACGAGATCGTGTTCATTGAGCGAGTCAATGCCTACGGTCAGGCGCCGTCACGTTCCAAGTTGGGTGGACACGTACCCCTCCATTGTTCAGCTACCGGCAAGGTGTTCTTGGCATTCGGTCCTGCTCAGCTCTTTGAATCGACGGTCCAGGGCGGGCTCACCCGATTGACTCCCAACTCCGCAGTCTCACCAGCCCGGTTGCGAGTCCAGATCGATCATGTGCGCGCTGATGGCTTTGCCGTCGAATGCGAGGAGGTGATGCAAGGGTTCTCCAGCATTGCAGTTCCGCTGTACGGGGCATCGGGCCTGCTGACAGCAGGTCTGTCGATAACCGGCACCTTTCAACAGGCTGATATTCCACGGTTCACCAGAGCTCTGCAGATGACGAAGGAGATGATCGAGACCTCGCGCGCGATCCAGTAGTCACCACGCTGCACCATTGGATTTGAGTGAGCCGACCTATCGGTAATTGGCATGAACATTTCGGGAGCCCTTCAGCGTCTTGGGGAGCTACCTGCGGGTACGAAAGATCTGTTTCGCTGAGCAAGACGAACAGCGGCTGATTGACGTGAGTGCCCTCTGCACCGTCCCAGCCGGTGCTTCAATGTCGCAGCCGCCAGCGGAGTTCGGTGGCGCACCTATAGGAGGGTGACGCAGATGGCCATTGCAGGAGACGAAGTAGGCAATAAGACCGGCAATCTCAAAGGCAGCCTAGGCGTCTTTGGCGTCATTGTCATGGTTGTGGCGGCAGCAGCACCGCTAAGTACGATCGGTGGTGTGGCCCCCGTGGCCATCATCGTGGGAAACGGTCCCGCATTCCCCATCATGTACATCGCGGCTGCGATCATCCTTGCCCTGTTTGTGGTTGGTTTCAATGCGATGACGCCGTTCGTGAAAGAAGCTGGTGCTTTCTACTCCTACATCACCCTCGGACTTGGACGAGGCCTAGGCCTTTCTGCCGCATATATCGCCATGCTTACTTACATCTGCGTGGAAATCGCTGTCATCGCGGTTCTCGGTGCAGTCTTTGAAGGACAAATCGTGTCCATTGGTGGACCAGCCCTACCCTGGTGGCTCTGGACCGCTCTCTTCCTAGCCATCATCCTTTTCCTTGGATATCGAAACATCGACTTCTCCGGCAAAGTACTCGCTCTCATAGTCATCCTTGAGATTGCAATCTGCATGGTGCTGGTCATCGCCGTGATCGTTCAGGGGGGTTCCTCCGAAGGCCTGTCTACTGCAGCCTTTACGCCAGCAGACTGGTTCCAGGGCGCGCCGGCACTAGGCCTCATGTTCGGTATTTCCGGCTTCCTCGGGTTCGAAGCCACTGCAATATTCCGCAGTGAAGCGCGGGATCCGGATCGCACGATCAGCCGGGCAACCTATGGCGCGCTCGCCGTGGTCGGCATCTTCTACGCAGTTGTCTGCTGGGCGATGGTGAGTGCCTGGGGTGACAGCAACATCGTCGCAAAGTCTGAAGAGAATCCGGGTGCACTGCTGAGTGAAAGCTTCGGCGCCTACGTTGGACCGCTGAGCCAGCAAATCGTGCAGTGGTTGCTTGTGTTGAGTTTCTTTGCCTGCGTGTTGGCCTTCCACAACGTCATCAATCGCTACCTGCATACCCTCGCGAACAAGAAGCTCATGCCGCAGATGCTCGGACGTACACATCCGAAGCAGAATTCACCCTACGTTGCGGCAGTGGTCCAGACGATCGTGATAGCGGTTCTGCTAGCGATCTTCGCTGGCCTCGGCTACACCCCATTCGACCAGATTCTTTCGGTGACTGTCGGTGTCTCGACCCTTGGCTTCCTCCTTCTGATGTTCATGACCTGTCTTGGCGTACTCCGGTTCTTCAAGAGCGATGCTCGGGGAGTGAGCCGAATTCGCGCAACTGTCTTCCCCCTCCTGGGAGCCATAGCGCTTGCAGCCACAGTAGTCACCACGCTGTTGAATATCACGGTGCTGGTGGCGAGCCAAGCGCTCGCAATCGCAGCGATCATCCCGATCGTCGTGTGCATCGTTATCGGGCCAATCCTGGTGGCTGCGCGCCCTAACCTGAACGCCGACGCCCCCGCGAGTTAAGTCACGTCCTGGCTCCCTGCCGCCAGTGCTGAGGCCTCGGACCCAGGAGATTTAGGCGCAGCCGGTGCGGCCCCCGCCCCACTGGCTGCGCCTAGCCTTGGGTACGTAGCCGCGGCTTGAAGGAGGATCTATGGCCGATGACAGCATGCAGCTCTTCAACCTTCGTGTAACCGTCCATGAAATTCGTGGTCGATCAGTCTGTGGAATGAATGTCGGTGACTACTTCGAGGTCCATAACAGTGACCAGTTGACCGTGCCGGCAGGCAAGCATTTCTGCTTCTACGCGATGCAGGCTGTCTTCCCGCTCTTGGCTGGGAAGATGCGTAGGTTACCTGCAGGGGATTGGCTCGAGCAGGACTCCTTGGTCTGCTGCCCCGACCCCGAGGAGGGACTGATTATGCGCATTGATCGAATCGGTGAAGTCGAGCTGCGCACATCTGATCTCACGTGATTCGCATGCGTGACGCATCAACGCCAGGGCAGGTCGGAATTGGCCTAGCCGGTAGTTTCGCACCCGCGGAATACGTCACGATTGCCTCGACTGCCGAGGAAGCTGGCTTCGATGCCATCACCGTGTTCGGTGATCTCATGTTTCAACCGCCTGCGCTGGTTCTCTCAACCATGGCAGCTGCGACGGACCGGATTCGACTAGGTGTCGCGGCCTATTCGCCGTGGACGCATCATCCGGTCGAGATCGCGGGGCAGGTGGCCTACCTTGACCTGGCATCGCAGGGCCGCGCGTTCTATGGGCTTGTTCGCGGAGCATGGCTTGACCAGCTGGGAATTGATCAGACGCGTTCCATCGCTGCTATCACTGACACCGTCGAGATTGTCACCCGGCTTCTTGCGGGCGATACCGATGGGTATGACGGACCGGTCTACTCGCTGGGTGAAGGACTGAGGTTGGAGTACGAGCCGCATCGCGCGACGGTCCCGTTACTCATCGGCACTTGGAGTCCACGACTTGCAACCTACGCAGCGGGGCGCGCCGATGAAATCCAGGCGGGGGGCTCGGCGAACCCGGAAATGGTTGGGCGTCTTCGTGCTCTCCTTGATCAAGGCAACACCGGCCGCAAAGTCGGAATATGCCTGAATGCGGTAGCCGTGGTCGATGATGATGTGAAGGCAGCGGCACGGGCGGTGCGCGCTGCCTCGGCTCCTTATTTCGATGTCGTTGCCTCCCTCGACTCGACCGTGGAGGTCGATCCCGCACTTCTGCAGGGCGTGAAGAATCGTTTGGCAGCCGGTGATCCGGAGGGGGCTGGGCAACTCATCCCTGATGACCTATTGCGCCGATTCGCGTTCTGGGGCACGGCTGACGACGTCGCGAACCATGCCATGGAGATCCTCGAAGCTGGCGCTCTTCGCGTGGAGTTCGACACCCCGTTCGGCCTCACCTCAGCGGGCGGACTACAAAAATTGGCCAACGAGGTGTTGCCCAGGATTCGATCCATGCAAGATTAGGCAGCCAAACCGTTTCGAGGCGACGGTCTAAGTAGCGTCGCCTCACCCGAGACCTTGTGAGGAACAATGCCAACACGCGAACTCTCCACGGGAGCCACGGTCTCGTTTGAGGACCACGGCTCCGGTCGACCAATCATCCTGCTGCACGGGGTAGCTATGTCCCGAGCCTTTTTTGAACGCAATGTTGACGACCTAGCGAAGGACCACCGGGTTATCGCCCTGGATTTCCGTGGTCACGGGTCCTCGCCACAGACCGGTGACGGTCATTCGGTTGCCCAGTACGCACGCGATGTTCGGGCACTGGTCGAAGATCTCGATCTGCATGGCGCCGTGCTCGTCGGGTGGTCCATGGGAAGTCTGGTCATCTGGGATTACTTGCGTCAGTTCGGTGAAGACGAGCGAGTATCCGGTGTGGTGATCGTGTCCCAGGGCCCATCCGACCTCATTCAGGATGACTGGCCGCACGGTATCGCTGACCACGAAACACTGCGCGAATACCTCGACATGATGCAAGACGATGCCCGTGGGTTTCTGGCTGGGTTCCTACCTGAGATGTTCCACACCGCCCCGGACGAGGCAACGATCGAACGCCTACTTGACGACATCTGCCGAGCTGGCGCCAACACGGCAACGTTGATTCTTGCCGACCAAACAGTGCAGGACTATCGCACAGACATCCCCGGGTACCAGGTGCCGCACCTTCTGGTCTGGGGGAGTGACGAGAAGGTGGTGAAACTCGCATCAGCTGACTGGCTTTCTGCTCAGTTACCCAATGCGCAGGTCCACGTCTTCGAAACTAGCGGCCACTGTCCCATGTGGGAGGAGCCGGATGCATTCAATGCACTGGTACGCAATTGGGTCGTGACCCTTCCGCTGACATGATCGAAGCGGTTGCCCCTATCGGCTACCAGCAGCCGTGGATTGGTGCTGGGAGTCGATGGGTACGTAGCGTGGCGTAGCGCCACCCCGTCACGCTGACATCAAGAGCGATGTGATGTCAGCAACCGAAGGTGGCAGGCATGGTGGATGCGTCATAAATTGCGACCCGGAATTGCTTGGCGCCACCCGAGTCCGCCTCGCGACTTGGGCGAGCCCAGTAAGCCCCCTCTTGTAGGCAGCGATGTTGCTGCTGACCGAGACGGGCATACCAGCAGGTGCTCGTGTAGGTGTCCCAACTGCAATCTTGGTATCCCTGCACACGGCCAGCGATGACTGGCCAGCCCACTGCGGGATTATTGACGAAAAATCTCCCGACGGTCGTGCCTTTGAAGATGGGGCGATTGCGATTGTCGTACGCAGACTTCCCTACCTTGATTCCCACAGAGACGTCTGGTCCCCCGGCTCGCGAGTACGTCTCACAGCTCTCGTTGCCTGGTCTGATCAAGCCAGTGCGCTCGTTTAGGGACCCTACGGGGCCCCAAACAAAATTGGCGCGGACCGTCTCTGCGGTGAAGTTGAGCACGCACAACTGCGAACTCTGGTAAGCCTGTGCCGACGGCGCAGAGATCAACGCAAAGGGAATGGCTACCGCGAAGCTCGCGACTGCGGCGACAGATGAAACTGTCCTCATGCGCAATCTGGTGTTCATGCAACTCCTTGGATTCGGCTGTTACCTGGGTTGAAAGAATCTAAGAAAGTCTAGGCATGATCAGGGCAGGTAATGGGAATGTTGACGCTGCCACCATATCCGTCGGAGACGGTCACCACGAAGGAATCCGTGCCACCTGTGTTCGCAAGGGTGCTTCGGGTGAGCCTGGGTGTGTAGGTGAAAGCGCCATCCTGGGCCACCACGACAATACCCTTTACCGGCGGTGTGGTGACGGAGTACTTCAGTACATCACCATCGACATCTGTAGCGCCGATGTTGCCCGTTACGACACCTTGAGCATCCGGCAGTCCGACGACAGGCGTGGCGGTGGGTGTGGTGTTCTGGGGACTAATGAGGACGCCTACCTGTGCTGATTGAGAGTTCCCATTCTGGTCTATGACCGTGATGTTAAATCGATCACGCTTTTCGGCGGTTGTCGCGGTCTCGCTGGCAGCTTTATGGCGAGCTGTGGCCGTGGGCGTATAGGTAAGGCTGCCTGACAAACCCTTCCAACGGACAGCAGTGATGCGGCCGAGGTCGGTCGATTCAGGTATCCGCAGGCGTGGGCGCGTGTCGTCATTCCAACAAATGTCCCGAGGAAAGTCTCCGAACCCGTCGTAGCAGCCTTCGCTGACACTTACCCGAATGCGAACACTGCCTGTTGCGGCATCCGGCTTGCCAGCCTTCACCGAGATCCTTGGTTCCTCGCCGGCAGCAGAACTGGCACCCGACAGTTGAAGTCCGAACGTCAATCCACTGGCAGTGACGACGGCTAGAGCGACCCGCACCGTGCGCCATCTAGTGCGCGGATGAGATTCGACTAGTGCCATATGCGTCATAGCGTCTATTCAATCACCCAATTCCGGGCCCACAATGAGACCCCTGGACTCTGATCTGGCTACTGCATCGATCTACTGCATTGATCTCCTGCATTGATCTACTGCGACCCGAGATCAATGAGTAAGTACCTCAAAGGAAATTTTTGGTGAGACACGTTAAAGAAAGTCCCTACCACCAGTAATCGCAACGAATGTCGACTTGTCGACAGCACCAATGAAGTGTGACCGCTTCGTGAGGTTATTCACAGCGTTCTCCAAATCCGATCTCTTGAGTTGCTACACGGTGATTCCCATGGTGCACTCAAAAGGTCGATACCTCATCACGTGTTCTTTTGACCAAGGAGAAGTAATGAAGATGAAGCGAGGAACAACGTTTGCGGCGGTAGCAGTAGCTGCCGTGGCGTTGACTATGACGGCTTGCACAAGTTCTACCGATGATGCGGCCATGGAGAGTTCTGCAGTAGCAAGTGCGGAAGCGGGCGCCTCAGCGGGAGCCATGGATGGCGATTCTGCTGCAGAAACCGGCATGGGAACCGTCGTTGACGTGGCTTCGAGCACCGAAGGATTCAGCACGCTCGTCACAGCGCTGGGTGCAGCCGGACTTGTTGACACCCTGAATGGTGAGGGGCCCTTCACTGTCTTCGCACCGAATGACGCCGCGTTCGCCGCACTCCCACCCGGATTGCTCGACGCTCTGCTGCTGCCGGAGAACAAGGAAACGCTGACCAAGATCTTGACGTACCACGTGGTTCCGGGTGCGGTCATGGCCGCTGATGTGACCGATGGTGACGTTGCAACGGTTGAGGGACAAAGCGTCACGCTTTCCACAGCCGATGGGGTGACCATCAATAACGCCAAGGTCATTCAGGCAGATGTGGTCGCCGATAACGGCGTGATTCACGTCATTGATGCGGTCATCTTGCCGCCCGACGTAGACCCGAACACCCTGCTGAACAAGTAGTTCTAGGTGAACCCCTTGACTGCGTGACCCACGTAGTCAAGGGGTTCATTCATGTGTGCGCATGAGAGGAACAGCTTGCTGTGTTGTCGAAGCGTGGTCGTCGGCTAGAAGGGCAGTTAGTCGTTGCCGATGAATGTGACGCGGCTCGAGGTGATCGCATAGGCGGTATCCGCAGTTGCCGCAAGTGCCTCAAGTTCGTTCACGGAGCCGCGTCGCTCCCAGGTTGAGCCGTCTGTAGTGCGCATAACACTGCCGTCGGGGGCCACCGCCCAGAGCGCCGATCCGCTGCTGTCGACGGTAAGGGCTATTGCTGACTGAGCAGTATTCGATGCTCGTCCAATGACGCCAGCACGCCAGGTGAGGAGACCACCGTCAGTGGCAATCCACAATGCGCCCTGAAACCATGCCAGCGAGAGAGCATCAGTAATTCCAGTAGCACTCCAGGTAGCGCCACCATCCTGCGAGATCAGCACTCCATCTGCCGTTCCAATGCCAGCAATCAGGGATGAGTCAGCTGCGAGCCCGTGGAAGTCAACCTGCCCGGTTAGTGACACGGGTTGCCAGGTTGAGCCAGCATCCTGGCTTCGGATCAGTCCCAGCGGGTCGGGAAGTTCAGAGCCCGCACCGGGATGACCGCTCGCAATCAGCTGAGCTCCGTTTGAGGCAAGGCCCATGAGGTCATCCTGCGCAGAGCCCCTGCGGCGAGTTTCGCCAGTGTTCAGATCAACTTCCACCAGACCACTATGGGTGCCCAGCAACAGAACGCCATCGTGCATGACTGCCCCGTGCACGTGGTCAACAGCTGGTTCCAGCCGTAGCGAGCTCTCAGTGGCGCTTGATGCCTCGACAGACGTCGGCTGCGCAGCACATCCCGAGATCAGGACGACGCCTGTGAGTAGCGCACCGACCGGGGTCAGAATTGAAGAACATCGCATCCCGCCAGTCTGCGCCACTGCTGCCGGACTGCAACCTGAACCCGCTGACGCGCTAAGGGCACGCCCGACGCCCAATCCACCCCGGGTATGCGGATCTAGCATTCCTCCATGCGTGTGCTGGTCATCGGGGCTGGTTTCGCTGGTCTGGCCTGTGCCGACCGCCTCGTGACACTCGGACACGACGTCTCCGTGATTGAGGCCCGTGGTCGAGTTGGTGGCCGAGTGTGGTCACAGGAACTCATCCCTGGACGCGCCGATACGGTCATCGAACGCGGTGCCGAGTTCGTGCTTGACGGCTACGACTCCCTCCACACGATGATCCATCGCTTCAATCTCACTGCTGCGCCATCAACCATGTCTTATTACGTGCGCGAGCCGCGTGGCACGAGTCCACAGGTGTCCGCCGAGCAGGTTGCCGCCGCTGCGAGAGCCTTACAACCTGCTGTGGTCGCGTCTTCCCCGCACACCAGCCTGCGTGAGTTTCTGGATAGTCATCCACAGTTCCCCACTGAATCTCAGGTTCTCGCCGCACGTGCGGCCATCAGTTGGGCCACATCCGAAGAGCTGCTCTCCGCACGAGTGCTCCTCGGTGCCGCGGCATCGGTCCAGCCACAGCCGACTGCACGCATCGCCGGCGGAAACCAGGGCATCGCGCACGCGCTAGCTGCCGGACTAGGGGATCGCCTCACACTGAACAGCTCGGTTACCAGTGTCCTGGTAGATGAACGTGGTGTTGACGTGATGCTGCCGCATGGCGCGCTGCGGGCTGATCGCGTTGTGCTCACCCTGCCGCTCCCGTTGCTGGAGACCTTGAACCTCCAGCCAGGCCTGCCACAAGCTCAACGCCATGCAATGGCGCGCCTTGCACGGGGACATGCGGCGAAACTGCATGTGCCACTGAAGGTAAGGCCGGTACCCAGTGCCGTGATGGATGTTCCGCATCGCTTCTGGTGCTGGACGGCAACCGACGGCAGTGGCCAGGTGCAACCGGTGGTGCACTGCTTCAGCGGGTCGCCCGGTGCACTCGCCGGTCTTCGGCTCGACACCGGCCTACAACATTGGCTTGCTGCTGTGGAATCGCTACGTGCGGATCTCGACCTGCTGAGTAACCAAGCGCTGCTCAGCACCTGGGATGACGACCCATGGGCGACCTTCGCCTACTCAGCCCCGAGTGCAAAAACTGAGCCAGGCGACGAAGCGCTGGTACGCAGACCGATGGGTCGGGTGCATATCGCGGGTGAACACACGGCGGGTGAATGGGCAGGACTCATGGAAGGTGCACTTCGCAGCGGTATCCGGGCCGCTGACGAGGTGCATGACGCCGGTACGACTGGTCGCTAGCTCGGGGGATTCCCCTCAAACCTTCTGCACCTGCTACCACGGTGATTAGCGGCTCCCCGCAACGAATAGCAGTCCAGACCATCGCGTACCTGTCGGTTCGGTTGTCTCCCTGCTCACGAACGAAACTGTGTCACTTCGCGGTCAAGACTTGAACCGCCGTACCTCCTGGGGCCAGCCGCACGCCTCGGCAATCCGACCGGCCCAGTACCGGGCTGCCTCGTCATCATGCACGTCGACGATGGTCAGCCCACCCACAAACTGCTCAGTTCGCGCATAGGGTCCACTACCGAATTGAACCCCTCCGCCTGTGGGGTCCGCGAAGAATGCCTCATCAATCTCCTCCACGAGTCCATCGGCAAAGCGGAGCACGCCCGCCACCTCCATCTCTTTGACGACTGCTCGCGCCAGCACCCCGCGATCCTCGTACCACTCGGCGGGGTGGTCACCTACCCACTGCTGATTGAAAAAGATGAGGTACTGCGCCATATCCACCGCCATTGCTCGGAACGTCAACGAAAACCTACTGCGTGTCCTTGCCTGGAACCATGGTCGGGCGCTAGATCCACGGTACGCAGGGGATCTCTGCGTCCATATTAATTTGCCAGCGCTGGTCGGAACGGACAGTGAGAGAATGCCCGGGTGACCGGTCTGTTCGCGAATGCCACCATTGCGGTGGGGTTAGTTATGGCCGTGTGGGCCTTGGTGCACCTCGTGGTCGGCCGTCCGATGAGTCGAGCACTCCACGCCAGCCAGTTAGTGCTGGCCGCGATGTTCATCATCTTCGCGATTGGCGGCATTGTGCAGATGCTGGGCACTGACCGTGAGTTCGCTCGCTTGGAGTTTGTCGGCTACCTCATATTCAGCCCCCTTATCCCGATTGGGTCGTGGTGGTGGACCCGGGGAGATCAAACGCGGATCGGCTCGGCGATCGTGATGGTCGTCGGGCTGGTTATGCCGGTCCTCGTTGTGCGGATACAGCAAGTTTGGGCCGGCGTTGCCTGAACGCGCCCGCGGCCTCTCGCGGCTACTCGTGGTGATCTATGCGATCTTCGCAATCGGTGCGACTTCGCGGTCCGTAGTGCAGCTCGTGACGAGGTTCGACGAAGCCCCGGTGGCCTACCTGCTTTCCGCTGTCGCCGCCGTGGTCTACATCATCGCGACCGTCGCCCTCGGATTGGGGGATCGAGGACGCCGAATTGCTACCTTGGCCATCGGTTTTGAACTTGCCGGCGTCCTCATCGTTGGCACGCTGAGCGTCATTGACCCCGCACTGTTCCCACGTGCCACCGTCTGGTCCTACTACGGAGCCGGGTACCTCCTCATCCCGCTGGTACTCCCGATCGTGGGGTTGTGGTGGCTGCGGCGCTCCCGCCCGCATCCACCCAACACGATCTGATCGGCTTCTCACTGGGGTAAGTCGGCGGTGCTCTACAACCATGTCAGCCTGCCTGATGTGCGCGGGCGCCGCGGTTCTGTATCGCGTGAACACCGTTGTTATCGGTGAAAGCAAGAACAGGAAGCCAGTACTCCATGAACGCCTAGCTCACCGCGCGCAGGGAGCGGATCACTCGGCTGATCTGCTGGCGTGTCATGCCCAGCGACTGGAGTTGCATGAACGTGGCCTTCTTCGCGCCGACCGCGGGTAGCCGTCCGAATGCCGCGTAAGAAGCTTTGGCGGCCGGGCAGGTCGCCTCGGGCAGGCCGTTTTGCTGCGAATCGCTCACACCTTCCTGGCATCCCTGGAAGTAGACCTCAAACTGACTGCCTGCGACGTTGACCTTGGTCCCGGTCGTGTCCGCGCCTGCGCCGGGTCCATCCCCGACGCACGGGGATTCACCCGTCCCGTTGTCGACGCCCTGCTGAATGGTCAGAGCACGGTCGCCATAGATCGCGTCGACGCTCCACTGCCCCTTGCAGTACATCGTCAACCCCGAAGTGGCGAAATCTAACTGCCCCGCCCGGGCAGCACGCAGTGCTGCAGTTGACGGGGCGTACACCGTTGAGGCCGCTGCCGCCGACGCATTGGACCAGAAGCTTGCCGGTGTCGGCTGCTGCCACTGGTCTGCGTTTGCAGGCTGGACGGTGACGAGACTCAGCACAACAAGGCTGGTCAGCGCCGGGAAACCCATGCGACTGATGCGGACCCTACGTACCATCACCCTCACCATCCTCACGAAGAAATTCCGACACCTACCTTCTGACCGTACCCAACGACGCGCTGGGGTGATCGCACAATGTGGGTTCCCTCATTTCGTTTCTCCTGACCTCTTTTGGCGCACGCACCACCTCATCGAAGACTGAGTGCCGCTTTCAGGCCTCCCCAGCTGCCCCCAGGGTGGGCGCACTGAGTGCACTATCGAGACGACGGTTGCGTGCGTTGTTCGACACCACCACAAAAAACTTGTCCGTCTCGAAGCCCGCCGGTCTATCTCGACATACCCGAGCTCGATCAAGCTGAGTCACGGCTCCTGCGCCGACGCTGGAGCACGTCGTCGTGCCACGTGGCGACGATGGCTGCTTTGCTCGGCGTACTGCGCCCCCAACTCCACTTGGCCGGACTCGTCATTGGCGGTCAACGGCATGTTGGGGCGGGGCAGCAACTAGCCATGTTGTGCATGAAAGGTAGATGGTGGCTGAGCACGGCCACCGGCGCATAGCCCGGCGCCAGGCCCTCACCGGGCTGATGACTTCCGCCCGAGAACTCAGGCTCACCCCAAACAGTGACGCCATCGGAGATCTCTACGATCCCCAAACCGGCATGCCCAGATGATCATTGACTCCTCTGTGGCGGTCGCTATCTGCTTGGGTGAACCGGCCGCTGAGGACCTCATCACGCTCTTGAAGGATGCGCAACCCCTGCGCATGAGCGCAGTTTCGTTCGCGGAGGCCGCAATCGTGCTCGACTCACGCAGACCGGGCGCCTTCGACACCTATATATAGGTACGCGCTCATATACGTATAGGCCCTCGGTGTCGATGTGATCGCCGTCGATGCCGAGCGTGCGACGCTGAGCGCAGCGGCCTCACCCAGGGGGCAGCACCCGCTCATGGTGGAGCAAGCGCCGGTGCAGTTTCTTGCCACCCACCTGCGCGAGCAGATCCTCCGGGCCGACCACCACGAGCAGGTCCCGGGCGCGACTCATCCCGGTGTACAGGACGTTGCGTGGGTCTAGGTCTGCGTGGAACCCGTCAACCATGAGCACCACCGCAGGTCGCTCGAGGCCTTTGAATCCGGCGACGGTGGAGTAGAAGACGTCTTCGCTGTCCCATAGATCGTTCCAGTAAGCCTGCTTGTCCTGATACTCCCTTTGCACTGGGTGTCGATGTTGCGTCGTGAGGACGACGACGTGTTCGGGAAGCCATCCGCGCTGATCAACGAGGTCAGCGACGACGCTGTCTGTCACCTCCTCCACCGTGCTAGGGGTGCAGCTCACGTATTCGAGGGGAAAGCCGCTACCGGAGCGGCTGGCGATCTCACCGTCAATCAGATGCCGAAACGTTTCGACGATCTCACTGGCGTTTCGCAGGTTCTCCCGGAGCACTAGGGGCACCAGGTCAATTTCGGGTCGGCCGCGTCGCTGCGTGAACACGGCCTGCTGGTCATCGCGAAACACGGCGACCTTCGCATCCGCAGTACTCGCGGCAAGCAGGGCCGGCCACCAGGAGTCAGCGAAGTCCTGTGCTTCGTCCACGACCAGTGCGGTGAAGCGTTCGGCATCGTCCAGATTGCGGGCGTGGTCAAGCATCTCTATTGGCCCGCGACGCCTCCAGAAGTCAGCATCATCGCCATCGTTCGGGCGAATGCCCCAGAGCGCCGCCAGCAGAAAGTAGGTGCCGATCCAGGCCGGTTGCTCGTTCTCCGGAGCGTCCGCCATGGATCGTCGAATCAACTCCACGACACCTCTGGTGTAACTGAGGTAGGCAACGCGCTCCCCTGCAGCGGCCCAACGTCGGGCCTGCTGAATCGCCATCCAAGTCTTCCCTGATCCCGCGGGCCCGGTCACCTCAAATCGCGGTACGTTGCGGATCACAGACATGAGTGCGGCCTGCTCACCGGTGAGCTTGTCGGCGTACCTGAGTCGCTCCATGGTGC
>CAZKFI010000018.1:27082-36135 GCA_964551975.1 uncultured Bifidobacteriaceae bacterium | reverse complement strand
CGCCGTTCTTCGACAACTACCGTCCGCAGTTCTACTTCCGGACCACGGACGTCACCGGCGTCGTGCACCTGCCTGACGGCAAGGACATGGTTATGCCGGGTGACAACACCGACATGCGCGTTGAGCTGATCCAGCCCATCGCCATGGAGGAGGGCCTCCGCTTCGCAATTCGCGAGGGTGGCCGCACCGTGGGCGCCGGGCGCGTTACCAAGATTCTGAAGTGACGAAGTGCTGGGTGGCGCCCATCCGGGCGTCACCCAGCACTCACCAAGCACAACCGACGAAGAAAGAGTGAGGACAGGGCGACATGGCGGGACAGAAGATCAGGATTCGCCTCAAGGCCTACGACCACGAGGTCATTGACTCCTCGGCGCGAAAGATCGTCGAGACGGTGACCCGTACCGGGGCTCAGGTTGCGGGTCCGGTTCCGCTACCGACCGAGAAGAACGTCTACTGCGTGATCCGGTCGCCCCACAAGTACAAGGACAGTCGCGAGCATTTCGAGATGCGCACCCACAAGCGCCTCATCGACATCCTCGACCCGACTCCCAAGACCGTTGACTCCCTGATGCGCCTTGACCTACCTGCGGGCGTTGACATCGAGATCAAGCTGTAAGGACTGACGAAAACCATGGGCAGCAATGTGAAGGGAATCCTGGGCACCAAGCTCGGGATGACCCAGATATGGAACGAGGCGAACGCCGTCGTACCAGTTACGGTCGTGCAGGCGGGACCCTGCGTGGTTACCGCACTGCGTACGCCGGAGCGCGACGGCTACTCGGCGGTTCAAATTGCCTTCGGGAGCATCGATCCGCGCAAGGTTTCCAAGCCGGTAGCCGGTCAGTTCGAGAAGGCTGGTGTCACACCGCGTCGTCATATCGCAGAGATTCGCACCGATGATGCCTCCGTATATGCCCTGGGCCAGGAGTTGGGGCCAGACACCTTCGAGGTAGGGCAGCGCGTCGACGTGATCGGCACCAGCAAAGGCAAGGGCTTCGCTGGCGTCATGAAGCGCCATGGATTTGGTGGCCTTCGGGCGTCACACGGTGTGGAGCGCAAGCACCGCTCGCCGGGTGCCATTGGCGCCTGCGCCTTCCCCGGTCGGGTCTTCAAGGGTCTGCGAATGGCCGGGCATATGGGCGGTGAGCGCGAAACCGTGCAGAACCTCGTGGTTGCCGGGGTCGATGCAAAGCGGGGCCTGTTGCTGATCAAGGGCGCCATTCCTGGACCCAAGGGTGCGCTGGTCTTCGTTCGTTCCGCGGTGAAGGAGGCGGCGAAATGACCGGATCTCGGACACTCACGGTGCAGACCTCGGCTGGCAAGGCGGCCGGTTCGGTTGACCTGCCGGCGGAGATCTTCGATGTTCAGGTGAACATCCCACTCATCCACCAGGTGGTCGTGGCTCAGCTGGCCGCGGCCCGCCAGGGATCGCACGACACCAAGGCCCGCGGTGAGGTCAGTGGCGGCGGCCGCAAGCCCTACAAGCAGAAGGGCACCGGTCGCGCGCGGCAGGGCTCGATCCGTGCGCCACAGTTCACCGGCGGTGGGGTCGTGCATGGTCCGACGCCGCGTAAGTACGACCAGCGCACGCCGAAGAAGATGAAGGCGGCCGCGCTGTTCGGAGCGCTTAGTGACCGCGCCCGCGAAGGCCGTATTCATGTGATGGAGTCCATCGTTGACGAGGGGACACCATCGACCAAGGCGGCGGTACAGGCACTCGCCTCCCTCAAGTTGGAGGGCCGATTCCTCGTGATCCTGGACCGCGCGGAGACCACATCGTGGTTGAGCCTGCGCAACCTTGCCGAGGTGCACGTGCTCGCCGTGGACCAGTTGAACACCTACGACGTCCTGGTCAGCGATCAGGTGGTGTTCAGCAAGGCAGCACTTGAGGCATTCCTGGCAGGTCCGGCACGAGGCAAGGGCGCCAAGGCTGTTGCCAGCGAGAGCGAGGTCCGCGATGAGAATTCCTGATCCTCGCGACATTCTGATCGCGCCAGTGATCTCCGAGAAGAGTTACGGCCTGCTCGACGAGAACAAGTACACGTTCATCGTCGCGCCGCACGCCAACAAGACCGCGATCAAGATCGCGGTTGAGCAGGTGTTCGGGGTCAAGGTCGTCGCCGTCAACACGCACAACCGTGAGGGCAAGCGCCTGCGCACCCGCACTGGTTTTGGGCGCCGAGCGGCCACGAAGCGAGCCATCGTCTCGGTGGCACCGGGTGAGCGCATCGACATCTTTGGCGGACCGGTCTCCTGACCGGGTAGGGATGAAACGGGACTGACATGGGTATCCGCAAGTACAAGCCGACGACGCCGGGGCGGCGTGGTTCCAGCGTGGCCGACTTCGTCGAGATCACGCGCTCGGAGCCGGAGAAGTCCCTGGTGCGGCCGCTCTCGAAGAAGGGCGGACGTAACAACTCTGGACGCATCACGACGCGTCATCACGGTGGTGGGCACAAGCGTGCGTACCGAGTGATCGACTTCCGTCGAGCCGACAAGGACGGGGTGCCCGCCAAGGTCGCGCACATCGAGTACGACCCCAACCGCACGGCGCGCATCGCGCTCCTGCACTTCGCGGACGGCGAGAAGCGCTACATCCTTGCTCCGAATCGGCTTCGTCAGGGTGACCCGATCGAGACGGGACCTGCGGCAGACATCAAGCCGGGCAACAACCTGCCGCTGCGCAACATCCCCGTGGGCACGGTGATTCACGCCGTGGAAATCCGACCTGGTGGGGGTGCCAAGATCGCCCGCTCCGCCGGGGCCAGTGTTCAGTTGGTCGCGAAAGATGGTCCGTACGCCCAACTTCGCATGCCCTCCGGTGAAATCCGGAACGTCGATCTTCGCTCCCGTGCCACGGTGGGTGAAGTCGGCAACGCCGAGCAGTCGAACATCAACTGGGGCAAGGCCGGTCGCATGCGCTGGAAGGGTCGCCGACCCACCGTGCGTGGCGTCGCCATGAACCCGGTTGACCACCCGCACGGTGGTGGTGAGGGCAAGACCTCCGGTGGGCGCCATCCGGTCAACCCCGCAGGCAAGCCCGAGGGACGCACCCGCAAGGCGAAGAAGGCCAGTGACAAGTTCATCGTCCGCCGTCGTAAGTCCGGCAAGAAGCGCTGAGGAATGGTGAGATGCCGCGCAGTCTGAAGAAGGGTCCATTCGTGGACGACCACCTGATTAAGAAGGTGGACGCACAGAACGAGACGGGCTCCAAGAACGTGATCAAGACCTGGTCACGCCGGTCGATGATCGTGCCGGCGATGCTCGGTCACACCATCGCGGTGCATGACGGCCGCAAGCACGTGCCGGTCTTCGTGACCGAGCAGATGGTTGGACACAAGCTCGGTGAATTTGCTCCGACCCGCACGTTTAAGGGGCATGTCAAGGAAGACCGAAAGGCCAAGCGCCGCTAGGCGCAAGGCAAACGAGACGTCACGACAAGGCAAGGGGTAGGAATGGAAGCCAGGGCCCAGGCACGGTATGTCCGTGTCACGCCCATGAAGGCGCGACGCGTGATCGACCTCATCCGAGGCATGAAGGCCTCGGATGCTCAGGCCGTCCTCACCTTCGCACCTCAGGCGGCGAGTGAGCCGATCGGCAAGGTCTTGGCGAGTGCCATGGCCAATGCCGCCAACAACCACGCGATGGATCCGCGTTCGCTGGTCGTCACCGAGGCCTACGTGGACGAGGGGCCGACGATGAAGCGCATCCGTCCGCGCGCCCAGGGTCGTGCGTACCGCATTCGCAAGCGGTCCAGTCACATCACCGTGGTGGTTTCCGACGGTACCGCCGCTGCGCCGGTGAAGGCAGTACAGCGTGCTGCCGCTGCGCCGGCTAAGAAGGCACCGGCCAAGAACGCCCCGGCCAAGAAGGCACCGGCGAAGAAGGCAGCCGCTGCACCGTCGGCCAAGGAGGCGCCAGCTAAGAAGGCACCGGCGAAGAAGGCAGCCGCTGCTCCATCGGCCAAGGAGGCGCCGGCAAAGAAGGCGCCAGCCAAGAAGGCGCCAGCCAAGAAGTCTGCCCCGAAGAGCGAGAAGTGAGGCCATAGTGGGTCAGAAGGTCAATCCCCATGGATTCCGACTTGGAATCACGACGGACTTCACCTCGCGGTGGTTCGCGGATTCTGCCAAGTCGGGTCAGCGTTACCGCGACTACGTCGACGAGGATGTGCGCATCCGCAAGATGCTCACCAAGGGCATGGAGCGCGCGGGTATCGCTCGCGTGGAGATCGAGCGCACGCGGGAGCGCGTGCGGGTCGACATCCACACAGCTCGCCCAGGCATCGTGATTGGACGCCGCGGCGCTGAAGCGGACCGGATCCGCGCCGATCTCGAGCAGTTGACCGGCAAGCAGGTTCAGCTGAACATCCTCGAGGTGAAGAACCCGGAGATCGATGCGCAGTTGGTTGCGCAGGGCATCGCCGAGCAGCTGTCGAGCCGTGTCTCCTTCCGCCGGGCCATGCGCAAGGGCATGCAGAGCACCATGAAGAGTGGTGCGAAGGGCATTCGCGTCCAGGTTTCCGGCCGCCTGGGTGGCGCGGAAATGTCCCGAACCGAGTTCTACCGCGAAGGCCGGGTGCCACTGCACACGCTCCGCGCGGACATCGACTACGGCTTCTACGAGGCACGCACCACATTCGGGCGGATTGGCGTCAAGGTCTGGATCTACAAGGGTGATGCCCTCGGTACCCGCGCTGAGCGGGAGGCTGCTGCTGCGGCGGCCCGGCTGAGTCCGCGAGTAGGAAGCCCAACCCGCGGTCGTCGCTCCAGAGTGAGTGAAGGCGCAGGCGAGATCGAGGGTCAGTCCGAGGCCGTGGCCGAAGGCGCGACCGTCGTCGTGGAACAGGAGGCCTGATCATGCTGATGCCCCGCAGGGTCAAGCACCGCAAGCAGCACCACCCAACGAGGCGAGGGGTGGCCAAGGGCGGTACCGAAGTCACGTTCGGCACCTATGGACTGCAGGCGCTGGAACCGGCCTACGTCACCAACCGCCAGATCGAGTCAGCTCGTATTGCCATCACGCGCCACGTGCGTCGTGGCGGCAAGGTGTGGATCAACATCTACCCGGATCGGCCACTGACCAAGAAGCCGGCGGAAACGCGTATGGGTTCTGGCAAGGGATCTCCGGAATGGTGGATCGCCAATGTGAAGCCGGGCCGAGTGATGTTTGAGCTGTCCTTTCCGGACGAGAAGGTCGCTTATGCAGCCCTCACCAGGGCCATGCACAAGTTGCCCATGAAGTGCCGCATCGTGCGGCGCGAGGAATCGGGTGAGGTCTGATGGCTGCTGGAACGAAGGCCGGAGAGCTACGCAACATGGATAACACCGAGTTGGCGGAGCGGTTGAAGTCGGCCAAAGAGGAGCTGTTCAACCTGCGCTTCCAAGGGGCGACGGGGCAGTTGGAGAACCACGGGCGCCTGCGTGCCGTGCGTAAGGACATCGCGCGGATCTACACGATCATGCGCGAGCGGGAACTGGGCATCACGCCCTTTGAGGATGGCGCGGCATGACAACGAATGAAGACACCACTCGCGGTTATCGCAAGACGCGCGAAGGTCGTGTGGTCAGCGACAAGATGGACAAGACCGTCGTGGTAGCTGTCGAGGACCGCTTCAAGCACCCGCTGTACGGCAAGGTCGTCCGTCGCACCAGCAAGCTCAAGGCTCACGACGAGGCCAATGCGGCCGGGGTCGGGGACCGAGTGCTGTTGATGGAGACTCGGCCGCTTTCCGCCACCAAGCGGTGGCGCGTGGTGGAAATCCTCGAAAAGGCCAAGTGAACGTTCGCAATCCAGCAAGCAAGGGTAGGAGAGTGCGGTGATCCAGCAAGAGTCGCGGCTTCGAGTCGCGGACAACACGGGTGCCAAAGAGATCCTCTGCATCCGCGTACTTGGCGGCTCCGGTCGTCGGTATGCCGGAATCGGAGACATCATCGTGGCAACCGTGAAGGACGCCATTCCCGGTGGGGGTGTGAAGAAGGGCGAGGTCGTCAAGGCTGTCGTCGTCCGTACCCGCAAGGAGCGGCGACGCGCGGACGGCTCCTACATCCGCTTCGACGAGAACGCTGCGGTGATCCTGAAGGGTGATGGGGAGCCGCGGGGTACCCGCATCTTCGGCCCAGTGGGCCGGGAGCTTCGCGAGAAGCGGTTCATGAAGATCATCTCGCTGGCACCGGAGGTGCTGTGACATGTCGAAATTGGGTATTCGCAAGGGCGACCTTGTGCAGGTCATCACCGGAAAGGACCGCGGCCTGAAGGGCAAGGTCATCGAGGTGCTCCCCGATTCACGGCGCATCATCGTCGAGGGAGTCAACCGCGTGAAGCGTCATACGCGGATCGGCCAAAATGCGCGCGGTGCGAAGACCGGGGGCATCATCACGATGGAGGCGCCGATCCACGCGTCGAACGTGATGCTGGTGGATCCTGAGGACGGACGCCCGACACGTATCGGCTACCGCAAGGAGCGAGTCGAGAAGCGTCGCTCGGACGGTTCCACTTACCAGGCCGAGCGGAATGTGCGCATCTCCCGCCGGACCGGAAAGGACATCTGACGTGAGCAGCGCCACCGCAACGCGCACAATGCCGCGCCTGAAGCAGCGGTACCGGGAGGAGATCCTTCCGGAACTTCGTTCGCAGTTCGACTTCGCGAATGTCATGCAGGTGCCGGGTGTGACCAAGGTCGTGGTGAACATGGGCGTGGGTGAGGCTGCCCGTGACTCCAAGTTGATCGAGGGCGCCATTCGCGACCTCACCGACATCACCGGTCAGCGGCCCCAGGTGACCAAGGCCCGGGTGTCCATTGCGCAGTTCAAGCTGCGCGAGGGTATGCCGATCGGTGCCCACGTGACTCTGCGGGGCGATCGCATGTGGGAGTTCCTCGATCGCCTGCTGACGATCGCGCTGCCACGCATCCGTGACTTCCGTGGGCTTTCCCCGCGGCAGTTCGACGGTCACGGTAACTACACCTTTGGGCTCAACGAGCAGTCGATGTTCCACGAGATCGACCAAGACAAGATCGACCGAGTTCGCGGCATGGACATCACCGTGGTGACCACCGCGAAGAATGACGATGAGGGGCGGGCGCTACTGAAGTTGCTCGGCTTCCCCTTCAAGGAGGCGTGATCATGGCCAAGAAGGCACTGATCGAGAAGCAGCAGAAGAAGCCGAAGTTCAAGGTTCGGGCCTACACGCGCTGTAACAAGTGTGGGCGACCCCACTCGGTGTACCGCAAGTTCGGGCTCTGCCGCGTGTGCATCCGCGAGATGGCGCATGCCGGTGAATTGCCAGGAGTGACGAAGAGCAGTTGGTAACGACGACGTCGAAGGTCTCGGTGAACCGGGAAACCGCGGCGAGGAGGGCCTTGTGCCATGACAATGACTGACCCGATAGCCGACATGCTCAGTCGGCTACGTAATGCGAATTCGGCGTATCACGATGCAGTGGTGATGCCGCACTCGAAGATCAAGGTGAGCATCGCCGAGATCCTCAAGCGCGAGGGCTATATCGCTGGATGGTCCGAATCCGAGGATGTGATCGGAAAGACCCTGACGCTGAACCTGAAGTACGGACCGTCGCGGGAGCGTTCGATTGCCGGCCTGCGCCGTGTTTCCAAGCCAGGCTTGCGCGTGTACGCGAAGAGCACGGCGCTGCCGCGCGTGCTCGGTGGACTTGGAATTGCCATCCTGTCGACATCCTCGGGACTCTTGACTGATCGGCAGGCCCAGCAGAAAGGCGTAGGCGGGGAAGTCCTCGCCTACGTTTGGTAGGAGTCGACATGTCACGTATTGGACGAATGCCGGTTGCCCTGCCCAGCGGAGTGACCGCCACCATTGAGGGAAGTCAGGTCACGGTGACCGGCCCGAAGGGCACGCTGTCGCTGGCGGTCGCCTCCCCCATCCAGGTCGAACGCCAAGAGGACGGCACCTTGCTTGTGGTGCGTCCCGACGATGATCGCAACTCGCGCTCCTTGCACGGCCTGACCCGAACGCTGGTCGCGAACATGGTCACTGGCGTGACGAGTGGGTTCGAGAAGAGTCTGGAGATCGTTGGTACCGGTTACCGTGTTGCCGCCAAGGGCCAGGATCTGGAGTTCTCACTGGGCTTCAGTCATCCAGTTCTGGTCAAGGCACCGGACGGCATCAGCTTCCAGGTGGAGAGCCCGGTGAAGTTCAAGGTCCTGGGCATCGACAAGCAGAAGGTCGGCGAGGTTGCCGCCAACATTCGGAAGATTCGCAAGCCTGAGCCGTACAAGGGCAAGGGCGTCCGCTACGAGGGTGAAGTCATCCGCCGTAAGGCTGGAAAGGCGGGTAAGAAGTGAGCGCGTTCGCCATCAAGTTGGGTTCAGGCAACCCACGCCGCGTTGGCCGCAAGCGTCGGCACCTGCGGGTTCGCAAGAAGGTGTCTGGCACCTCGGCGCGCCCCCGCTTGGTCGTCACTCGATCTGCTCGTCACATGGTGGCGCAGGTGGTCGACGATGTCGCCGGACGCACGCTGGTTTCCGCCTCCACGATGGAGGGGGACCTGCGGACTGCATCGGGAGATAAGACTGCGAAGGCACGCAAGGTCGGCAACCTGGTGGCAAAGCGCGCCAAGGATGCAGGTATCGAGGCCGTGGTCTTCGACCGGGGTGGCAACAAGTTCCATGGACGGGTGGCTGCTCTAGCCGAGGGCGCCCGCGAAGGCGGACTGGCCTTCTAGGCCGGGTCGAAGCGATTGCAGACAGAGAGGTAATTCGATGGCAGCAACCTCGCGCCGCGGAAGTGGCGCAGGCGAGCGACGGGAGCGCAAGGAGCGCACCGGTCGCGAGGAGAAGTCCGCCTACCTAGAGCGGGTCGTCGCGATTAATCGCGTGGCCAAGGTGGTCAAGGGTGGTCGTCGGTTCAGCTTCACTGCTCTCGTCGTTGTTGGCGATGGCGAGGGCTCCGTTGGCGTTGGCTACGGCAAGGCCAAGGAGGTGCCGGCCGCCATTGCCAAGGGCGTGGAGGAGGCCAAGAAGCACTTCTTCCAGGTACCGCGCATTCAGGGCACCATCCCGCACCCGATCGTGGGTGAGGCAG
>CAZKFI010000018.1:0-27072 GCA_964551975.1 uncultured Bifidobacteriaceae bacterium | reverse complement strand
TGATGCTTCGTCCGGCTGCACCTGGTACCGGCGTCATCGCCGGTGGACCGGTTCGTGCAGTGCTGGAGTGCGCGGGTATCCACGACGTGCTGAGCAAGTCGATGGGCTCGGATAACGCCATCAATATCGTGCACGCGACGGTCGCGGCCCTGAAATTGCTGGAGCGCCCCGAGGCGGTGGCCGCCCGCCGTGGCCTACCGCTGGAGGCGGTCGCACCGGCAGCACTCCTGCGCGCCCAGGCGGGTTCGTGATGGCGCGCCTGAAAGTGACACAGACCAAGTCTGTGATCGGTGGGACGAACAGCCAGCGGGATACGGTGAGGTCCCTGGGCCTGAAGCGCATTGGGGACGTCGTCATCAAGGAGGATCGACCGGAGATCCGTGGCATGGTGGCTACCGTGCAGCATCTGGTCAAGGTCGAGGAGGTGGAGTGAGATGACGCTCAAGGTTCATCATCTGCGCCCGGCACCGGGTGCCAAGACCGAGCGCACCCGCAAGGGGCGCGGCGAGGCCTCGAAGGGCAAGACCGCTGGTCGTGGTACCAAGGGAACCAAAGCCCGCTACCAGGTGCCGGCACGCTTTGAGGGTGGCCAAATGCCACTGCACATGCGCCTGCCCAAGTTGAAGGGGTTCAAGAACCCCAACAAGGAGGAGTTCCAGGTGGTCAACGTCGCCACGATTAACCGCCTGTTCCCTCAGGGCGGTCAGATCGGGGTGGACGACCTCGTGGCCATTGGCGCCGTGCGCAAGGGCAAGCCGGTCAAGGTGCTCGGCCAGGGAGAGATCTCGGTCAAGGTGACGGTGAGTGCTGACGCGTTCTCCGCCAGTGCACGTGACAAGATCGCCGCAGCCGGCGGCTCGACCATCCAGGCCTGACGACGACTCGCGGACGCTGACCAGGAGGCATCGTGCAGATCAGCGCGTTCGGGGCGGCCCTGCGCACCCCGGACCTCAGGAAGAAGATCCTCTTTACCCTGGGGATGCTTGCCGTCTTCCGCCTTGGGTCGGTGCTACCGACCCCGGGCGTCGACTACGGCGCCATTCAGCGTTGTATCGACGTTGTGCAGGACAACTCGGTCTATGCACTCATCAACCTGTTCAGCGGCGGTGCACTGCTTCAGCTGTCCGTCTTCGCGCTGGGCATCATGCCCTACATCACAGCCAGCATCATCCTTCAGCTCCTCACCGTGGTTATCCCACGTCTGGAAATGCTCAAGAAGGATGGCCAGGCTGGCCAGGCAAAGATCACCCAGTACACCCGCTACCTGACCATCGGACTCGCGATCCTGCAGTCCACTGCGATTCTGTCCCTTGCCCGCACCCCCGGAGCGCTGTTCCAGGGCTGCAACGAGGCGATCATCCCCAACGATGCCATCTGGGTGATCCTGGTCATGGTGGTTGTCATGACTGCTGGCACCAGCGTCATCATGTGGCTGGGCGAGCTCATCACCGAACGCGGTGTTGGCAACGGCATGTCGCTACTGATCTTCACCTCGATCATCGCCGTGATCCCCAGTCAGTTCGCCAGCATCATCGGCAGCCGGGGCATGTTCGCCTTCGTCTTGACCTGTCTCATCGGCGTTGCGGTCATCGCCCTGGTGGTGTTCGTCGAGCAGGCCCAGCGCCGCATCCCAGTGCAGTACGCCAAGCGCATGGTCGGGCGTCGGATGTACGGCGGTACTTCGACCTACATCCCGCTGAAGGTCAACATGGCCGGCGTCATCCCGGTTATCTTCGCCTCGTCACTGCTGTTCCTGCCCACGCTCCTCGTGCAGTTGACTGGTAGCCAGGCTGAGTGGGCGGTGTGGGTCCAGCAGAACTTCGCAACCGGGACAGGCAACTGGTACCTGACAACGTTCTTCCTGCTCATCGTCTTCTTCTGCTACTTCTACGTGTCCATCACGTTCAACCCCGTTGAGGTTGCCGACAACATGAAGAAGTACGGCGGCTTCATCCCGGGTATCCGCGCGGGCAAGCCGACGGCTGAGTACCTGGATTACGTGTTGACCCGACTCACTGCGCCCGGATCTTTGTACCTTGGCTTCATCGCGATCCTGCCTGCGTTCGCACTGGATCTGGTGGGTGTGTCGAACCAGTTCGTCTTCGGCGGCACGAGCCTGCTCATCATGGTCGGTGTCGGCTTGGACACGGTCAAGCAGATTGAAAGTCAGCTTCAGCAACGCAATTACGAAGGCTTCCTGCGCTGATGCGACTGGTCCTGATGGGCCCACCGGGCGCGGGCAAGGGCACACAGGCCCAGGTCGTCGCCGGACGTCTAGGAATTCCTCATGTCTCGACCGGAGACATCTTTCGCTTCAACGTGCGCGAGGGCACCCCATTGGGGCGACAGGCCCAGCAATACATGGATGCCGGCGAATACGTACCGGATGACGTGACGAATGCGATGGTTCGGGATCGGCTTGGTCAACCGGACTGCCGGCCTGGTTTCCTGCTCGATGGCTACCCGCGCACCTTGGACCAAGTCACCGAGCTTGATGACATTCTCGGTGCTCTCGGCACTCGGTTGGATCGCGTTATCGAATTGACGGTAGATCGCGAAGAGGTCGTCCAACGTCTGGTTCGTCGCGCCGAAGAGCAGGGCCGCAGTGACGACACCGAGGACGTCATTCGGCGGCGTCTGGATGTCTATGCGGAGCAGACTGCCCCGCTTATTGCCGTCTATGGAGAGCGGGGCCTACTCATCAGCGTCGATGGCATGGGCGCCGTGGACCAGGTGAGCACCCGCATCCTTACGTCGGTCGGACTCGGCGACGCAGGAAACCCCTGAGGTGATGCTGGGTCGTCAGGGCATCGAGATCAAGTCTGCCGAGCAGATCCAGGCGATGCGCCAGGCAGGCTTAGTGGTAGCTCGGACCCTGCAAGCCCTTGTCGAGCAGGTCCGTCCAGGAATGCGAACCGCCGACCTAGACGCCATCGCACATCAGATGATTCGCGATCAGGGTGCAACGCCGTCCTTTCTGGGTTATCACGGATTTCCTGCGGTCATCTGTACGTCGGTCAATGAAGAGGTGGTCCATGGGATTCCAGGTGACCGCGTACTCCATGACGGTGATCTGCTCTCCATCGACTGCGGCGCCATTGTGGCTGGCTGGCACGGCGATGCTGCGGTGACCGTGACTCTCGGCGCGGTACCGGAGGCGGATCGACGACTCAGTGAGGTCACCGAGGCGGCGATGTGGGCCGGCCTGGCTCAGGCCCGCGCTGGACGTCGGCTCAGCGACATCAGCCATGCGGTCGAATCCTCTGTGCTGGCATCCGGCGAATTCGGGATCGTGCAGGAATACACCGGGCATGGCATCGGCACCGCGATGCACATGGCGCCGGCGATTCCCAACCATGGCGCACCGGGCCGCGGACCGACCTTGAAGGTGGGTATGGCGCTGGCGATCGAGCCCATGGTCACTCTTGGCGGACCTGTTGTCCAGGTGCTCTCGGATGGTTGGACGGTGGTGACATCCGACGACAGTCGATCGGCTCACTGGGAGCACACGGTGGCGATCACCCCGGAGGGGCCGTGGGTCCTCACCGCGCTGGAGGATGTGCGACTCTGAGGGCCCCACGGCACCGGCTCGATGTTCGCCCGGTGGATAGGTCTGCCAGTAGGGCAGATCGTCGTGACCGCAAGATCGCAAGATGGAGGGAGTGAGCATGGCCTGGTTGTTCCTGGGCCTGGCGATTGCCGCTGAGGTGACCGCCACGCTCTCCCTGAAGGCCAGTGAGGGCTTCTCCAAGCTGGGACCCTCCCTGATTGTGGTGGTCGGCTACGTCACTGCATTTATCCTGCTCGGCCTCACGATCCGTGAGCTGCCCGTGGGCCTGTCCTACGCCATGTGGGCGGGCTTGGGCACGGTGGGCGCCACTGTTGGCGGACTGGTGTTCTTCGGCGAGCGACTTCCGGGCCTGGTGATCGCCGGGATCGCTGTGGTCGTCCTGGGAGTCGTCATGATCACCCTGGGCCGAGCAACCCACTAGGTGGGCTTGGGGCCCTAAGGCCAACGATTTCGGCCCAATTCAGCCCCGATTAGGAGCCGCGGGGCATCCTGCGTACACTTAGCGGGCTGAGACGAGCGAGGCCAACGTGGCTGGCGAGAGTCATCACGAACTGGCAGCGAAAGCGGAGGATATGGGCAAGAAAGACGGTGCGATCGAGCTCGAGGGCACGATCACCGAGTCCCTGCCCAATGCCATGTTCAGGGTTGAACTGGACAATGGCCACAAGGTTCTCGCCCATATCAGCGGCAAGATGCGCATGCACTACATCCGCATCCTCCCGGACGACCGGGTCGTGGTGGAACTTTCACCGTACGACCTGACCCGGGGGCGGATCGTGTATCGCTACAAGTAGTAGCAACACCAGTACGAGCACCATTCGACGAGTTCACGAGAGAGCGACATGAAGGTCAAGCCGAGCGTCAAGAAGATCTGCGACAAGTGCAAGGTCATCCGGCGCCATGGCCGTGTCATGGTGATCTGCGAGAACACTCGTCACAAGCAGCGCCAGGGCTAGTCGCCCTGCAGCATCGCGACCAGCGGGAGAAAACCGCGAAGTCTTCGATGCGGTACCCGACCCCGGATCACTGCCAGACGATCTGGACGACACCTTCGGCACGGGGCCGAAGACCTGCCTTGGCGGGCAGGGGTGGTACCGCAGCCAGACCCCGTCGAGTACGAGAATAGGAACGCCAATATGGCACGTTTGGTCGGCGTCGACCTGCCGCGCGAAAAGCGCATGGCAGTCGCGCTCACGTATATCTATGGAGTTGGACGCACCCAGGCGGCCCGTGCCCTCGAGGCAACGGGTATCAGTCCGGACATGCGCGCCAAGGAACTCACCGACGATCAACTGATCGCCCTACGCGACTGGATCGAGGCCAACCTCAAGGTTGAGGGCGACCTGCGCCGCGAAGTGACCGCGGATATCCGCCGCAAGGTCGAAATCGGCTGCTACCAGGGCCTGCGGCATCGTCGCGGACTACCAGTGCGCGGTCAGCGAACCCATACCAATGCGCGTACCCGTAAGGGTCCCCGTAAGACCGTGGCCGGCAAGAAGAAGGCCGGCAAGTAAGCCGCCAGGACTCAAGGAGAAGACATGGCACCGAAGACTGGCGGCAAGGCTGCAGGCCCAAAGAAGGTCCGCCGTAAAGAAAAGAAGAACGTCGCGCATGGTCATGCGCATATCAAGAGCACGTTCAACAACACGATCGTGTCGATTACCGACCCCACTGGGGCCGTCATCGCTTGGGCAAGTGCCGGGCAGGTGGGCTTCAAGGGGAGCCGTAAATCGACACCCTTCGCCGCGCAGCTGGCCGCCGAGGCCGCTGCCCGACGTGCCATGGAACATGGCATGCGCAAGGTGGACGTCTTCGTGAAGGGCCCGGGTTCGGGCCGGGAGACCGCCATCCGCTCGCTTCAGGCAACCGGCTTGGAGGTCGGCTCGATCGCCGATGTCACGCCGGTGCCTCACAACGGAACTCGTCCCCCCAAGCGTCGTCGCGTCTGAGCGATCGAAGGAAAACAGGAGAATCACGACAATGGCGCGATACACCGATGCCGACTGCAAGCGATGCCGGCGCGAGAAGATGAAGCTCTTCCTCAAGGGCTCCAAGTGCGATTCACCGAAGTGTCCCTTCGAGAAGCGGCCCTACCCACCCGGCCAGCATGGACGCGGGCGTTCGAAGGACAGCGAGTACCTGTTGCAGCTGCGGGAGAAGCAGAAGGCCACCCGCATGTACGGCGTGCTGGAGCGGCAGTTCAGCGGGTACTACGAGGAGGCCCAGCGACAGGCGGGCAAGACGGGTGAGAACCTGTTGCGCATCCTGGAGTCGCGGCTGGACAACGTGGTCTTCCGGGCCGGGTTTGCCAAGTCCCGGGACATGGCGCGTCAGCTGGTCACCCACGGCCACTTCACTGTGAATGGTCGCAAGGTGAACATCCCGTCCTACCGCGTGTCACCGAATGACGTCATCGAGGTGCGCCCGGGCTCACGCGAGCTCACGCCGTTCATCGTCGCCAATGCTGAGATCGGTGAGCGCACCGTTCCTGCTTGGCTTGAGGTAGTGGGGTCGAAGATGCGCATCATCGTGCACTCGCTGCCGAGCCGTCAGGTCATTGACACTCAGGTCAACGAACAACTGATCGTCGAGCTGTACTCCAAGTAGTTGCCGAAATCGCGGCGTCAAATTGTGGGCGCCGCGGGAAGGATGCCAACGTGCTGATCAGCCAGCGCCCCATGCTCACCGAGGAGCCAATCTCGGAGAATCGCTCACGTTTCGTACTGGAGCCGCTTGAGCCTGGCTTCGGGTACACGCTGGGTAACTCCCTGCGGCGAACCCTGCTCTCATCAATTCCGGGAGCTGCGGTCACCAGCATCCGCATCGACGGTGTACTGCATGAGTTCACCACGGTGCCGGGCGTGCAAGAGGACGTCACCGAGCTCATCTTGAATATCAAGCGCCTGGTTGTCTCCAGCGAGCATGACGAGCCGGTCGTGATGTACCTGCGCAAGCAGGGCCCGGGCAGTGTCACGGCAGCAGATATTCAGCCGCCGGCTGGGGTCGAGGTGCACAATCCCGATCTGCATATCGCGACTCTGAACGGCAAAGGCAAGCTCGAGGTGGAGTTGGTCGTCGAGCGCGGTCGTGGGTACGTCTCGGCGTCCTTGAACAAGCAGCCTGGCCAAGAGATCGGCCGCATTCCGGTGGATTCGATTTATTCCCCAGTGCTGCGGGTGACCTACAAGGTCGAGGCGACCCGAGTCGAGCAGCGCACCGACTTCGACAAGTTGGTCATCGACGTCGAGACCAAGCCGGCCATGCGTCCGCGGGACGCAGTGGCCTCTGCTGGCAAGACGTTGGTCGAACTCTTCGGCTTGGCTCGCGAATTGAACGTCGAGGCTGAGGGCATCGACATTGGCCCGTCGCCGACGGACGCCTTCGTTGCCGAGCAGCTGTCGATGCCGATCGAGCAACTCGACATGACGGTGCGCTCCTACAACTGCCTCAAGCGGGAGGGCATCCACACCGTGGGTGAGCTCATCACCCGCAGTGAGGCCGACCTTCTTGATATCCGTAATTTCGGCGCCAAGTCGATCGACGAGGTCAAGGTGAAGTTGGCTGGTCTCGGACTCGCCCTCAAGGACAGTCCGCCCGGATTCGATCCGCGCGCGGCCGTGTACTTCGAGGATGACGAGGACGAAGATCAGGCCTTCGCTGAGGACGAGCAGCTCTAGCCGCTGACGAGTTGACAGGAGAACGACGATGCCACGTCCCACCAAGGGTCCGCGCCTAGGCGGCGGTCCGGCTCACGAGCGCCTCATCCTCGGGAACCTTGCCACGGCACTGTTCCAGCATGGGCGCATCACGACCACTGAGGCGAAGGCCCGCCGGCTACGCCCCATTGCCGAGCGGCTCATCACCTTTGCCAAGCGCGGTGACCTGCACGCGCGGCGCCAGGTGATGACCGTTGTGCGCGATAAGGGTGCGGTCCACACGCTCTTCACGGAGATCGGCCCCGCCTTTAGCACTCGTCAGGGTGGCTACACGCGCATCACCAAGATTGGGCCGCGTAAGGGCGACAACGCACCCATGGCGGTCATCGAACTGGTTCAGCCATTGGCTGAGCAGGTGGTTGCGGAGGCCACGGGTGCCGCCAAGCGTGCCGCCAAGGAGCGCGCGAAGGCATCGGCGACCACGCAGCCGGAGGCTGCTGAGTAGATCCTCTACTCGATCAGACGTGCGCCTGAAGTTCACACTTGGGTACGACGGATCAGGCTTTGTAGGTTGGGCACGCCAGCCTGAGTTGCGGACGGTACAGGGCGAGTTCGAGCGCGTCCTCGGTCACGTCGCGGGTTCCGCGACGGAAGTTGTCTGTGCGGGACGTACGGACGCCGGGGTGCATGCTCGTGGACAGGTTGCCCATGCCGATCTACCTGATGGAATCGAAGCGCCCTCGGTTGGGCGTCTGAACCGCGCTCTACCCGATGACATCCGTGTGCGATCCGTTGAGGTGGTCAGCGCCGATTTCGACGCTCGTTTCTCCGCACTCTGGCGGCGGTACAGCTACCGAATCTGCGACCTGGAGCAGGGCGTAGACCCGCTGCTGCGAAACCAGGTGTTGCCCTGGACCAAGCCGCTGGACGAAGGCCGGATCAACGCGGCAGCCAAACCGCTTCTCGGTGAACATGACTTTGCCGCCTTCTGTCGGCCCCGCCCCCAGTCCACGACGATTCGCCGCCTGCTGCGACTGGAATGCGAACGTCTGCCGGACAGTCACCTCCTGCTGCATGTGGTGGCGGACGCCTTCTGCCACTCCATGGTTCGCAGCCTGGTGGGTGGCCTGCTACCCGTCGGCGACGGTCGGCGCCCCGTGACCTGGCCTGGTGAGGTGCTTGCCCGGGGCGAGCGGGACTCAGCAGTGGTCGTCATGCCGCCATACCCGCTGGTCCTCGAACAGGTGGGGTATCCGCCCGTGGAGGACTTGGCTAAGCGACAGCGGGTGACCCGCCAGGTTCGCCAGGGGTCATGAAGGGCCGGGGTCCGGATTTTGCCGTCGCAGGCTCCGCCGGTAGGGTAAGGCGTTCGGGTCCGGGCCTTTGGCCTCGGTAGCCCGCCTCAGGAGTCGTCGAGAGAGCCAAGGTATCCAACGTGCGCACGTACACCCCAAAGCCGGCTGACATCCAGCAGTCCTGGCATGTCATTGATGCCCAGGACGTGGTTCTGGGGCGTCTGGCAAGCCATGCCGCGACCTTGCTACGCGGTAAGCACAAGCCCACCTTTGCGCCGCACGTCGACACCGGTGACTTCGTCATCATCATCAATGCTGAGAAGGTTGCCCTGACCGGGTCCAAGCGTCAGCAGAAGATGGACTACCGCCACTCGGGGTATCCGGGTGGGCTGCGGGCGACGAATTACGCCGAACTACTGGAGCAGAACCCCCGGCGCGCCGTGGAAAAGGCCGTGAAGGGCATGCTCCCGCATAACAAGTTGGGCCGCGCCCAACTGCGCAAGCTCAAGGTCTACGCGGGCCCGGAGCATCCGCATGCTGCTCAACAACCCCAGCCCTTCACCATCGGCCAGATCGCCCAGTAGGCGTTGGCGTTAGCCCGCAGGAGAGGATTTACGTGTCCGAGTCAATGACGTCCGCACTAGAGGACCTGGATGACGAGGTTCCCACCTCGTACACCAGTGAGACACCGGCTGCACGCCCCACCCGTGAGATCGTCACGGCCCCAGGCGCGGCCACCGGTCGACGCAAGGAGGCCATCGCACGCGTGCGTGTGGTGCCCGGTACCGGACGTTGGACCGTGAATGGCCGTGACCTTGACTCCTACTTCCCGAATAAGGTTCACCAGCAGATCGTTAGCGAGCCCTTCGTGGCCATCGGGGCGCAGGGCCGCTTCGACGTCATTGCGCGCATCAACGGTGGTGGCATCTCGGGTCAGGCCGGTGCCCTGCGCTTGGGCGTGGCCCGAGCATTGAACGAGATCGACGCTGAGGGCAATCGCCCCCTGTTGAAGAAGGCCGGATTCCTCACCCGTGACCCGCGGGTGAAGGAGCGCAAGAAGTACGGCCTGAAGAAGGCCCGCAAGGCGCCGCAGTACAGCAAGCGCTGATTTGGGTCGGCTCTTCGGTACGGACGGGGTGCGGGGTCTGGCGAACGCGGACCTCACCGCCGATCTCGCGCTACAACTCGCTGCATCCGCAGGTCGTGTTCTGGCCGAAGCCCGTGGAGTTCAAGGCCGACCTGTGGCCGTTGTTGCACGCGACACGCGTGCTAGCGGTGAATTCCTCGAAGCTGCGGTGGTGGCCGGATTAGCCAGCGCTGGCATCGATGTCCTGCTCGTCGGCGTAGTGCCGACTCCGGCGGCGGCATTCCTCACCGGCCACCTCGACGCTGATCTTGGCGTCATGCTTTCGGCTTCCCACAACCCGATGCCAGACAACGGCATCAAGTTCTTCGCGCGCGGTGGAGTAAAACTCGACGACGCGATCGAGGATCGCATCGAAGCCGATCTCCAAGGCCAGTTGAGTCAAGCTCGCCCCACTGGCGCCGATGTTGGACGTGTGCGCCTTGCCCACGATGCGTGGCAGGCGTACTCCGAGCACCTCCTGGGCACGATTCGGCACCGGCTGACTGGCCTTCGCGTCGTGTTGGACTGCGCCAATGGAGCGGCCTCGGCTATCGGGCCTGGGATCCTGACCGCTGCCGGTGCTGAAGTCATCGCCCTGCACGCCGAACCTGATGGCCTGAACATCAATGTCGATTGCGGAAGCACTCATCTCGACAGCTTGATCACCGCTGTACGCGAGCACGGCTATGACCTTGGCATTGCGCTGGACGGTGATGCGGACCGGTGTCTGGCGGTTGATCACACCGGCGCAGTGGTAGACGGCGACCATGTGCTGGCTCTCCTCGGGTTGGCGCTGCGTGAGCAGGGCGCCCTGGCGCACGAAACGATCGTCGGGACCGTGATGGCCAACCTCGGGTTTATCAATGCCATGCGGGAGCTGGGCATCGACGTTGTGCAGACCCAAGTCGGTGATCGCTACGTGCTGGAGTCCATGCGTGAGTTTGGGTATCGACTCGGTGGTGAACCCAGCGGCCACGTGATTCTGGCCGACCATGCTTCGACCGGTGATGGCCTGCTGACTGCCCTGCACATCATGGACCGGATGGCCCAGACCGGGAAGTCCCTCCAGGAGCTTGCCTCGATCGTGACCAAGTACCCGCAGGTGCTCATCAACGTGGGTGGCGTCGATCGAGCAGGCCTTGCCCAGAACGCCAACGTCGCTCAGGCCGTTGCGCAGGCTGAGCAGGCCCTGGGTGAATCGGGGCGTGTACTCCTGCGGCCATCAGGCACCGAACCATTGGTGCGAGTGATGGTGGAGGCCGCCTCCCAGGAGCAGGCGGTGCGGGTTGCTGAGGAGCTCGCAGCGGTGGTTGCCGCCGAGCTGACGGACCAATCCGCCTGACGCGTACGCTGGCGGCGTGTGCGGGATCGTCGGCTATGTCGGTCAGCAGCAGGCCCTTGAAGTAGTCGTTGCCGGGCTGCGGCGACTGGAGTACCGGGGCTACGACTCAGCCGGGGTAGCGGTGATCTCGGATGGTGCGCTGGCAGTGCGCAAGAAGGCCGGCAAGCTCACCAACCTTGAGACCTTGTTGGGCGATGACCCGCTGCCGGCAGCAACCACCGGCATAGGCCATACCCGATGGGCCACGCATGGTGGGCCGACAGATGCCAACGCACACCCGCATGTCAGCGAGGACAACGCGGTCGCGGTGATCCACAACGGCATCATCGAGAACTTCGCCGAACTGCGCTCTGAGCTAGCGCAGGCCGGTGTGCAGATGTCCTCGGAAACGGATACCGAGGTGGTTGCGCACATGCTTGCGGACCTCCTGCCCCATACCGGTCGTGACCTGGCTGAAGCGATGCGACAGGTCTGCCGGCGACTGACCGGAGCGTTCACGCTGGTCGCCATCGACCCTTCCTGCCCTGGGGTGGTGGTAGGTGCACGGCGTAACTCACCGTTGGTCGTTGGCGTGGGACGCGGCGAGAACTTCCTCGCAAGTGATGTTGCCGCTTTCGTAGACCACACCAAAGACGCACTCGAACTTGGTCAGGACCAGGTCGTCACCTTGACGGCAGCTGATGTCGTGGTGACTGACTTCGACGGGAATCTTGCTGAGGTCCGTCCCTTCACGGTGGACTGGGATGCGTCGGCTGCAGAAAAGGGCGGACACGACCTGTTCATGCTGAAGGAGATCGCTGAGCAGCCCAAAGCGGTTGCCGATGCGCTGCGGGGTCGGGTGAGTTCCGATGGGCGACTGCAGCTGGATGAGATGCGCCTGGATGACTCGGTACTTCGCGAGATCGACAAGGTTGTCGTCATTGCCTGCGGGACCGCTGCCCACGCCGGTCTCGTCGCCAAGTACGCCGTTGAGCATTGGACCCGTATCCCCGTCGAAGTCGAACTGGCCAGTGAGTTTCGCTACCGAGAGCCCATCGTTGGCCCCCGAACCCTGGTCATCGCCATCTCGCAATCTGGCGAGACGATGGACACCCTGATGGCTCTGCGTCATGCCATTGCGCAGGGAGCCCGCACCCTGGCCATCTGTAACACGGTTGGTTCGACCATCCCGCGTGAGGCGGATTCGGTCGTTTACACCTACGCCGGACCTGAGATCGCCGTTGCCTCCACCAAGGCGTTCCTCACCCAGATCATTGCCGCCTACCTCGTTGGTCTCTACCTCGCTCAGGCTCGCGAGCAGTTGGATCCCGCTGCGATTGCTGAGATCCTCAATGCGTTGGCTGACATGCCTCAGAAGGTGGACCTGGTTTTGGACACGGTGGAACCGGTGCGCGCATTGGCTCGGCACTACGCCAATGCCTCCTCAGTGCTGTTCATCGGGCGTAATGTCGGCTACCCCGTTGCCCTGGAAGGCGCCCTAAAGCTCAAGGAGCTCGCCTACATGCACGCAGAGGGATTCGCAGCCGGTGAGTTGAAGCACGGCCCCATCGCCTTGATCGAAGAGGGCACGCCGGTGGTCGTCATCGTGCCATCCCCCGTGAGCAGCCCACTGCTGCACGACAAGGTGTTATCGAACGTGCAGGAGGTGCGTGCCCGCGGCGCGCAGATCATCGCGATTGCCGAAGAAGGGGATGATCGGATAACGCCATTCGCCGATCACTGCATTCGCGTGCCCGCAGTCCCAGCGCTCATGCAGCCCTTGGTCTCCACGGTCCCACTTCAGGTCTTCGCCTGCGAGATGGCAACCGCCAAGGGTCATGACGTAGATCAGCCGCGTAACCTCGCCAAGTCCGTCACCGTCGAGTAGGCATGCTGGCCTCGCTCGCCTACCCGGTCGAACGTGTCCGCTCCGCCGAGCAGGCTTTCCCGCAGGAACTGGCCGACGGCACCTTGATGGCCCGTGCTGCCTGGGCTGCAGCCAACGTTGCTGTGCACCAACTGCATCGAGCAGGTCTAGCGATCACCGGGGCGCGAGTGGTGATCCTCGTCGGCTCAGGGAATAACGGCGGTGACGCACTGTGGGCAGGTGCTCGCCTACGTGCCCGAGGGGCCGACGTGCAGGCAATTGCCGTGAGTGGCCAGGTGCATGCTGAGGGTGCCCAGGCGTTGCGTCGCACCGGTGGCCGAATTCATTCATGGGTCAACGAGCAGCACAAGTGCAGTCACCTGCTTCAGGATGCGCAGTTGATCCTGGACGGACTCGTCGGTATCGGGGCGGTGGGTCCGTTGCGCACCGACGCTGCAGCGCTCGTTGCCGCAGCCAGATCCAGCCATGCGCAGATCCTCGCGATCGACATCCCCAGTGGCATTGACGCCGACACTGGTCAGGTCGCTGGACCGGTGCTGCCGGCCCAGCGAACCGTCACATTCGGCTGCGTGAAGCCGGGTCTACTCCTGGCCCCCGCACGTGATTTCGTTGGCGCCATTGATGTCGTTGATATCGGTATCGGTGGCGCGCTTACCGAGCCTGCCTGCCGCTGGCTATCAGCCGACGACGCGCAGGCACTGACGACCGCTCTGCAACCACGCAGCGATGATCACAAGTATCGACGGGGTGTGGTCGGCGTAGTGGCCGGGAGCAGGCGGTATCCCGGTGCCGCGCTGCTCACCGTTGGAGCTGCACTGCGCAGCGGTGTGGGCATGGTGCGCTTCCTTGATCGCGCGGATGGTTGTGCGCAGTCGGTCGTGCAGAAATATCCCGAGGTGGTTATTGATGGCGGTGACCCAGTCGGCATGGACCGAGTTCATGCGTGGGTCTGCGGTCCAGGTTTGACAGAACAGGACGATGCCGCGGTCACCGCGATCCTGCAGACACCCGTGCCGGTCCTACTCGATGCGACCGCCCTGAACTTGCTTGCTGCAAGTACTGGTCTACGCAGACTTGTTGCCGCCCGCACTGCGCCAACGGTGCTCACCCCGCATACGGGTGAAGCTCAGCGCCTGGCCGATGCTCTTGGGGTGAGGCTTGGGGGCGGAGCCCTGCAGGATGCTCAGGCGCTCGCTGATGCCAGCAGTGCAGTAGTGCTGCTCAAGGGACCAAGTTCAGTTGTCGCGGGTGCCGGCGCACCCTGGGTGAATCGTGGAGATGGTCCGGAGTTGTCCTGCGCTGGTAGCGGGGACGTTTTCAGTGGACTCGTCGCCGGCTTGCTGGCGATGAGGCAGTCCCGCTGCGTGGAACCGACACTCGACCGGGAATCCACGGCTCAGGTAGTGGCGCTTGCGGCGTATCTGCATGGACTTGCCGGCGCGAGCGCCAAGCAGCGCCTGCAATCTCCTTTGGGCAGTGTGGTGGCCACAGATCTCCTCACAGCGTTGGCCTGAGCAGCGTGCATGTCATGAGCGGCATGCATGACGTGGCAACTGGTCTGAGACGTGGCAGGAGACAATAACGGCGTGCTGCGGGCTGAGGCGATCGTCGATCTGGAGGCGATTGCGGCAAACCTGACGACGGTGACTAGGGCCACCCCGCACAGCCAGGTGATGGCGGTGGTCAAGGCGGATGCCTACGGGCATGGGCTGATACCTGTGTCGCGCACCGCACGTGATGCCGGGGCTGCCTGGCTTGGCGTGGCCCTGCTGAGCGAGGCCCTGACCCTGCGTGCTGCCGGTGATCGGCAACCCATCTTGGCGTGGTTATGGGCACCGGGGGATGCGGACCTGACGGCAGCAGTTGCCGCCGACGTGGAGATCTCCGTATCCAGTCAGTGGGCACTCGATGAAGTCCTCGCGGTCGGAAGCAGCGCCGGGCGATGCCCCCGAGTGCATCTGAAGGTCGATACCGGAATGAGCCGCAACGGCTGCACTCTTCACGAGTGGGAAGCGCTGGTAATGGCCGCGTCCGCAGCTCAACGGGCTGGTGCGGTAGAAGTCCTCGCCGTGTGGTCGCATCTAGCGAATGCCGATGCACCGAAGGGTGATCCGCTCTATGTAACCGTCAACGAGCAACGGCAGGTTCTGCAGCAGGCCATGGATGTCGCCCATGCGCAGGGCCTTGTTGACCTTCGTTGGCACCTCGCGAATTCCGCGGCTGCCCTGGAACATCCGAGCTGTCACGGTCACATCGTTCGCGTGGGCATTGCTCTGTACGGCGTCTCACCCATGGAAGAGCGAAGTGCTGGTGATCTGGGATTGCAGCCTGCGATGACCCTGCGCGCACGGATCGCCCTGGTCAAGCAGATCCAGGCAGGTGTCGCTGTCTCATACGGAAGCACCTGGATCGCGTCGGAGGCGACAACGTTGGCCTTGATACCCATCGGTTATGCAGACGGTATTCCCAGGTCTGCCAGTGGACGAGCATGGGTCAGCCTGGACGATGCCGGTGGGCGGCAGGCGCCCGTAGTCGGACGCATCGCGATGGATCAGATGGTCGTTGCGGTTCCTGCGGATCTGCTGCCCCGCGCCGGGCAAGCGGTGACGATTTTCGGTGATCCACGTCACGGTGCCCCCACGGTCGCTGAATGGGCCGCAGCTAGTGGGAGCATCGGGTACGAGATCGTCACACGCATCGGACCGCGGGTACCGCGGATCTATCAAGGCGAGGAAGTGAGGCGGTGAGCGTGGGCCTGGATGTCGGCAAGGCGGTGCGGCTCGCCGGTGGTGGTTTGGCTGCGGCTGGGGCACTGGCTGTAGGTGCGGCCGCAGGTGCGGCCCTGGAACGCCTTGTCATGTTGCGTACGGCGCGACGTGACGGGAGCCTGCCTGCGGCGGACTTCGATACCGAGGTGCGTGAGGTGATCACCGCCGACGGCACCTGCCTGCACGTCGAAGTTGATGACCCAGGGATCCCGGCATCACGGTTGACGGTGATCTTCTGCCATGGATACGCGCTGAGCCTGGATTCATGGCGTTATCAGCGACGAGACCTTCAGGGCAAAGCCCGACTCGTGTTCTACGACCAGCGCAGTCACGGCCAAAGCTCCCGAGCCGAGTTTGACACCCATCACGTAGACCAACTTGGCAGTGACCTTCGCGATGTGATCACGGCAGTTGCGCCGGATGGCCCACTGGTGCTCATTGGCCACTCGATGGGCGGTATGACGATCATGGCGCTGGCCGAGCAGTGGCCCGAGCTGTTTAGGCGTCGAGTCTTCGGTGTGGCGCTCATCGCCACCTCCGCGGGTGGGCTCGGTGAGGTGTCCCTTGGTCTGCCGTCATTCGTCGGCCCTGTCCTGCAACGACTCGCCTCACCGGCTGCCGCCGCCCTTGCCAAACAGAAGGCCGTAGTCGAGCTCAGTCGGCGCAGCACCACCGACCTCAACCTGCTGCTGACCAGGCTTTACGCATTCGGTTCAGTCGCCTCCGATGAGGCTGGTCGGTTCGTCGCCGCGATGATCGCGGCGACCCCCATCGATGTGCTGGCTGAATTCCTGCCGGCGTTGCAGGACCACGACAAGCGCGATGCACTGGCCACCTTGCAGCAGTGCGAGGTACTGGTCATCGTTGGCGATGCTGATCGGCTCACCCCGGCTGAGCACAGTGCCGAGATCGTGCATCACATTCCAGGCGCGGAGTTCGTCATCATCCCCAAGGGCGGTCACATGGTGTTCGTCGAGCACCATGAGCAGGTGGATGCGCTACTCGATGAACTATTGGATCGAGTCTGGCGAAATATCACCGGGTTTCGCGAGGAGCCTGTTGCATGAAATTGCCGACCACATTTGATGTCCCTGATGCGGAATCGATGCGGGAACTCGGTCGCTCCTTGGCTGCTCGACTGCAGCGAGGGGATCTGATCATCCTCACCGGGTCACTCGGTGCAGGCAAAACCACGCTGGTCCAGGGGCTGGCTCAGGGGCTTGGTGTTCGTGAACGGGTTACGAGTCCCACCTTCGTCCTCATGCGCAGCTATGTCACTGATCGCCAGGCGGAGTTGATCCATATCGATGCCTATCGACTCGCCTCTGCTGGTGAGATCGACGATCTTGATGTCGATATTGCATCAGCGATCACCGCAGTGGAGTGGGGGCAGGATGCTGCACCACGGCTTGCCGACCGTTGGCTGACGATTCACATCGAGGCAGTCGATACACAAGGGGATCGCCGCACCGTCACCATTGCCTCGGTTGAGACCGAGCCGGTCCAAGTCAACACAACTCCGTGACGTCACTGAGCAGCTCAAGGACTGTGCGCACCGTGAACTCCGTAACCGAGCAGCATGACCCGATTGTGCTGGCCCTGGACACTGCATCTGCCCTCACCTCGGTGGCCCTCGTCAGCGATGGTGTTCTTGCTGAGGATGCCCACTTCGACCCACGGGGTCATGCAGAGGCGCTGGTGCCGATGATCCGTCGGGTCTTGGCATCAGCCGGCGATATCAGGCCATCCCTGGTTGTCTGTGGGGTTGGACCCGGGCCATACACGGGCTTACGGGTGGGGATCGCGACGGCACAGGCACTCGCCTTGACCTGGTCGGTTCCGGTGATCGGTGTCTGTTCGCTTGATGCCGTCGCCTGGGCAGCACTGGCTCAGGGTGTGCCGGGACCGTTCGGTGTCGCCATGGATGCGCGACGCCGGGAGATCTACTGGGCGACCTACGACAGCAGTATGAATCGCGTACATGGACCCAGGGTGAGTCGAGCCAACGAACTCACTTCGCACATCGATCACTCGATGAATGAACAGATCACTCAATTGCGGTGGGTTGGGTCAGCTGTTGCCACGTTTCCCGATCACCTGCCGGCTGAGGAATACCAGCCCTGGGGGGTGGAGGGCATCGCCGGTCTTGCGGGTGCATTGGGTCGTCTGGCGGTGCAGGCAGTTCAGCAGGATCTTGCAGTACTGGAACCTCACCAACCTCTTCGACTCAGCGCGCATGGCAGTGATGACGGTGCGACAGAGCGTGCCCTGGTGGGTCGGGTCCTGCTGCCGCCTGAGCCCCTGTATCTGCGGCGACCCGATGCGATTGCGTCGATGGGGGTGTCATGAGTGCCGTGAGTGCCGTGAGTGCCGTGAGCACCGTGAGCCCCGTGAGCGATCCCAGCAACGTACTGCTGCGACCCATGCGCTGGTGGGATATCGCGCAGGTGGCCACGCTCGAACACCAGGTGTTCCCACGTGATGCATGGTCGGTTGAGCAGTTCTGGGAAGAGTTGGCCCAGCCGACACGTTGGTATGTCGTTGCCGAGGAGCCCTCCGGTGCGATCGTCGGCTATGCCGGTCTGTTCCTGCTGCAACCGGAGGCCGACGTGCAAACCATTGCTGTGGCGCTATCTGCGCAAGGCCAGGGCCTGGGCCGTCAGTTACTCGGTGCCCTAATTGATGAGTCAGTACGGCAGGGCTGCCGCCACGTAACCCTTGAGGTTCGTTCCGGTAATGCCGCAGCTTTGCGGCTCTATGCGGCAGCAGGATTCACCCAGATCAGTCGTCGTTCGCGCTACTACCCAGACGGCGAGGATGCCTGCATCCTGCGCCTTGATATTGCCTCCTCCAACCTGTCGGCAGGCACCGTGGAGCAGGTGCGATGAGTTCAGGCGGGGCTGGACCCTTGGTCCTGGGCATCGAAACTTCCTGCGATGAAACAGGTGTAGGCATTGTTTCGGGCCGTACGCTGCTTGCCGACGTCGTTGCGTCAAGTGTTGATGAGCAGGCGCGATTCGGTGGGGTCGTGCCTGAGGTGGCAAGTCGCGCTCACCTGGAAGCAATCATCCCGACGGTTGAGCGGGCACTCACGACAGCCGGTGTGCGTTTGCGTGAACTTGATGCCATCGCTGTTACCGCAGGGCCGGGTCTTGCCGGTGCGCTGCTCGTCGGCGTGTGCACGGCGAAGGCGCTGGCATCCGGACTCGACCTGCCCTTGTTGGGCGTGAACCATCTCGCTGGGCATGTGGTGGTCGACGAACTCGAGCACGGCATGCTTCCCGAAGCGTGTGTGGGCCTGCTCGTTTCGGGGGGACATTCGAGTCTGCTGGCGGTCCAGAACGGCGCATTCGAAACGCTGGGGGCCACACTGGACGATGCAGCGGGCGAGGCGTTCGACAAGGTGGCACGTTTACTTGGTCTGCCATTTCCCGGTGGACCGGCAATCGACCGAGTGGCACAGTCGGGTGATCGCGAGGCTATTGCTTTCCCGCGCGGGTTGATGGGTGCGAGTGAACGTACTCAGTACCCATACGACTTCTCCTTCTCCGGACTGAAGACGGCGGTGGCGCGCTGGGTTGCACAGGCACCCACGCCGCTGCCCGTTGCTGACGTTGCCGCGTCTTTCCAAGAGGCTGTTGCCGATGTGCTCACAACCAAAGCGGTGGCGGCCTGCCGCGATCTTGGCAGCGATGTCTTGGTCCTCGGTGGCGGTGTGGCAGCGAACTCACGTTTGCGCGCTCTTGCACAGGAGCGCTGTGAACGCTCGGGTATCACGCTGCGTACGCCGCGGCCGGGCCTATGCACCGACAACGGTGCCATGATCGCAACCTTGGGCGCCTGGCTCCTGGATCGCGGTGCCGAGCCGTCGTCCTGGCAAGTGGGGGCCCAACCAGGGCTCGCGATCGATACCGTGCTGCTCTAGCTTCCTCAACATCTCCTTGGAGAAATCGCGATGCGGACCACGGCTCTGTGAGCACCTGGGCAGTCGATGGTCTTCAGGTGTGGCTTACGAAGTGCCCAACCCCGGTTCTCCTCGATGGCGGCCTGTCAACGCAACTCGCCACGACCAATATCAGCGGCTCCCTCTGGACGGCACAGGCGCTCGTGGACTGTCCGCAACGCATCGAGGAAGCCCATGCAGCGTTCCTTCGTGCCGGATCTGAATTGTTGATCACCGCGAGTTACCAGGTCTCCCGCGCAGGATTCCTTAATGCCGGACTCACCGCGGCCCAGGCCGACCGCGCCCTGCGCACCAGTGTCGACCTGGCGCGGTCCGCGATCGCGGCCACACCACGAACCTCCCAGCAGCGTGAACCCCTGGTGGCTGCCAGTGTTGGGCCGTACGGTGCGATCCTGCACGACGGCAGCGAGTATCGAGGAAACTACGAGATCTCCCGACAGGGCTTGCGCGACTTTCACCTGGAGCGTCTCACTGTTGTCGCCGAAGCAGAACCTGATCTGCTGGCCCTTGAAACAATCCCCGATCTTCGCGAAGTCGAGGTACTCGTCGAGCTCCTCCCGGAATTCGCTCACCTGCCAGCGATCCTGAGCTGCACCTTGCGCAATGAACACCAGGTCAGCGCCGGTCAACCACTGGTCGAACTCGTCGATTACCTCACCGCGCAAGTGTTGGCGATCGGTGTCAACTGCTGCGACCCGAAGCTCGTCCCCGGCAGTCTTGAGCGGCTCAGATCTGTAACCGACCACGCGCTCATTGCCTACCCCAATGCCGGTGGTAGTTGGGATGCCGCCAGTGAACGTTGGCAGGGCAACTCGGTGGACGCAACTTGGAATGCAGAGATGTTCGCTGGGGCGAGTCTGGTTGGGGGCTGCTGCGGCACGGATGCCAACGATGTCGCCAGGCTGCGTAGGCAGTTGACGCAATCAACGCTCAGCTAGGAGTTTGGGTGCTGGGCTAAGGGCGTGCACGCTCAGCGAGCGGAATGGTGATCACGTCATAGGGCAGGTCCCAGGCATTACCCACCAGCAGCGGCAGGAATGAGATTCCAAGTCCGGCTGCTCGGGCAGCGTGCAGGTGAGCGGCATCACTGAAGTCTGGGTGCTCCGGGTCTTCGACAAGCACCTGCGTGGCAAGGGCCTGAAGACGCTCCTCCTCGGCTTGAACAAGTGCAGGGCTATGCCAAGCCATGCGTCCTCGCTCCATGTCGATGACGCCCAGTCGCCTTTCCTCCGGGCGCATGGCATCGCGGATAGCCACAGCCTCGGCAATCCCGGCGCCATAGGTCTGTTCGAGCTGCGCCAAATATTCCCGAAAGCCAGCAAAAGCGATGTCCTGGTGGCGGTTAATGGCGTCAACGAAGAGCGCCTCTTTGGATGGGTATCGAGAGAAAATCGCACCTTCGGAGTAGCCCGCGGCGTCCGCGAGGGCACCGAGTGCCGCTCCCTCGTAACCGAATTCTCCCAGGTGGTCGATGGTGGTTCGTAGCAGATCATCGGTGATGGCATCACCGGTGGCGAACGGAATGAAATGTAGGTGTGGCGGTCGGGGCTCGGTGGGCAGCGCAACAGGGTCTCGGTCCAGGCCAATCACCGTCAGCAGGCGCCGCCAGAACGGGTGCAGGTCAATCGTTGTAGCGCTGGGTCGATGCGAAGCAGCGAGCAGACCCAGAGCTAGTGCCAGCAGGTAGGCGCGCTTGGCAGCACGGGTAGGACCACCGGCAACGTTGGGATCCACCCAGAAGTGCAGCAGCGGGGTGGCCGTCTGCTGCACAGCCGATCGCAGCTCAGGTTGGAACTCGGCGATGATCGCAAGTTCGGCGGCTGCTTTGAGTTCTGCGTTCGGTCGGGCGAATGCATCCATCGCTGCGAAGAAGGTCTGCTCATCCGCCTGCGTGTGATCCGACTCCCTGTGCACTGTGGCGTCAGCTACGCAAGTGTCAGAGGCGTCTGCGAGGCCTGCACCCCGAAGCGCCGGGGTGAATGCGTCGAGCAGCGCGGGCCAGGCGCGTTCCTGCCAGACGCCGACTGCTAGGGCACCCCGTGTGGCAAAGCGATCCCGAACGGGTCGAATGGAGAGCCCTGCGGTTTTGCCGACTGCAGCGAGGGATAGGCCCGCCCAACCCTGTGACGCCAGGACGTCGACGGCTGCTTGCAAGATACGCGCATCATTGCGACGAACTCGCGCTTGAACCACGCGCGCATCTTGTCATTAGTCCGATTCCACTGAAGTGGCTTTCCATCGGTTGGCCCGCAACAGTGTTGCGCATCTGCAGAAAAGTCCTTGTGAGAACCGCGATTGTCCTCCGAGAGGTGGTCAGCAGAGCTTCAGGAGCAAGACACGCTCCTGATCGGACCTGACCTCACCGATGAAAGCGAGCATCGACTCGGAGCCCTCGGGGAGGGCAAGTTCGTGTCGCAGTTTGCTCATGTCTCTACCGCGCTGTTTGATCGTTGCTCGCGTGATGCCGCGCTCGCGCAGCGCTGAGCGCAGGTCGGTGGTTCTGGCCGGAAGTTCGTCTAGGACGAGGTAGCTGCGCAGAAAATGAGCGAACTTCGTCGGGACCATGGATGCGGTCGTCAGCCAGCGGGCATCCGTACTGAGTGCGCCCGCACCCAACTGCTCGGCCAATGTCGCCGCAGTATCCGCCGCGAAAACCGCCTCGTCGACCTCGTGCACATAGGGCAGCACCTGCGCCGATGGAGTTATTGCCGCGGTGCTGCTCCGGGTGATGACCTGCCAGTGGTTGCTCCGAAGGACGGCTGCCTGACGGTCGGCACCAAGTGCGGGCTGGTTCGTCAGAAATGCCTCCACGAGGTGGCCCTCGCGACTGACCCACTCGCCCTGCCAGCCAGACGGGATTTGATTCCGTGGGATGCCGGCTGCGACTTTGGCACAGACGGGGTGGTGTGTTGCTAGGGCAAGAACAAACGACCAGGGAGGAGACCAGCGTTCGGGGTCGCGCTCGGGGTGGGCGCGACGACCATCGATCTGACGTGCGCCGCCACGTCGGCCCGGGTCGCAGAAGATCACCGCACCGCCAGAACCCCAAGCCTGCTGCAGGGTCTGCGGGTTGGTGGCATCGCCGACGATTACCTGGGCCCGCGGCACATTCGCCTGCAGGAGTGCAGCGCGCTCGGGGTCCCACTCGACCGCGGTCACCGTCAATCCAGCAGCAACCATCGCGGCCGCGTCGAAGCCCAGCCCGGCACCCAGGTCGACCACAGCGGGAGCAACATGCCTCAGGTGCAGCGCGTGCCGCGCTGCGACCTGCGGGTGGGTGGCTTGTTCGAGGCCATCGCGAGTAAGGAGCCAGGTGCCGGGCGTTAGTTCGGCCCTGCGGGCTAGGTCGGCCTGGGTCAGTGCCGCAGCGGCTTGAGTGGGATCAAGGCCACCTTGGGGGCTACGGAGCTGCTCGGCCGCCAGCAGGTGGGCCTGGGGATCACGCCCCAACAGATCCAGGGTCGTACCCGCTTGAAGGATGGCCTCCCGGCCGGCAGGGCTGGCTAGCCAGTCGATCAGTGCCCGGTCCACCAACCCATCCTGGCCCGTCCGCGGTGCGCCGACCCAGCCGAGGCTGGCACTCAACTTGACGGAGTGCTAACTGCTGCGTACTGTTCATCTAGCACTCCCACCCCGGGACTGCCAATTATCCGATCTGCCCCATACGGGGGCTGCCGAATCATTCGGAGGAACGCACGTGTCGGTCTCCATCAAGCCACTCGAGGACCGCATCCTGGTCCAGACCCTCGATGCCGAGCAGACCACGGCCTCAGGGCTCGTGATCCCGGACACCGCCAAGGAGAAGCCCCAGGAGGGCAAGGTCCTGGCAGTTGGCCCGGGCCGCTTCGACGAGGACGGCGACAAGCGCATCCCGCTCGACATCAAGGTCGGCGACGTCGTCATCTACAGCAAGTACGGCGGCACCGAGGTCAAGTACAACAACGAGGAGTACTTGATCCTGTCGGCCCGCGACGTACTGGCGGTTGTCGAGAAGTAGTGCGTCGTCGCTGCGACGAAGCAGTAGGACGTTGAGCAACGGATAGCGCCCCGGTTTCAGTCCGGGGCGCTGCCGTCTCAACCCATCCACCCAGACACAGACCTGTTTGATCACCGCTGGTTGATCAACGCAAGCACGAGAGTGAAGGAATATGTCCAAGATCCTGGAATTTGACGAGGATGCGCGACGCAAGTTGGAGCGAGGGGTCAATGCCCTTGCCGACGCAGTTCGCGTAACCCTGGGCCCCAAGGGCCGCAACGTCGTGATCGACAAGAAGTGGGGCGCCCCCACCATCACCAACGATGGCGTGACCATCGCCCGCGAGGTCGAACTGGAGGACGCCTACGAGAACCTTGGCGCCCAGTTGGCCAAGGAGGTCGCCACCAAGACCAACGACGTTGCCGGTGACGGCACCACGACGGCAACCGTGCTGGCCCAGGCCATGGTGCGTGAGGGTCTGAAGCAGGTTGCTGCGGGCGCTTCACCAATGGATATCAAGCGCGGTATCGACAAGGCCGTCAGTGCGATGTCCGATTCGCTGCTGGCTTCGGCCCGTGAGGTCGCCGGCAAAGACGAGATCGCCAACGTCGCCACAATCTCATCGCAGGACCGCGAGATCGGCGAACTCATCGCCGATGCCTTCGACAAGGTGGGTAAGGACGGGGTCATCTCCGTCGAGGAGTCCAGCACCACGCAGATGGAGTTGGAGTTCACCGAGGGCATGCAGTTCGACAAGGGCTACATCTCTCCGTACTTCGTGACCGACGCCGAGCGCATGGAAGCGGTTCTCGAGGATGCCCGCATCCTGTTGGTGCAGGGCAAGATCAGCAGCGTCCAGGAACTTCTGCCGCTGCTGGAGAAGGTCGTCCAAGCCGGCAAGCCACTGCTGATCATCGCCGAGGACGTCGAGGGTGAGGCTCTGTCCACCCTGGTGGTGAACCGCATCCGCGGCACCTTCGCCTCCTGCGCCGTCAAGGCCCCGGCCTTCGGCGATCGCCGCAAGGCCATCCAGCAGGACATCGCCATCCTTACGGGTGCCCAGGTTGTCTCCCCAGAGGTCGGCCTGAAGCTGGACCAGGTGGGCCTGGAGGTCCTAGGCAGTGCACGCCGCGTGGTCGTCACCAAGGACAACACGACCATCGTCGACGGGGGCGGGGATACGGCGGCCGTGCAGGATCGCATCTCGCAGATCAAGCGCGAGGTGGAGAGCACGGACTCGGACTGGGACCGCGAGAAGCTGCAGGAGCGGCTTGCCAAGCTCAGCGGCGGTGTCGTCGTCATCAAGGTCGGTGCGCACACCGAAGTGGAATTGAAAGAGAAGAAGCACCGCATCGAAGACGCGGTGTCGGCAACCCGCGCTGCGATCGAGGAAGGCATCGTCGCCGGTGGTGGGGCGGCGCTCGTCCAGGCCGCCAAGGCGCTGCAGGGTGACCTGGGGCTCACCGGAGACCAGGCAACGGGCGTTGGCATCGTTCGCCGCGCTTCCGTCGAGCCGCTGCGCTGGATCGCTGAAAATGCCGGTGACCAGGGATACGTCGTGGTCTCCAAGGTGTCCGAACTTCCGGCCGGTCACGGCCTGAACGCGGCGACCGGTGAGTACGTCGACCTCGTTGCCGCCGGTGTCATCGACCCGGTGAAGGTCACCCGCTCAGCCCTGCAGAATGCCGCATCCATCGCCGGCATGCTGCTCACCACCGAGGTTTTGGTGGTGGAGAAGAAGGAAGAGCAGCCTGAGGCGCACGGCCACGGGCACGGGCACGGCCACTCGCACTAAGTTCCCCGAGGCGGGGCGGGTCATGGACTCGCCCCGCCTCGCTCATTGTGAGCCGCAACTACAGTAACCGCGTGGCGGGCGTTCGATTAGGGGCGACGAACTGGTCACCTCCCCAGTTGCCCTTCACCATCCCGCAGCGAATCCTCGCCTGGATCGTCGGCGTGAGTTTGCCGGTGGTTCTCTACGGTGGGCTACTGGCCTTCTATTTTCAGGGCAGTTTCCTGTCGCCCATCGCCTATGTCTCCGATGAGCGCCCCAGCGCCGAAGCCTTCTCGAAACTGCTCTCGGTACCCGCAGAGTCGTTGCTGACAGGCATTCATCTCTTCCACGACTTTGCCATCAGCTACTACTGGGGCGGCCTGGCAAACCCATGGTTCGATAACGAATACCCCTTCTGGCCCAACCACACCCCACTTGCAATGCTCCTGGGCCGGGCATTCACGTTCATGTCCTACGGCGCCGCCAGCAAGGTGCTCGCTGTGGTGATGATGGGATCCATCGCCCTCATGATGCTCGTGGCAACCCGCGGCAAGCCGTGGTCAATGAAGGTGCTCGCCACTGGCATCGTGCTGCTCACCGGACCTTCTATCGCGGCAGTTGACCGAGGTAACTACCAGGGCCTCATTCCGATCCTGCTCTTCGCCTTTGCGATGCTTGCGCTGCGCAATCGTTGGGGCTGGGCGATGGTCCCATTGGTTTTTGCAGCGTCGCTCAAGGTCTACCCCGTCATCATTTTGCTGCTCCTGGTTGCCGAGCGGCGCTGGAAGCCACTCATCGGCGCTCTTGTAGGTGGGGCAGTTTTGAACGGAATGCTGCTGTTCGCTTTTGAGGGCAGCCCCATTCAAACAGCTCGCGAGTACCTGCACTATCTCTCGCCGATCCTGGGTCTGGCTGGCAATGACTTCCTGATTTACAACGTGTCACCAGTCGCGGGTATCGCTCACTGGTTGCTGCTCGCGGGCTTGGATGGCGTCGCTTCGCAGGTACTGCGTTTCGACACGATCATCGTGATCCTGTTCTTTGCGGCGGCCGCCCCACTGCTGTGGGCCCGGTCCACATTGCTGCCTCAGACGCGCGTTGTGATCGCGCTGATGCTCACGGTTCTGATCACGCCCGTGGTGTTTCCCTACACGATGAACTGGGCCCTGGCCGCTGTCGCTGTACTGGTCGCGACATCTCTCAATAGACCCGAGGGCGCCGTCAGTGGAGAGATGTCGGGGCTGGGTGCACGCCGACAGCTGTATGCACTCTGTGCTGGAGTAGGCGCACTGAGTGCCTTCCTGCCCGTCTTGATCCCACGCTCCTACGAGAGTGGGTACCCCGCCGGCGTTGCCTCGCTCATCACACCCCTCGCGGTGAGCACGGTCATTCTTGGCGCCTGGCTCGCGGTGCTGGGATCACGGTTCACGTTCCCGACCTGGCTAGACCGGTCAGACAGGCCATCCCCGGCCGGCTCGCTCTCCAGCCAGTAGGCCGATTCGACCAAGGAACCGGGCATCGCCTGGGATCCGCCCTTGGGGTAATTGCGCGTGGGGCGAAATTGGCCTAATGTGCTGTGAGCTTGTGTTGAGCCGCATCCACCAGAGACCCAGGAGGCCACCCATGGAGCCGTCCGAGGACACCACCCAGGAGGGGCGCGCCTCCGTTGGCGTGCGGCGTCAATGGGAGTCTTCTCGGCGCTGGGTGTCTGTGCTGTCAGTCGTCGCTCTTGT
>CAZKFI010000017.1:21632-37132 GCA_964551975.1 uncultured Bifidobacteriaceae bacterium | reverse complement strand
CGAGCTGCTCGCCGAGGCTGACGCACTGCCACCAGGGGTCATGAACGTGATCTGCGGTGATCGTGACACCGGTCGGAGCCTGGTGTCCCACCCAGTACCGCAGATGGTCGCCATCACCGGATCGGTACGAGCTGGCATGCAGGTTGCCGAGGAAGCAGCCAAGGATGTCAAGAGAGTTCACCTCGAACTTGGTGGTAAGGCACCGGTCATCATCTTCGACGATGCCGATGTCGCGGCAACTGCGGAGTGGATGGCCGTTGCTGGCTATTTCAACGCTGGTCAGGACTGCACTGCTGGTACTCGCATCCTGGCTGCCCCGGGAATCTATGACGATTTCGTCGCGGCCATCGCCGAGCAAGCCAAGGCAACTGCCACCACCTATGCCGATGGCCCGAGTGGGGACGCCATGGTGCCGCCGGTCAACAACGCCGGCCAATTGGAGCGCGTGCTCGGGTTCCTGAGCCGCACGCCATCACATGCATCCGTGGTCGCCGGTGGAAACCGCCAGGGCGATCGTGGCTTCTACGTCGAACCGACCGTCGTCGCTGGGTTGAAGCAGGACGACGAGATGATTCAAAACGAGATCTTCGGCCCGGTCATCACCGTGCAGCGTTTCAGTGATGAAGCCGAAGCCCTGGCCTGGGCGAATGGCGTGAACTACGGGCTCGCCTCCAGTGTGTGGACCAAGGACTTCGGTCGAGCGATGCGAGTAGCACGCCTGCTCGACTTCGGCTGTGTGTGGATCAATACGCACATCCCACTGGTCGCTGAGATGCCTCATGGTGGCTTCAAGCATTCGGGTTACGGCAAGGACCTGTCGATGTATGGGTTCGAGGACTACACGCGCATCAAGCACGTGATGGCCAACCTCGATAGCTGAGCCAGTACGGTCGGGTCATGCCCGACTTAGTGATTGCGCACGCTGCGGCATTGGTTCGATCGTGGGATCAGCCGGTGTTGCGGGACGGTTGGTTGAGTATCGCCGACGGGCGCGTCGTTGGATCGGGGGTGGGTACACCGCCTGCTGCCGAACGTGTAATCGATGCGCAGGACTGCCTGGTGATGCCTGGCTTTGTTGCGGCGCATCACCACCTTACGCAGGGTGCCTCACGTGGTGTCTCTGTCCAGGGGGGCCTGTTGGACTGGCTCGCCGTCCACTACCGAGCGTGGTCTGCGATGACGCCGGCAGACATCGAGACTGCCGCCACAGTTTCGTTGCTGCAAGCGGCGATGGGCGGAGCAACGACTGTTGCCGGTTTCGAGTATCTGCACCCCGGGGACGAGGACTTCGTGACACCGGTGGTGCGCGCGGCCCAACGTTTGGGTCTGCGCTTGCTCTACGTCCGCGGTTGCGCACCGCGATTGGAGGGACCGCTTGCCGAGATCCTCGGCCAGCAGGGGGTGGACCTCACGCGACTGCTCGAACCAGAGGATCGAGCCTTAACGCGCACAGCTGAAGTGCTCGCAAGGCCAACAAACGATCGATTGCGCTGGGCATGTGGTCCGACGACTCCGGTCTTGGATGACGACGGCTCCTTTCACCGGCGACTGACAGCCATTGCGGACGCACATGGTGTGCCCATGCACACGCACTTCCATCCGCTGCCGACCAGTCTGCCGGAGGGTGAAACAGCCTTTGCCTTCGCTGAGCGTCTCGGTTTGGTGCGTCCCGGGAATTGGCTCGCACATGGTTCACAGTTGACGGTGGCGGATGCACGTGCCTTCGGCGAGGCCTCGATGGGCATCGTGCACAACCCCAGTTGCAGCATGCTGCTGGGCTATCCGCTCATTCCACTCGCCGATTGGTCGGCGGCCAACGATCGAGTCGCGGTCAGCGTGGATGGCGCTGCGTCAAATGATCGCGGTTCAATGCTGGTGGAGACGCAACTGGCCTGGGCTGCCCAGCGCAGTCGCATCGCGGATGGGCGCACGGTGCTCAGCCCGGGCCAGGTACTTAGCTTGGCGACAACGGGCGCCGCGCATGCGATTGGTTGGGAGGGATTGGGTGCCCTGCTACCCGACCGGCCCGCAGACCTGGCGATCCTGGACCTTGGCACTATCGAATTTGCCGGAGTGCCCAGCCGCGCGCTCGATGATCCGGCGACCTTCTTGTTTCGAACATTGGCAGGTAGCAGTGTGCGTGATCTGATCGTTGGGGGGACAGAGGTCGTACGCTCCGGGATTGTGAGGTCTACAGACGGGGAAATGTTCGACATGCAGTCGGTGTACTCGGATGCGAAACAGGTAGCGAATCGACTGTACGCCGTTCAGTAGCGCTCGATGCGCACTACAGTGACGGCGTGGACCCCTACTCCGATCGTGCACTCTTCGGACGTGAACTACAACTTGATCCGAAGACCACAGCCGTGCTCGTCATCGACATGCTCAACGACTTCTGTGTGGAGCCTGGGCCGCTAGCAAATCCCGCTGCGCTTCAGTTGTGCCCAGCACAGAACACTGTTCTTGATGCGGTGCGAGGCACCGGTGGGACCGTGATCTTCGTCAATGAGCAACACCGCACTGCCTTGGCGCCGGTACGCGAGTTCGCCAAGCGGATGACGCACACCTATGAGGGCAGTTGGGGTGCCGCCGTTGTGGATGATCTGCCGGTGGCGGAGGGCGACCTGGTCGTTCTGAAGCGGCGGTACTCAGGCTTCTTCCAGTCGGATCTTGACCTCACCCTGCGGGATCGAGGCATCCGTTCCGTCGTGCTCATGGGCGTCCTTACGAATATCTGCGTTCGAGCCACGGCACATGATGCGTTCTTCCTCGGTTACGACACCGTGGTGCCCAGTGACTGCGTTGGTGCGATGTCCGAAATTGAGCAACAAGCAACCCTGTACGACATCGCAACCCACTTCGGCTGGGTGAGTGATGCAGCGACGGTGGTTCAGGCGCTGACTGCGCAGGCACCGATTCGCAATCAGGTGCCGGACCTAGGCGCCCAGTAGCCGCTGAGGGTTCTGGGCAAACACCAGATCAAGTTCTTCGGCGGTGAATCCTTCAGCCCTGAGTTGATCGGCGAAATTGCCGTGGGTATAGGCGTAGCCGGGGCCGCCGTAGCGTGCAAGATCACCGAGTACGCAGCAGTCCGTACTGAGTAGAACCTGATTCAGGTAGCCATGTCTCTTGGCACGGTCCAACAGGTCACGTCGGTGTGCCACCTCCCAGGGCCGCAGTTGGTGCACGAGATCCCAGCCCTGGATGCGGTCGTACGAAAGCCAGACACCGAGGTCAACCGCCGCCTCGTGCACACCGGGGTCCTCGATGGAATCCATGTGACAGAACACCACCGACTTGGGATCCACACCTTCTTCCTGGAGCAGGATGAGGGCCTGCGGCCCGGAGAAGACCCGCTGCTGATGGAGAAAAATGGGCAGGCCGCAAACACGATGAGCGCGGGCCACCGCTCGGAGCACCCGTTCCTCGCGCGCCTCCACCGAGGTGCCGGCGACCCCGATCTCGCCAATGACTCCCGGGCGCACACCGTCTTCGCCTTCCTCGATATCGCGGAGGAGTTCTTCGGTCAGAGCGGCCGTCGAGGTGAAGGCGTGTGACGCCGGATAGGTCTTGTAGATGTACCAGCCGGTGCCCATGACGATCTGCACTCCGGTTGCCTCAGCAAGGCGGCGGATTGCCGCCGGCTTGCGCCCGAGGTCAAAGGTCGTCAGGTCGATGACAGAGCGGGTACCGGCCTGCGCGGCATCGGCCAGCTCCAATTGGGCGATGCGTTCACTGGCGAGGTAAGCCCCGGGAACGTCGTAGGTAACGGTGAAGAAGTGCTCATGGGCCAGGGTCCAGCCCAGGTCGGAGACCGGGATCGGTCCAGTGACCGTTTGGACCGTTGCCGACGAATTCGGCATGACGCCTCCTTTGACCTCAGGCCTACGCGGATGACCGCTCGGTCAGGATCACCCGACGATGACACCGCCATCGACGATGATGGTCTGCCCGGTGACCATAGCCGCTTCCTCCGATGCGAGGTAGCGCACCGCACCCACCATGTCTTCTGGTTCGAGAAGACGCTTAACGCTTTGGGCATCGATGATCTGCCGCTCTAAGTCGGCAACCTGTTCCGCGGTACCCATCTCCCGGGTTGCTGCGGTGATCGTGTAGCCGGGTGCCACGCAGTTCACGGTGATTCCCGTGCCAGCCAGCTCGCGGCTCATGCCGTTGGTCAGCGCCCAGACCGCACCCTTTGAGGTCACGTAGTGCAGGAAGTTTGGCTTGCCCATGAAGACCACGTTGCTCGCTATGTTGATGATGCGACCCCAGCCCTGCTCGCGCATATGCGGTGCCACCGCTCGACACATCAACCAGACACCCTTGACGTTCACATTCATCGAGCGATCCCAGTCGGCTTCGCTGACCTGCTCAAAGTTGGCAAGATTCAGGCCGGCGTAGAACGCAGCGTTGTTGACCAGCACGTCGACTCGCCCAAAACGATCGATGGCTGCCTGCACCATCGCCTCGGCCTGTGCGGGTTGGGTGACATCGCCGGTGACGCCAATGACCGACTCCTTACCCAGCCCTTGAGCTGCTTGCTCGGCCCCGCGAATATCGGCCATCACCACATTGGAACCGGCATCGGCGAAAGCCTGAGCGTAGGCAAGGCCAATGCCCTGACTCGCCCCAGTAATAAGAACGGTTCGCTCGGTCATGACGCTTTGTGTACTCACTGCACCCACTCCCAAATCGACTTGTGTTCGAGGAAAGCATCCATGGCCAGGTGACTCCACTCGCGGTGCGAGCTACCGCTGAGCTTCACGCCACCAAAGGGCATCGCCGGATGGAACTTGCCGTAGTCATTGATCCACACAACGCCGGTCTCCAAGCGCCGAGCCATTCGCTTGGCACGTGCGGAGTCACGTGTCCAAATACCTGCGCTAAGGCCAAAGGTGGAGTCATTGGCGAGTGCAATGGCGTGTTCGTCATCGCGCACGCGCTGCACCACGAGCACCGGGCCGAATACTTCCTCGCAGGCGATAGGCGCTGTGGCGGGTACGTCGACCAGGATGGTGGGCTCCATGAATGCGCCGTTGGGCAGGTTTGGGATCGTCGGGATACCACCGCCAGCAACCAGGCGAGCACCATCCTGCTCGGCCCGGCGGACCCAGCCAAGGACGTCGTCTCGATGCGCAACGGAAGTCAGACTGCCGAACTCGGTCGCCGGATCCAGTGGATCGCCGATACGCAAGCCCTTGGCCTGGGCGATCACTCCCGCGAGGACCTCGTCGTAAACCGCATCGTGAATCAGAAGGCGCGATCCAGCGGCACAGATTTGGCCCTGGCCGTAGAAAATCGCCTGGGCAGCGCCGATCACTGCGCGATCTAGGTCGGCGTCCTCCAGGACGATGTTCGGCGACTTGCCGCCCAGTTCCAGCATGATGCGGGTATTCCTCTTGGCAGCCAGTTCTCCAAGCCGCAGCCCAACATCGGTACTACCGGTGAAAGTGACCATGGAAACCGCGGGGTGCACCGCGAGGGCCTCACCCACTGTGCGTCCAGAACCATTGATGACACTGAAGACCGCACCGGGCAGGCCCGCTTCGTCCCAGAGTTGGGCGAGCCGGATCGCTGTCAGCGGAGTGGTTTGGCTTGGCTTCACCACCACACTGTTGCCGGCTGCCAGAGCAGGGGCTGCTTTGGAGATCGTCAAAACAATTGGCACATTCCACGGAACGATGCAGGCGATCACTCCGAGCGGTTCACGTTCAACGTACGAGTGATGTGCTCGACTCACCTCAATGGTTTCGCCGCGAATATTGCGTGCGGCGGCAGCGTAGAAGCGAACGCCGTCCAGCGCACGGAGGACATCACCGCGAGATTCCCGGATTGGCTTACCAGTCTGCAGGCTCTCGAGTTCAGCCAGCATCTCTACGTCGCGTTCGATCAGCTGAGCCCAACGCAGCATGCCCAGTGAGCGCTCATCCGGACGGAGGTCTTGCCATCGACCGTCGAGGAAGGCTGCGCGCGCTGCGAGGACAGCAGTGTCCACGTCCTGCGAGGTTGCTGCGCAGACCTGGCACAGGGTTGCGCCATTGGTGGGGTCCTCGACACCGAACGTCTGTTCTGTCTGCTTCCACCCACCGGCAATAGCCAGGGGGAGTGGGCTGCCCTGCAAGAACGTGATTACTTCTGGGTGGCGTGCTCTGAGCTCTGTCACGGTCGACTCCGATTTTCGATTGCTGAAAGGACCCGTACCAGGTTGCGTGCAGGCTATAGTCCGTCGCGCTAGGCAGTCAAAGGTGTTGACCTAGTGATTGACGCAAAGAAGATATTGAACAAAAGAAGTGATCGAATAGAGCAAGTCACTGAACATTCGCCGCGAAGGAAGGGGCCATCGTGCCTGAGGGAGCACCGTCCATCATCGACGTGCACTCGCATTACTACCCACGTTGGTACGTGGATTTGCTGAAAGCACGCACGGTCATCCCTCGTATCTCGGACGACGATGGTGTTGAACGTTTCGTCATCTTCGAAGAAGAAGAAACCTCTGGGTCAGGTGGAAGGCTCATCACGGAGGACTACTGGTCCTTAGACGCCAAGTTGGCATTCATGGATCGCTTCGGCATCGATCAAACGATCCTGTCGTTAGGCAACCCCTGGCTGGATCCGTTCGACGAGGCAGAGGCACTGGAAACGGCGCGCTACTTCAACGCCGATGCGGCCCTTCGCCGCAAGGAAACTGGTGGCCGCATCCTTGGCATGGGCGCCATTCCCGGTTCGGGTGTCACCAACGTCGCCACAGTCGTTCGCGAAGTCGCCGATACAGAGGATCTCTTCGGCATCATCACCGGGAGTCGCATCGCCGGCAGGACCTTTGACGATCCGGAGTTGGATCCGGTCTGGGCCGCCTTGGCGGAAACGGGAGTTCCGCTGTTACTCCATCCGCATCACGGCTCGGCTACTGACGAACTCGAAGGATTCGGTCACGCCATGCATGTCGCCGTGGCCTTTCCCATCGAAACCACGGTCGCCCTGGCTCGACTAGTTTTCGCCGGCGTGCTGCACCGTTACCCGGGAGTTCGCATCATCGGCTCGCACGGCGGGGGGACGATCCCATACCTGGCTGGGCGACTGGATGCCGGCTGGCGATCTGATGCAAGTCTCGTTGAGCGCATGCCGACACCCCCGAGTGAGGTCCTGGAGCAACTCTTCCTTGATGCGGTGCTCTACCACCCTCGGGCCTTGCGAGCAGCGGCTGATCTGGTCGGAGTAGATCATCTGATGTTTGGCACGGATCACCCGTTCTCAATTTCTGATCCGGCGGCGAACATTAGTGCGATCCGCGAAGAGTTCACATCGCCGGACGCCGTGCGTGTACTCGCAGCCGCCGCGGTGGATCTCTACGCGATTGACGAGTGACACCCGTGCTGGCATGCGCGTGTACCTACGAGGCTTCACGTCACGGGGTCGTCTACCTGCAGCGTCGAACGATGCTGCGGGCTCATGACACGCTCCTGCAGCGTCGAACGATGCTGCGGGCTCATAACACTTGTGTTTCGTACAAAACCGCCGATGTCAATTCGGCCAAGTCGCTTGACAGGGCACATGCACTGGTGTCGTATGCGAAGAACGGATTGGGAGTAGCCCGATCCGGGTCCGCCCGCACACGCGTGTTGGCCAAACATCGTTCGATCGACTGATCGAGACATGGTGAAGGGAGAGCAGGTGAAGATCGCACATCGACGGAGCAAGTTCACGACCTCCGTCGCCCTGGGTGGCCTCGGGTTGGCCATGGTCTTGGTTGCTGCTTGCAGCAGCAGCTCCGACACCGCGGGTGGGGAGGCGAGCGCGGCAGCCGGTGGGGAGGCTTCGGCGGCAGCCGAGGCGCCGGCGGAGTTGACCAAGGTCGCCTACGTCATGCCCTGGGTGATTCAAGGTGAGGAAGCCGGACAGTTCGCGGCGCTCAACAACGGGTACTTCGCTGAAGAGGGCCTGGATGTCGAGATCGTTCCCGGAGGTCCGGACGTACGCGCTGGTGCACTGCTGGCGGCCGGCTCGGCGCAGTTCGCCGTGCTGAACCCCGCTGGTGTCTACACCAACCGCGCTGAGGGCATCCCGGTAGTTGGCGTGGGTGGCATCAACCAGGCCGATGGTCTGCTGTTGATGTGCAAGACCACGACCGGCATCGACAGCTTCGATGACCTCAAGGGCAAGAAGATCGGCGTGTGGCTGGGTGGCGGTGAGGCCGGATTCCAGGCCGCAGCCGTGAAGTCCGGTCTGCAGGTCGCCGATGTCGAGTGGCTCCCGCAGAAGTTCTCGATGGATGAGTTCTTCAATGACGCCTTCGACTGCGCAAGCGCAACGGAGTGGAACGAGAAGCACGTGGTCTACAAGGAAGGCTACGAGGTTGGCAAGAACGTGAACGAGATCCGCCCCGCGGACCTCGGCATGTACCTGCCCGGTGACTCCATCGTGACGCTGGAAAGCACCGTCCAGGAGAACCCGCAGATGGTGCAGGGCATCGTCAACGCGACGTTGCGTGGCTGGCAGTGGGTCTGCTCCAGTGAGGAGAACCGCAAGGCCGGTGCTCAGTTCACGGTCGACGCTGCTCCCGACCTGGATCTGGACCTTCAGATCATCCAGGTCAACGAGATGTGCGCTCTGATGTCGCAGGGTCCTGCGGGAGAAGAGGGCATGATCGGTGCGATGCCGCAGACCAGCTGGCAGCAGTCAGCTGACGCCGCCCTGGCGGCCGGTCAGCTCAAGGAGCCGGCTGATGTGACTGCGGCCTACACCACCCAGTTCCTGGATGCAGTTCCCATGGATTGGCGCACGATCACCTGGTAAGTCACAGGTACGGATTCACACCAGGGGTGCGTGGGTGAACCCACGCACCCCTGGTGCCGAAAAATGGCTGTACCTCACGGCGGATTCAGGCAAGATATCGAGCACCCGGCAGTGAGGCCGACAGGTGATCATGCAAGGACGAGCCCGAAGTGCAACGGCCCCGCAGTGAACAGCGGGACAGAAGGGAGCAGTCAGTGACAGCGGCAGTGGTGGCCGAAAACCTCAGCATCACCTTCGATACGTCGAGTGGGGAGTTCCAAGCACTCCAGAACTTCAATCTTGATGTGGCCCAAAAGCAGTTCGTTTCGCTGATTGGCCCCTCCGGATGCGGTAAAACCACCGTGCTGCGCTGCGTCGCGAATCTGCTCCAGCCCAGTGGCGGTCAGGTGACCGTCAATGGATTGACGCCGAAGGACGCTATTCGCAAGCGGCAGGTTGGGTACGTCTTCCAGTCTGCAACGTTGTTGGAATGGCGAACCGTCCTGAAGAACGTGCTCCTGCCCTTGGAGATCGCGGGAGTCAAGCGTTCGGAGGCGTTGCCCCGTGCCCTGGCGATGATTGAGCGCGTTGGTTTGAAGGATTTCACGAAGAACTATCCACGGCAGCTCTCCGGTGGTATGCAGCAACGTGTCGCCATCGCTCGATCCATGGTGATGGAGCCAGACATCATTTTGATGGATGAACCATTTGCAGCCCTTGACGAGATCACCCGCGAGGATATGAACCGGTGGTTGCTGGAAGTCTTCGCCAAGAGTTCCACCACCATCCTGTTCGTCACCCACAACATTCGTGAGGCGATTCAGCTTTCCGATCGCGTGGTCGTCATGGCTGCACGGCCCGGTCGGATCGTCAAGGAATTCACGATCGATCTACCCAGACCGCGCACCCAGGAGCTGCTGTTCTCCGATCGGTTCAATCAACTTCGGATGGAAGCCGAGGAGGCGCTGTACGGAGCGACCTACAACACCATGAAGGGGAAGTCATGAGCCGCGCAAGTCGCTCGAGCAGCCGTGGAAGCAGGGTGCTGGCTTCTGTTCTGCCTGCCGTCGTGGTGGCGATCGTGGTGCTGGCGCTCTGGTACGTCGCTGCTCGCTATTGGGGGCTACCGAAGTACATTCTGCCCTCACCCGATCTGATCGTTGCTGAGGGAATTGAGAGTGCCGATTCACTGCTGCGCAATGGCTGGGTGACGCTCGTTGAAGCGGCTTCGGGCTTTGCGATCGGCGTGACGGTTGCCGTCGTCGTGGCACTGATTTTGGATTCCTGGCGCTTTCTTGAGCGCGGCATGTCGCCGTACCTCGTTGTGGGATTGAACATTCCCATCGTGGCAATCGCTCCGGCCGTGATCATCTGGCTGGGATTCGGTATGCCCTCGAAGATCTTCGTGGCCGCGCTGTTGACCTTCTTCCCAGTGGCGATCTACACCCTGAAGGGCCTGAAAGCGGCAGATCGTCGCGAAGTGGACCTCTTCAGCGTGCTCAGCGCCAATCGTTTTCAAGAACTCGTCAAATTGCGGATGCCCTCATCCCTGCCGTTCTTCTTCGCATCTATGCGCGTAGCCTCTGGAGCTGCTGTGTTGGCGGCGGTGGTTGCTGAGTTCATCCAGGCGAACGCCGGATTGGGCTACATGATTCTCACAGCGGCTTACACGAACAACTCCGCGCGCATCTGGGCAGCCGTCGCAGTGTCGGCGACCATCGCGTTGGTGTTCTACGGTCTGGTCACCTTCGCCGAGCGGAAGTTGATTCCCTGGCACGGTTCAGTGGATGCACGACGTTGACGGCCGGGGTCATCACGGGGGAGAGCACAGGTGATGCACGCCTGAAGGGCATGGTGCACGTCCCGGCTGGGGAATTCCTCATGGGCGATGATCGCTACGCGCGAGAACGCCCCGAACGCCGGATCCACGTTGACGGGTTCTGGATCGATCGCTATCTGGTCACGAATGCCGAATTCAAGGCTTTCGTCGATGGTGGTGGCATTGAGCCACCACTGCACTGGGCCAACGGGCGTTACCGTGACGGCGAGGATGACCATCCAGCGGAGATCAACTGGGTTCACGCTCGGGCCTACGCCGATGCCCATGGCAAGCGGTTGCCAACCGAAATGCAGTGGGAGAAGGCTGCCCGCGGTACCCAGGGGCAGCAGTTTCCCTGGGGTAATGAGTTCGATGCTGCGCGCTGCCTAACCTGGGAGACCGCAGCGGTGACTGGAGCGCACTCCGAACCAGTGAATGCTCGTCCGAGTGGGGCAAGTCCCTACGGGTGCGAACAAATGGTGGGGCTGTGTGAGGAGTGGTGCGAGGACGATTACGACGGGTATCCCGGCGCCAACTACGTCAGCGTCGGGTACGGGGTCGGCATGAAGGTGCTCCGTGGTGGATCCTGGATCTTCCCGATGACCCATGCGCGCGGCTCCTATCGCTGCTTTGAGTCCCCCGATCTGGATACCACCGGGTACGGCCAATTGGGTGGCCCGGGCTTTCGATGTGTTCTGCTGGATTCGGACCTGTGATGGGAAGCGGCGTGGATACCGAGCGCATGGTGTGCATCCCTGGTGGCCCCTTCACCATGGGCAGTGACTGGTATGACATTGAAAGCCCGGTACGGACGGTGGAGGTAGCTGAGTTCTGGATTGACCGCTACCCGGTCACTTCGCGGGATTATCTGGCCTACATCGAGGCGACCGGTGCCGACTGGGTGCCTGACTGGCCGGAATCCGGACCGACACCGCAGATGCTGGACTGTCCGATAGAACGCATTACCTGGCAACAGGCCCGCGACTACGCGGCCTGGCGTGGCGCACGGCTGCCAACGGAGGCCGAGTGGGAGAAGGCGGCTCGCGGTACGGATGCCCGGATCTGGCCGTGGGGGAACGAGCTCATCGAAGCCAACGCGAACTTCTGGGATTCGGCGAAGCCGCTGGGGTTGATGACTGTGCCCAACGGTTCCTATCCCGGCAATGTGAGCCCCTACGGGGTGATCGACATGGTCGGAAATGTCGAGGAGTGGGTCGAGGATCGATATCTCGCATACCCAGGCAGCACCGCGACTTCCCCGTCAACCGACGTGGAGTGTCGGGTGCTTCGGGGTGGGTCATGGTTTTACACCAATGAATTCGGTCGCTGTAGTTTCCGCAGGGGGGCGCTACCTGAGTTCTCCGGCTATGCATTAGCTGGTGGACCGGGCTTTCGTTGCGCAGTGGGCTAACTGCAGTCAACAATCGCAGGGAGGCAACGAATGGGATTCACGAAGGACATGCTCGCGCTGGCGGAGCCGTACTTGGAGGCTCAGACTCGAAGCCCTTTCATGCGCGAAATGATCAACGGCACACTGGATCAGCAGCGCCTGGTGTACTGGGTCAAAGTTGATTACCCGTATTTGATCAACTTCTCCAAGATCCTGGCCATGGGCGTGCTCCGGGCACCTGATTTTGAGTCGATGCGTACGGTGCAGCGCTATCTCAACTACATCGTTGACGAGGAAATGGAATCGCACGGTCGCTTCGCGGCATCTGTCGGCATTACGACGGCGGAGTTAGAGGCGCAGCGTATGGGTCCGACTAAGTACTCGTACGCCCAGCATGAGTTTTCTTCTGCGAGCAAGGGCGAACTTGCCGAGATTCTGACGGCCATCACCCCATGTCTGGTGGGGTGGCAGATTCTCTCGAAGCGAATCCTGCGCGACCATCAGATCAGCGACGATAATCCCTACGCTTGGTGGTTCAAGACCTATGGCAGCGACGCCGGACTTGACGGGCATGTCGTGGCGCTATTGGAGCTGCTTGATCGACTGGTTGACGGCTGCTCGCCGAGCCGGCGCGAGAACCTAGAGCGCATCTTCTTGACCAGCGAGTATTTCGAGACAGTCGCTTGGAAGGCTTACTACGACATGGAGCAGTGGCCAACCCCGGGTGAGATTGCTGCAGGCTACGCATGAGCCAGTTGGCGGGGTCCGGCGTCGACCTAAGTGGCAGGAATGTCCTGGTCACCGGAGCCGCAAACGGCATCGGGCGTGCCAGTGCCGAACTCTTGGCTCAGCGCGGAGCGTCCGTACTGCTGTCGGATCTCTCTCCTGCCGGCAGCGAGGTAGCTGAAGCGATCAACGCTTCCGGAGGGCAGGCGCAGTTCCTTGGCGGAGATGTCTCGGATCGGTCGTACCTGCAGCAGCTTGTCCAGCAGGTCCAGCAGCAGCATGGGTGTCTGCATGCTCTGGTCAATAACGCCGGAATCCTGCGACTTGCGGACTCCTTCGAGTTGACCAGTGATGAGCAATTCGACCAGATGATGACAGTGAATCTCCGAGCCGTATTCGACCTCAGTCGACTCTGCCTGCCATTGTTGAAGGCCGCGAAGGGTGCCGCAATCGTCAACACGGCATCCATGGTCGGCTACCAGCTCGGCATGCCCAGTCACGCCGTGTATGGCGCGTCGAAGGCTGCGGTTGTAGGCCTCTCTCGCACCATGGCTCTGGAGTTGGCTCCTTTCCAGATCACCGTCAACTGCGTCGCACCGGGCGTGGTGGCGACGAATCTCTTCGTCGAGGAGTTCCTGCAATCGCACACCAGGGAAGAGCTCGACGCAGGTAGTGCCGCTGTGCTTGCTGCGATTCCCATCGGGTCCTACGCTCAGCCGGCCCAGGTTGCGGAGGTCATCACGTTCTTGGCGAGCCCGGGCGCGAACTATGTCACCGGGCAGACCATCCTCATCGACGGTGGCTATACGAGTCAGTAAGGCTTAGCACACGACGGGTAGCCGGGGGCGGAAGCGAGGCGAGCGATGGAATACGCGATTCTGCTGGAGAGCCAGGAAGGGCTGACCTGGCCCCAGGTATTCGCGGCCGCCGACCGCGCCGAAGCCGTGGGCCTGGAAGCGCTCTACTTGTCGGATCACTTCGCTCCGGTCGACGTCACCAGTGGACGTGCGGTGATGCCAGCCTGGCCGGCCGTGGCTGTGCTCGCGGCGCGAACCAGCAGATTGCGGGTAGGTCCATTGGTGAGTCCAGTGACGTTCCGCCATCCGGCTGATCTGGCGAAGTCCGTTGTCGCGCTGGAGTGGCTTACCCAGGGGCGCATTGATCTTGGCGTCGGCGCAGCCTGGCACGAGGCAGAGCATCGAATGTTTGGTTTCGATTTTCCTGCACCCCGAATTCGCGTCGACCGGCTGCAGGAGGCGCTGGAGATTCTGGCAGCACTCTGGGATGGTGAGGTGCACTCGTACCAGGGCACGCATTTCCAACTGAACGAGGCGCGATTGGTACCTGCGCCGGTGTCGTCGCGCCCTCCGGTGATCCTGGGTGGTGCAGGGGATCGAATGCTCAATCTGGCAGCCCGTTTCGCGCAGGAATGGAACTGCTTCTACAAGGGTGCAGATGAATATGCGCAACTTCGTGAACGGTTTCTGCAGGCCTGCAGTGCCCAAGGTCGTGCGCCGGAGACGATCCGACGGTCATTGATGACCCCGTTGCTCCTTGGGCGGAACGAGGCTGATGTCGAACTCCGACTGGCTGCTCATCGACGGGTGTTCCCCGGGCTCCCGGAATCGATAGCGGCCTGGCGCGCCTCAGGAATGCCGGGAGGCACCATCAGCGAATTTCGTGAGCAGGTCCAGCTCTGGTCGCAAATGGGGGTCCAGCGGATCATTTTCGAGCACAACGACGTCGACGACCTGGCGGTCCTGGAGCTTTTGGCTGAGGTCTAGATCCCGGATCTGGTCCTCAGAGCCTCAGCGGCTGCCTGGGCGCTTCGCAGGATCGCGCGCTCATTCAAGGTTCCATCGCGACCAAGGATGTGACGGTCTCGCATGACAACCTGCCCATCGACCAGAACTGTCCGGATATTCTCTTGGGTGGCGCTGTAGACGAGACTGACCGCTGGGTCCTCGAATGAGACCGTGTTGGGCAACCATGGATCCATCAGCACGATGTCTGCACGCTTACCCACTTGCAGTGTGCCGATGCTGTCATCCCAGCCGATGCAGGAAGCCCCACCCTGGGTTGCCATGCGCAGCACCGTACGGGCGTCGATAACAGCCGGATCCTGATGCAACATTTTCTGGATGAGCGCGGTCAACTTGAGCACTGCCAGCATGTCTTGATTGTTGTTCGACGCGGGACCGTCGGTGCCAAGACCCACCGTGATACCTCTGCTGAGCAGCTCAATGATCGGAGCTGCGCCTTCACCGAGGTAGGCGTTGCTCGCCGGATTGTGTGAAACCTTCACTCCGTGTTGTGCCATGAGTTGCTGCTCGAGTGGTCCAGGATGTGTGCAGTGCACGAGGAGGAGGTTGGGTCCGAGCATGCCGAGGGATTCTTCATGCACCACATCACTGGTGCCGAACAAGGCCTGGGCGGCTTCGAGGGTCGAAGGTGTTGCTGCGTGAATCGTCACCCCGGATCCGTACTCCTGTGCCAGACGATGGCTGGCGAGCATTGCCTGCGTGCTCGTACTGAAGATGGTGTAGGGAGCGAGCCAGATCCGAATCAGGTCGTCGTCCGTTTTATGGTAGCGCTCGAGCAGACGTCGACAGTCTGCAAGTTCAGCATCGGTACTGTGAATGACCGAAGGGTGCACGTCACCGGTGTCGATGATGCCGCGAGCCAAGACCGTTCGTACTCCTACCTCGCGGAAACCCTCAATGGCGGCATCGGCCATCATCGGATGGGGATGCGGGTAGTTGTAGTCCACGACAGTTGTGCAGCCTGAGC
>CAZKFI010000017.1:0-21622 GCA_964551975.1 uncultured Bifidobacteriaceae bacterium | reverse complement strand
GCGAATTGACTCAAGGGCCGTAACCTGAGCCGAGAGGCGTGCATCTTCTACCGTGAGATTACCGACGACAAGATCCAGCGCCTGACTGAACCACTCCCAGACTGGCAGGCCCTCACCTACACCTCGTGTGAGCGCCTGGAAGCTATGGGTGTGCGTGTTGATGAATCCCGGGAAAGCGAACTGGCAATGCCCTTCTGGGCTCATTCCATCGATGACCGGGATGTCGCTTGCTGTACTTGGACACTCAGTCATCGGACCTAGTGCAGCAATCGCCCCACCCTCCACAAGCAGGTAACCCTGGGGAAAGCGGCGATCATCTTCGTCCACGGTCAGTACGTGGACGTTCTTGATCAGTACGGCTCGAGATGCACTCATTGGCGTGACTGAGCGACGGCGACCGCGACTTGGGCACCTACCCGCGCATTGTTTTTGATCAGGGCGACGTTGGCAATCAAGCTTGCACCCTGTGTTTGTTCGAAGATAGTGCTGAGGAGGAATGGCGTGGCAGCCTTGCCCGTGATTCCTTGTTCTCTCATCCGTTGCAGGGCAGTGTCGATAGCCGCACGAGTCTGCTCAGCCGGTAGTGCGTCCGGTGGGAGGAGCGGTACGCCAAGAAACATGCCGGCGCCGGGCCGCAGATCACGATCGGCGCGGAAAATCTCGGCAATTTCAGTGGCGGATTCGACCCGCCACTCCACCTTCAGTCCGCTGCTGGTTGAGTAAAACCAGGGGAACTCATCGGACTGCCAGACTCCCACTGGTACTCCAAGGGTTTCCATGGCCTCAAGAGTGGCAGCCGTGTCCATAAATGCTTTCGTTCCTGCCGCGATTGTGATCACTGGGGATCGGGCGATAGCTGGTAGGTCAGCGGAAATATCAAGGTTCATGCCGACCTCGGGGGCCACTCCGCCGATACCGCCGGTGACGTGTACTTCTATCCCGCAGCGGGCCGCGACCAGCAGCGTGGCACCTACGGTTGTGGCCCCACTGAATCGGTTGCGGATGGCCCGGCCAAAATCACGTTCCTGAGCCTTGACGACGTGCTCATCATGGGCCAAGCGGTCGAGTTCGGCAGGGGACAGGCCGCAGACGATCTCACCCTCGATGAGGCCGACCGAAGCCGGGATTGCGCCTCCCGCCCGCAGGATCCCTTCCACGGCCAGTGCAGTCTCAATGTTGGTGGGTTCCGGCATGCCGTGCGCCACGATCGTGGTTTCAAGGGCGACAACTGGTTTCCCGTCAGCAATCGCCTGACGCACCTCTTCACTGATACGGATGGTCATTGTCGTTCCCTTTCGTCTGTCGCCGTGGTTGTTCTCAATTGATCAAGTACGTCCATGAGATCCGGATAGGCAACCGCCAGTCGATCCAGGCTCGGCGCACCCGTGTGGCCTCCAATGTGGGCGATGACCTCTGCAGCCACGTGCATGCCGAGTTCCGCAGCGCTTTGTGGAGATCGACCCGCCTGTATTGCGGCGATGAAGCCGGCGGCGAAGGCGTCGCCTGCGCCAGTGGAGTCCAGGACAACAGTGGGCGTAGGAGGGGCAAGCTGCTCATCGAGCTGCAATGGTCCACTGAGCACGCAACCTTTGTCACCGATCGTCACGATGACCGTGCCCACCCCACGATCACGGAGCTCAGCTGCCGCTGCTACCGGATCATCAAAGCCGGTGAGTGCTCGAGCCTCATATTCATTGGGAAAGATGTAATCGAGTGAGGTGAGGAGGCCAGGATCCGATTCGACGTACGCGGCAAATAAGGGCGACGGGTCGATGGAGATTGGGATGTTAGCCGATCTGGCCGCGTCCACTAGGCCTCGGGCGAAACTGGCTGATGCTGGCCGTTGGAAAACAAAGCCTGAAATATGCAGCCAGTTGCACTCCGCCAGGATGGTTTGGGGATCAATGGCGGTGTAGTCCAGTTCTGACGGGCTCCGAAAACTCAGAAAACGTCGATCACCGTCGGCGCCAATGATGATGGCCGTTGCCGACGAGGGTCCATCGATTCGAGATATGCCCATATGGGGAACTCCGTAGGCTGCCAGATCCTTGAGTAGATGATCACCAAAGTCATCTGTACCCACCTGGGAGAGCAGACGCACATCTTGGCCCAGTTGTGCCAAGCAGGCGGCAAAGTTTGCTGCGGAACCACCGCAACTTATGGTCTGCTCGAGCACTGGAATATCAGGGTCCTTCGACCAAGCATCCTCAACAAGAAAGCAGATCTCGATCATGAGGTCGCCCACGGCCAGCACTCGTGGTCTGCGCTGTTCCACGTGGGGAACCTATCGAAGAATCGGACCCTTTACTCGGTCCCTTTGTGTTGATCATTCATTGGTCAGTGCTGGTTATGCCAGACCCCTAGCATGCACACTATGCAGAGTATTGCCTTCGGCTTGGCTACCGCCTTTGTCTTTGCCGCAGGCATGATCACGTCTGCACGCTGTAGTCGCTTGTTGCCGCCTCAGGTCGTTGTCGGTTCTGCGGCGACTATGGGACTTTTCATCGCGATCCCTTTCGCTGCCGCGTCCGGGATTCCACCGAACCTGACTCCACTCAACATGGCACTGATGCTGGCAACAGGCGCGGGGAACATCTTGGGATTGGTCTGTGTAAACGCCGCACTTCGTGTTGGCAAGGTTGGTGTTGTCAGCCCGATCGTTGCGACACAAGGTGCTGTAGCCGTTGTCTTGGCGGTGCTGATTGGTCGGTCACTCGCACCGGTCATTGCCGCACTCCTGACACTCATCATCATTGGTATCGTGATCTCCGCGCGGACTAAGGATCCGGTGCCCATCGAGAATGAACGACCCCTGCGATCGGTCCTGCTAGCCAGCATGGGGGCCTTCTGCTTCGGTGCCGCATTGATCACGGTGGGTGTCTTGAGCACCGAGTTGCCGTTGAGCTGGCTCTTGATCCCCGGGCGCCTGGTCGGAACGATCGCCTTGACGTTGCCATTGCTCCTTACGCGGCGTTTGCGGATCACGCGCCAGGCTGCACCCCTGCTACTGCTACTCGCCGTTTGCGATCTTGTCGGCATCACGCTCTATGCCATTGGTGCGGAGATGAACATTGCAATCACCGCTGTGATGTCATCGCAGATGGCTCCTATTGCTGCGGTCCTGGCGTTCTTCCTGTTCAAGGAGCGGCTCGCTCGTGGGCAGTTGATAGGTCTTGTGGTGATCCTTGCCGGGATCGTGGGTCTGAGTATCGTCCAGTAGGAGCATGACTATGAGCGTGGTCGCAGTGCCAAGGGCTGACGATCTGGGATTTGATCCCAGCAGCCCGGATTTCATTGCTAATCCCTACACCTGTTATGCGCACATGCAGCAGGCGCATCATCTCTTTTGGTCGCAGGCTCTGCAGATGTGGCTCATTCCTCGCTATGAGGATTGCAACCGCCTATTGAGGCACCCGAGTCTGGCACGGGTGTTTCGGCATCGTGAGCCGGAAGACCGCTGGGAAACTTTCAATTGGCTAAATGACCAGGCAATGTTGGACACCGAAGGTGCTGAGCACACCCGGATGCGACGGCTGTTGAGCCCACAGTTCACACGTGCCGGTCTTGCAGATCTCCAGGCTGCAGTTGCAGCGGAGTGTTCGAATCTGATCGCAGAAGCATCTGGGATTCTGCAGACTGAGGGGTCATTCGATCTCGTGAGTTGCATTGCCGAGCAGTTGCCGGTGCGTGTGGTGTGTGCGCTGCTCGGTATTCCACCGCAAGACAGGCAGCGCACACACGACTGGTCGCTGGCGATGGTACGGCTCTTCGAATACGCCCGAACACCGGAAGACGACGAACGCGGAATCGCAGGAGCCGAGCACTTCGCGCACTACGTGCGTGCCGAACTTGCCACGGGTGGTAAGTCAGCCACGGCATTGCTCACGTTGGCCGACGCGGTGCAGGATGGCGTACTTGACGAGCGCGAGGCTATTGCTAACGCCATTCTCCTGTTCAATGGTGGCACCGGTGCCACCATCAATGCCTTGGGCAATGGTCTAGCACTCTTGTTGGCCAACCCCGAACAACGCGACGCGGTGCGTTCCGCTGGTGCATGGGAGCGTGCGGTGGAGGAGTTCCTTCGCTACGAAGCACCATTGCAGCTCTTTGAGCGTCAGGTGGTTGGTCCTGTTGAGGAACTGGATCTTCCAGGAGTGCGTCAAGGCGATCGGATTGGTTTGCTGCTGGGCGCCGCTAACCGAGATCCCAGCCGGTACCCCGATGCTGAGCTCTTTGATCCGCTGCGAGTGGTGCAGCCGCATCTGAGCTTTAGTGCTGGAACTCACTTCTGCCTCGGTGCCCCGCTTGCGCGGATGGAGTTGCAGACAATCTTGGCCGAGCTGCTTGAATCAATGCCGAAATTGCACTTGGCTGAACAGCCCGAACCGGATCACACCTATGTGGTCCGCGGTCATCGGCGCATTCAGGTGACCATCTAGAGTCACTGCGTAGCAGAGGCCCTGACACGCGTGTGGGCCGGCAGCCGAAGCTGCCGGCCCACACGAAATGGAACTAGTTGCCGCCCTCGTTGAGGACGACGACGATCGGGGCGAAATCTTCCCCGGTCACATTCAGACCCGCTGCAGTCAATTCAGCATCTGCTGCCTCGGCGTACTGCGGTGTGTAAGAACTCTCTGCCGGGGCAGCGGTAAGCACCGTGCTGCCTTCGAGGTTCTTGGTGTTCAGCGAGATCTCGACAGTGCGATCCCACGCTGCCGGATCCATGACGCCGATGCCGTTCGGTGATGGCCAGATCAACTTGTTGACCTCGTTCATCATCCACAGCTGATGGCTCTTGCCGAGCTTGGAGCCGTTTGCCGTCACGATGTCGGCGCACTCCTCCGGGTTGTCACGGCAGTAGATCCAGCCCTGGAGCGAGGCAGTCACGAACTTCTGGGTGAGTGCCTGGTACTCCGCATCGGCCAGCCGCTCTTCGGATGCCCAGATGGCGTCCTGAAGCATGCCCACGCCGACCTCCTCATAGGAGATCACGTTGAAGTCCTCCGGCTGGTACAGCTTTCCAGTCTCCGGATTCGTGGCCTCGAGCAGCTGTGCGTACTCGTTGTAGGTCATAGCCTCAGCCGCGTCGATCTCGCGGTTCAGCAGACCCAGCATGTCGAACTGCTGTGCAACGAGCTCGACATCGTTCGCCGGGTCCAACCCAGCCTGCGTGATCGCCGCGAAGACCTCGAACTCGTTGCCGAAGCCCCAGTTACCGATCTTCTTGCCCTTGAAGTCGGCCGGGGTTGCGATCCCCGAGTCGGCCCAGGAGACCTGCAGGGTTCCGGAACGCTGGAAGACCTGGGCGACGTTCACGATTCCGGCGCCCTGCTCGCGTGATGCCAGTGCCTTGGGAACCCAGGCAATGGCGAAGTCGGCATTGCCCTGTGCCAGCTGGGTCTGCGGCACGATGTCGACGCCGCCCTCCAGGATTGACACGTCAAGGCACTGCTCGGCATAGAAGCCCTTGTCCTTGGCTGCGTAGTAGCCAGCGAACTGGGCTTGGGCGAACCACTGCAGCTGCAGTGACACCGGCGTTGGAGTGGTGCACTCCTCGGCGGGTGCGGCAGATGCAGCAGCAGATGCAGCCGGTGCTGCGGAGGACTCTGTCGAGGTTGAACTACCCCCGCAGGCAGCCAACGCCATTGCGCCGATCGTGACCAGACTTGCCAGGCCCAGCCATCGACGGCTTGCCGTCTTGTGCATCGTTGTTCCTCTCCTCTTGCTGGTTGTGACGTCAGGCCGAACGTGATCGGCCTGTCCAAGGTGCCGCCCAACGCTCGAGAGCGAGGACGACCAGGTAGAACAGCAGCCCCAAGACAATTGAGGCTACGACGTAGGCCCAGGCGCGACCATATGCAGTGTTGGCCGCCGCTGAGGCGATTCGGCTACCCAGACCCTCCTGGGGGCCACCGAAGTATTCGGCCACCAGTGCCGCGATCACGGCGAGTGGCGAAGCGATCTTCATCGCGGTGAAGAAGAACGGGAATGCGTTGGGGATGCGCAGGAGCCGGAGCACCGTGCGGGGCTTGGCGTTCATCGCGCGCATCAACTCCAACTGCACTGGCCTCACCTGAATCAGGCCCCGGGTCACGTTGGCGAACACCGGAAAGAAGACGATGATCGCTGCGATGAGGACTCGTGGGGTTCGGCTCGTGATGTCGAACATGTTGTTGAGAATGGGTGTTAGGGCAATGATGGGCACGGCGGCCAGTCCGGCGGCAAGTGGCGTAATCAAATTGTTAACCACAACGAGCCGCTGTGCGGCGAGGGCTGCCAAGAGGCCAACGACCGTGCCCACGGCCAGGCCGAGGATCGCCGTAGTGCCGGTATAGAGTCCGGCAGCCGCCATGAGACCGATATCTCCGAAAAAGTTACTCAGGATGAGGCTGGGCGCCGGTAGCAGGTAGGGCTTGATGTCGTTGATTACGACGATGGCCTGCCAGGCGCCGAGGAAGATCGCGGCGACCAGCAGAGGCGGCCAGATGGAGCGCAGGCGAGAATGCGCCGTTTGGCTCGCCATCACACCTCGCCTGCCCTGGCCCGACCTGGGGTGCCGGCCCCCCGACCGCGAAGTGCCTCGCGCACAGCGGTCACGGCGGAGAAAAAGGCGGGTTCCTCACGGGTGTCTTCGTTGCGGACCTTGAGCTTGACCGGGATCACGTCTGTGATGCGACCGGGCCGGGGTGACATGACGACGACACGGTCAGAGAGGTAGACCGCTTCGGGAATGGAATGCGTGACGAAGATGATCGACTTCCCAGTCTCCGTGCGTATACGCAAAAGCTCGTTCTGCATGCGCTCACGAGTCATCTCGTCAAGCGCTCCGAAGGGCTCGTCCATCAGCAGCAGTGGCGGGTCCACCGCCAGGGAACGCGCAATCGCCACTCGTTGCTGCATCCCACCGGAGAGCTCCCACGGTCGGTGGTTGGCGAAGTCCGCCAACTGCACCATCTCGAGCATCTCCATGGCCCGTGCCTGACGCTTGGCCTTGTTCCAGCCCTGCAGTTCGAGCGGGAGTTCGACATTGCGCCGGACGGTACGCCAGTCAAAGAGCGCAGCCTGCTGGAATGCGATGCCGTAGCGCTGCTGCTCGCGAGCCTCGTGGGCGCTGAGCCCCGCAACGGTGACCGCGCCCTTGGTGGGGTCCGTGAGATCGGCAATTACGCGCAGCAGGGTGCTCTTGCCGCACCCAGACGGACCGATCAGTGAAATGAATTCGCCCTGTTCCACCTGCAGGCTCACATCCTGCAGCGCGATGACTTCATTGGGTAGACCCTGGTTGAAGACCTTCCAGACGCCGTCGACGCTGACAGCGGTGCTCGACGCGCTCATGCAGAACCTTCCTTCGGCAGATTGCGGGTCAGGTAGACATCAAGGGCGGTGACCAAGGCGGCGGCCAGCAGGCCTAGGGCAATGGCTCCGAACATGGCCACGTACACCTTCGCTGGCTCTGAGGTGGCTTCCCGTGCATATTCAATGAGCAGGCGACCAATGCCGCCGCGCACACCGGTTGAGATTTCGGCAACGACCGTCCCGACGATGGACGCGGCAGCGGAGACCTTAAGGGCTGGAACCAGATAGGGCACGCTGGCCGGAAAGCGCAGTTTGAACAGGGTCTGCCGCGGCTTAGCGGCGTAGGAGCGCATCAACTCCAGATCGGTCGCGGTTGGTGCATGCAGGCCACGCAAGGCGCCGACGGACAGTGGGAAGAAGGCCAGGTAGGCAGCGATGAACATGACCGACTGGGTCGTACCCCATTCGAAGGGACCGATGGAAATCCGGTTTCCAATCCCGACGATCAGGGGTGCCAGGGCGATGAGCGGCACGGTCTGGGATGCGATAACGAAGGGCAGGAGAGCTCGTTCCGCGAAGGCCAATCGCTGCATGATCACGGCGAGGAGCAGGCCGACGCTGACACCCACGGCGAAGCCCCCCATGGCCACAAGAAGGGAGAACAGGGCGGCCATGATCACGGCTTGCAGCACGGTGGTGTCGGATCCACGCACCTCAGGTTGAGTGAACCCCTCGACCATCGTCCACACATGGGGCATGGCCGTGTCGTCGGTATCGAAGGGCAGGGGAATGATCCCACCGACCAATTTGGAAAGTTCCCACAGGAGGATGACCAGCGCAACGCCGGCAAGCGCCCAAAGTGCCGATATTGCGCCGGAACGTAGACGCCGGGTCACGGTACTGCTGCGCTGGGCAGCCGAGGGGACTTGCGCCCCGACTGCCTCTGCCACTGACCCTCCTCATGCACTCCAGGCTGGAAATCCTGGAGGGGAGTATGTCAGGTCTTCGCGAGCACCACGTCGCGAACGGCGGGAATGATCTTCTCGCCGTAGGCGGCCATCGTCCGGTCGTTGTCATCGTGCTGAAGGTAGACCGCGAATTGGTCTACGCCCAGCGCCTTGAGTTCCTCGAGTCGACGGATGTGCTCCTGGATCGGCCCAATGATGCAGAAGCGGTCGATGATCTCGTCTGGCACGAAATCGGTGTGCGTATTGCCTGCCTTGCCGTGGGTGTTGTAGTCGTAGCCTTTGCGGCCCTTGATGTAGTCGGTGAGTTCCTTGGGCACGCCACCGTCGGTTCCGTGGCGCTCCACGATGTCCGCCACGTGGTTGCCGACCATGCCACCGAACCAACGCAGCTGGTCGCGAGCATGGGCCACGTCGTCAGTGACGTAGGCGGGAGCCGCCACGCAGATCTTCACGTCCTTCGGGTCACGTCCGGCAGCTATTGCAGCCTCGCGCACGCTCTTGATGGTCCACTCTGCAATCGACGGGTCGGCGAGCTGCAGGATGAAGCCGTCACCAACCTCACCGGCAACTGCCAGAACCTTCGGGCCGTACGCGGCAACCCACACGCCGGTGTGTGCGTCATGAGCCCAGGGAAGGCGGATGGTGTTGCCCTTGTAGTCGACCGGGCGGCCATTGACCATGTCACGCAGCAGCACAACGGAGTCGCGCAAATCTGCGACGCTGACCGGCTTGCCGTTGGTGACACGCACTGCTGAGTCACCACGACCAATGCCGATGACTGTGCGATTTCCATACATCTCGTTCAGGGTGGCGAACACCGAAGCGGTCACGGTGACATCACGGGTGGCCGGGTTCGTCACCATCGGTCCGACGATCACCTTGCGGGTGGCGTTGAGGATTTGGCTGTAGATGACGTAGGGCTCCTGCCACAGGATGTGTGAATCGAAGGTCCACACGTGGGTGAATCCATAGTGTTCCGCGCGTCGAGCCTGCTCGATAACGCGAGCGGCCGGGGGATTGCACTGCAGTACCAGTCCGATATCCATGATGTGCCTTTCAATTAGCGGGTACGGGGGAAGCCCAGGTCGACCGAGGAGGTAGCCGGGTCTGGCCACCGTGAGGTCACGGTCTTGGTCCGGGTGTAGAAGTCAATGCCGGCAGGCCCGTACATGTTCGCATCGCCGAAGAGTGAGGCCTTCCAGCCGCCGAAGCTGTAGTACGCCACGGGTACTGGGATTGGAACGTTGATTCCGACCATGCCCACGTTGATCTCGAACTGGAACTGCCGTGCAGCGCCCCCGTCACGGGTGAAGATAGCCGTGCCGTTGCCGTACTGATGCTCGTTGATCAAGCGCACGGCTTCCTCGTAGGTGTCCACGCGAACCACCGAGAGCACTGGGCCGAAGATCTCGTCGTCGTAGCACTTCATGCCGGGCTTGACGTGGTCAATCAGCGATACGCCGAGGAAGAATCCATCGCTGGGTAGGTCGGCCTGACGGCCGTCGACCACGACCTTGGCGCCCTCACCGGGAGCATCAGCGAGGTAGGACGCAACCTTGTCTCGGTGATCGCCGGTGATCAGGGGTCCCATTTCGGCATCGGGGTCAGTACCTGGCCCAACGCGAAGCTTGGGTAGGCGTGCCGCAATGGCGTCCACGAGCGGGTCAGCCGCACCACCCACGGCAACGACGACCGACATCGCCATACCACGTCCGCCCCCTGAGCCGCCGCCCGGACTCACGGCGGCATCAGCGGCCATCTCGATATCGGCATCCGGGAGCACGATCATGTGGTTCTTTGCGCCGCCAAGTGCCTGCACCCGCTTGCCGTTTGCGGTGCCCGTTGTGTAGATATAGCGCGCAATCGGCGTAGAACCGACGAAGGAGACCGCCGAGATATCGGGGTGATCCAGGATGCGATCTACGGCCACCTTGTCACCGTGCACGACGTTGAAGACACCGGCGGGTAGACCTGCCTTTGCCAGCAGATCAGCCAGGAAGAGACTGACCGAGGGATCCTTCTCGCTGGGCTTGAGGATGAACGTGTTGCCGCAGGCAATGGCGTTAGCGAACATCCACATCGGCACCATCGCTGGGAAATTGAACGGCGTGATGCCAGCCACGACTCCCAGAGGTTGGCGGATGGAATAGACATCCACCCCTCCGGACACCTGCTCGCTGAAGCCCCCCTTCAACAGGTTTGGAATACCGCATGCGAACTCGATGTTTTCCAATCCCCGTGCAAGCTCACCGGCTGCGTCACTGGGCACCTTGCCGTGCTCGATGGAGACCAATTCGGCAATCGTCGAGCGGTTCTCGTCGACGAGTTGGCGGAATTTGAACATGATGTCGGCCCGCTTGGACAGCGAGGTAGACCTCCAGAAGCTGAAGGCCTCCTTCGCTGAGGCAACCGCGGCATCGACCTCGGCAACTGAAGCCAGGCCGACTGTGGCCTGCTGCGCTCCGGTTGCCGGGTTGAAGACCGGACCGGAACGGCCGGAGGTTGATGGCACCAAGGTGCCGTTGATCCAGTGATCGATAGTCCGCACGCTCACTTGCCTTTCACTCGTGGACTGTTGGTGATGGTCCTGAGGACTCAGATCAAGTACTGGGACAGGCCTCGCTTGAGGTACTGCCCGTGACCCTTCGTCCCGTAGTACTGATTGTCATCGACCACGACAGTGCCACGCGAGATGACCGTATCGACGTGACCGTCGATGTTGTAGCCCTCCCATGCGGAGTGGTCCATGTTCATGTGGTGCGTCTTATGCAGTCCGATCTCGGTGCGACCGGCTGGGTCGTAGATCACCACGTCCGCATCGAAGCCCGGAGCCACAGCACCCTTGCGTCCGTAGAGACCGAACATCCGAGCCGGCGTGGTTGAGCACAATTCTACCCAGCGTTCCAACGTGATCTTCCCGTCGACGACGCCTTGGTAAATCAGGTCCATGCGGTGCTCGACCGTGCCGATCCCGTTGGGAATCTTGGAGAAGTCACCGATACCCAGTTCCTTCTGCTCCTTGAAACAGAACGGACAGTGGTCGGTACTTACGACCGACAGGTCATTGGTGCGCAGGTAGCGCCACAGTTCGTCCTGATGCTGCTCAGCCTTGGATCGAAGGGGAGTGGAGCAGACCCACTTTGCTCCCTCGAAGCCAGGGGCCGAGAGGTGCTCTTCCAGCGACAGATACAGGTATTGCGGGCAGGTCTCCCCGAAGAGGTTCCAGCCGCCGTCGCGCGCCTCTTGGAGCACATTGACGGCCTGCTTCGCGGACATGTGCACGATGTACAGCGGGGCCCCGGTCATACGAGCCAGCATGATCGCGCGGTTGGTGGCCTCGGCCTCGGTTTCCCAGGGGCGCGTGAGACCGTGGTAGCGCGGCTCGGTCTTGCCGGCGGCCAGAGCCTGAGCCACGAGCACGTCGATGGCGATGCCATTTTCGGCGTGCATCATGATCATGGAACCGTTGTTGCTGGCCGTCTGCATTGCCCGCACGATCTGGCCGTCATCGCTGTAGAACACACCCGGATAGGCCATGAATAACTTGAAACTCGTCACACCTTCGCCGATGAGTTCGTCCATGGCCTTCAGCGAATCGTCATCGACACCACCGATGATCTGGTGGAAGCCGTAGTCGATATGACAGTTGCCGCGTGCCTTCTCGTGCCATGCGGCAAGACCGTCTTGGACTCGCTCGCCGTAGCGCTGAACCGCGAAATCGATGATGGTGGTGGTGCCACCCCAGGCCGCAGCGCGGGTTCCCGTCTCGAAGGTGTCTGAGGCGAAGGTCCCGCCGAATGGCAACTCCATGTGCGTGTGGCAATCGACCCCACCGGGAATCACGTACTTCCCGGTGGCGTCGATGACCCGGTCGGCGTTCGCCTTCAGATTCGACCCCAACGAGGTATCGTTGTTGCGCTCTGGCGGCAAAATGGTAATCGCCGTCAATGAGGACATCGGCTTCCATGATGCCCTCGGGCGAGACGACCGTGCCGTTGGTGATCAGAATCGTCATGCTGCAACTCCTTCCGTGAAGCGCAAATGCACTAGTAGCGACTACAAACTGGATTAGGGGCGAACGAGGTCGTCGTAGGCGTCGGGGCGACGATCGCGGTAGAACGCCCAGCGATTGCGCACCGTGGTGATGAGTTCCATGTCCAGGTCTCGGACGATGAGTTCTGGCTTGTAGGGATCACCCTTCTCGCCCACGATGCTTCCCTCAGGATCGACGAAGTAGGACTGGCCGTAGAAGTCATCATCGCCCAGTGGCTCGATGCCGACACGATTGATCGCGCCAACGTAGTACTCATTGGCCACCGCCGCCGCGGGCTGCTCGATTCCCCAGAGGTACTGGGAGAGGCCACGGGAGGTCGCCGACGGGTTGAAGACGATCTGGGCGCCGTTGAGACCCAGCGCTCGCCAGCCCTCGGGGAAATGCCGGTCGTAGCAGATGTAGACGCCGATCTTGCCGACGGCGGTGTCGAACACCGGGTAGCCGCCATTGCCGGGACGGAAGTAGAACTTCTCCCAGAAGCCGCCCACGTGAGGGATGTGCTGCTTGCGGTACTTGCCGAGGTAGGAACCGTCAGCGTCGATGACCGCAGCCGTGTTGTAGAGGAAGCCGTCCTGCTCCTTCTCATACATCGGCAGCACCATGACCATGTGCAATTCCTTGGCCAGAGCCTGGAAGCGCTCGGTGATGGGCCCTGGGATCGCCTCGGCGTACTCGTAGAACTTGGCGTCCTGTACCTGGCAGAAGTACGGCCCATAGAACAGCTCCTGGAAGCAGATGACCTGCGTCCCCTGGGCAGCCGCCTGCCGTGCATAGTCCTCATGCACAGCGATCATGGACTCCTTGTCCCCGGTCCAGTTGGTCTGGACGAGGGCCGCGCGGACGATGCTCATCGACTCTTCCTCCTCATGTGGTCTGTTTTCTGGTGAAGTTCACGGTTCCTGCGGTTCGAACTGCTTCCCCCAAGTTTCGTCATGCGCGAGACTAGACATAATTCGATGTGCTAGAACTCCAAATTCCGAAACTAGTTCTTCGAATGTCCTTCGCAGCCGGCGGCCGCCGACTGCGCAAGCCAGCGTGAGGCGGGTGAGCAGGCGGATGAGCAGACTACTGCGTCGGGGCCTGGCCCCATGACGCTCATGCAGGGGCTCCCCACCGAGGAGCGGATTCCCGGCCTGGTGCTGGAGGCAATCGATGATCCGTCGCCACGAGGTATCGCCGCGGCGGTGAATCGCCTCATTCGCTCCGGACGCCTGGTGACCGGCGACCGGCTGCCAACGGTGCGTGACCTGGCCAAGGATCTGGGAATCAGCCCGGCAACGGTGAGCGAGGCCTGGCAGGCCCTCAGCGCCGTGGGGGCCATCGAGTCCCGGGGCCGCGCCGGCACGTTCGTCCGCTGCACGGATGAACCGAGCAGGCCGGTGCGCTATCTCGGTATCGGTATTGCGCCGGCAGCGACAGGCCTGGACCTGTCCACCAGCATGCCCGACCCGAGCCTCCTGCCGGCCCTGCGCCCTGCCCTGGAGTCAGTCACCGACCCGGATCTGGTCTGGACCACGAGTTACCTGGATGACCCCGTTCTGCCGCGCCTGGAGGAACTGCTGCGGGCCGACTGGCCGTTCGAGGCTCAGCGCATCGGCACCGTTGATGGTGCCCTCGACGGTCTGGCCCGCGTCATCGACCAGGTCGTGCGTCTGGGTGATCGGGTTGCCTGCGAGAACCCCGGATTTCCGGCCCTGATCGACCTGCTCGAAGCCCGTGGTGCCGAAATCGTGCCGCTCGAGGTCGATGAGCAGGGTGCCACGCCCGCGTCAGTAGAGCGTGCCCTGGCCCTGGAGCCAGCAGCCGTCTTCCTGCAGCCCAGGGCGCAGAACCCGACCGGCGCCTCGATGACGCTGGAGCGCGTGAACGCTCTGGCGCCGCTGCTCGCGCCATCGCGCACCTGGGTTATCGAGGCCGACCACTCTGGGCTCATCGCCAGCGGCGCGGATGTGAGCCTGGGGACCTACCTGCCCGATCGCACCGTGCATGTTCGGTCCTTCTCCAAATCCCATAGCCCGGATCTGCGCACCGCTGCCATTGGCGGGGCCGCAGAGGTGCTGGATCCGCTGATGGCCCGAAGGATGCTCGGACCAGGCTGGACCAGCCGAATCCTGCAGGGCATGCTCGTGCACCTGCTCAGTGATCCGGATGCCATAGCCGCGGTCGGGCGGGCACGTGAGGCTTACCGACGACGGTGCTCGGGTCTCTACGCGGCCCTGACCTCGCGGGGCGTGGCCTGTACACCGGCGGATGGCATCAATCTGTGGGTTCAGGTCGCCGATGAGCGTTCGGCCCTGCTCATGTTGGCCGCCGGTGGGATCCGGGTTGCCCCCGGTGGACCCTTCATGGTTCAGCCGCTCCCGGAGCAGTACCTGCGCATCACTGCCGGACTCCTGCCGGACGACGCCGAACAGATCGACCTCATCGGAGAACGGATCGCGGAGGCGGCGCTAGCTCGCCCAAGTGTTCGGGGCGGGATCTCCTGACGCGAGCGCCGCACCTGGTGTTGACTGTGCGGATGCGCGTTCCGGGGCTCGTCGTCGCTGGCCGGGGAACCCCGGGTAGTGCAGGTGAGGTCAGCCCAGTGGTGAACCCAGCCACCGGTGAGACCATCGCCGAGGTAGACCTGGCTGGACCAACGGATGTTGACCGCGCTGTTTCGGCAGCAAAGACCGCGTATGCGGAATGGTCCACGGCAACGCCGGCTGCCCGCAGCGCTGCTCTGCACGCCCTGGCGGCGCGACTTGAGAGCCGCGCCGAAGCGTATGCCGCAGCAGAGACGGCACACACCGGCAAACCGATCCGCTTGGCTACGGATTTCGACGTGCCCGGGTCGATCGACAACGTGAGTTTCTTTGCTGGCGCTGCTCGAAATCTTGAGGGCAAGGCCTCCGCTGAATGGGATGGCCTGCACACCTCGATCATTCGCCGGGAACCCATCGGCGTTGTGGGTTCGATTGCACCGTGGAATTACCCACTTCAGATGGCCATGTGGAAGGTGCTGCCGGCGATTGCCGCTGGCAACACCATCGTCCTGAAGCCAGCCGAGATCACCCCGCTGACCACCGTCATGCTCGCGGAGGATTGCGCCGCAGCGGGGCTCCCTGATGGCGTAGTGAATGTCGTCGTGGGCACCGGGCCGGTTGCCGGTGAGGCACTGGTCGGGCATCCCGATGTGCGGATGGTGTCCTTCACTGGGTCTACGCCGGTCGGTCGCCGCGTGATGGAGATCGCCACTGCCGGCATCAAACGCGTGCATCTGGAACTTGGTGGTAAGGCCCCGTTCGTAGTGTTCGATGACGCTGACCTCACTGCGGCGATACACGGCGCCGTTGCCGGTTCACTGATCAACGGCGGCCAGGACTGCACGGCTGCAACGCGCGCTTATGTGCATTCCTCCCGCATCGACGAGTTCATTGACGGCGTGGCTGACATCTTCAAGTCGGTGGTGGTTGGTGACCCTACGGATCCGGCAACGGATCTCGGCCCGCTGGTGTCACGTCGACAGCAGCAGCGTGTGGCTGGCTTCGTTGATCGTGCCCGCGCTGCGGGGGCCCGCATCGTCTGCGGTGGAGACATACCGCAGGGTGATCTCGCTAAGGGGGCCTACTACCTACCAACGCTGGTAGCTGGCCTTGGTCAGGACGCCGAGATCGTGCAGCAGGAGGTCTTCGGCCCAGTGCTGGTCGTGCTGCCCTTCGAAACCGATGACGAGGCCATTGCCCTAGCCAATGACACTGGTTACGGTCTGGCAGCTTCCGCTTGGTCCAGGGACGTCTTCCGTACGCTGCGCGCCCAGCGCGAGATCAGCGCTGGAACCGTGTGGATCAACGACCACATCCCGATCATGAGTGAGATGCCCCATGGTGGGTTTAAGCAGTCAGGGTTTGGCAAGGACATGTCGACGTACGCATTCGACGAGTACACGCAGATCAAGCATGTCTGCCTGGATATCACCGGCCAGGCTCGCAAGGATTGGCACAGGACCGTGTTCACCATCAAGAATAAGTGAGAGGAATGCACTCCATGACTGAGCAGACTCAGGCGATTGCCCAGCAACTGGCAGGGGTGGTGCGGTCGTCGATCTCCCGCCGCCGGTTACTGCAAGCAGCAGGTGTCAGCGGTATCGCTCTGGCAGCTACGGCCTGTGGAGCAGGTGGCGCGACCGGGGGTGAAGCCGCCTCGGCCGAGGATCGATCAGACACGGACAAGACCCTCAACTGGTCGAACTGGCCCCTCTACATCGACCTTGACGATGCCACGGGTGCACGCCCGTCCCTGGATGCATTCAGCGAGCAGACAGGTATCTCGGTCACGTACACCGAGGATGTCAACGACAACAACGAGTTCTTTGCCAAGGTTCGCACCCAGTTGGAGCAGGGGCAGGACATTGGTCGCGACATCGTCGTGCTGACCGACTGGATGGCCGGCCTTTGGATTGCCAGCGGCTATGCGCAGAAGCTTGACAAGGCTCTCATTCCCAACGCGGTAAACCTGATCCCCAGCTACCTGGACGTCTCATTCGACCCAGGCCGCGAGTACTCGCTGCCCTGGCAGTCCGGCTTTGGTGCCCTCGGGTGGAACAAGAGCCAGCTGTCGAGCGCCATCGGCACTGACACGCTCACCTCTGTCGAGCAGTTGTGGGACCCGGGCCTGAAAGGACGCGTCACGCTGCTCTCCGAGATGCGCGACACGATGGGTATCCTGATGGCCTCCTTGGGCTACAACCCCTCGGACTTCACCGAGGACCAGTTCAATGAGGCCATTGCCCTGCTTCAGGCGCAGGTGGACTCCGGGCAGATTCGCCAGGTCACCGGCAACGACTACATCGCAGCGCTGGAAAGCGGCGACGTGATCGCAGTCATCGGGTGGTCCGGTGACATGTTCCAGTTGGGTGAAGACTTTGGCGTCGCCTTGCCGGAGAGCGGGGGCATGCTGTGGACAGACAACATGCTCGTGCCTGCACTCGCGCAGCACAAGAAGAACGCCGAGCTGGTGATGAACTACTACTACGACCCCGAGGTCGCCGCCACCGTGGCCGCCTACGTGCAGTACGTGTCTCCGGTGGCCGGCGCCAAGGAGGCCATGGCGGCAATCGACCCGGCACTGGTCGAGAACCAGTGGATCTTCCCCACCCAGGCGATGCTGGACAACTCCTACGTCTTCATGACGCTGACCCCAGAGCAGGACGAGACCTATCAGCGCGCATTCCAGAAGGCGATCGGCAACTGAGGTGGCGCGGGCGAAGGTCGAGGACCTACGGCTCGTAGGCCTGACCAAGCGCTACGGCGATCTGGTCGCGGTCGACGACCTGAATCTGACGATCCCCGCGGGATCGTTCTTCGCCCTGCTCGGCGCCTCCGGGTGCGGGAAGACCACAACACTGCGGATGGTCGCCGGTCTGGAGGAACCCACAGACGGGTCGATTCATATCGGCGACCGCGACATCACGAATCTGCGGGCCTATCAGCGGCCCGTGAACACGGTGTTCCAGTCCTATGCGCTCTTCCCGCATCTGGATGTGTTCGAGAACGTCGCCTTCGGCTTGCGCCGCAGGGGCATCAAGGATGTGCAAGGACCAGTGCAGGCCATGCTTGATCTGGTCGAGCTCGGCGCCATGGCACGCCGCAAGCCCAACCAACTCTCCGGCGGGCAGCAACAGCGAGTCGCCGTTGCTCGTGCGCTGATCAATCAGCCAGATGTGCTCCTCCTGGACGAGCCACTGGGGGCATTGGACCTGAAGTTGCGCCGGCAGATGCAGATCGAACTCAAGCGCATCCAGGTTGAGGTCGGGACGACCTTCGTCCACGTCACGCATGACCAGGAAGAGGCCATGACAATGGCCGACACCATCGCAGTCATGAACGCCGGGCGAATCGAGCAGCTTGGGGCTCCGGCGGATATCTACGAGTTACCGCGCACCGTGTTCGTGGCTAATTTCCTCGGACAGTCGAATCTGATTCCGGGAGAGCGCACATCGTCCTCGGGTGGCGAAGCCGTAGTGCAGGCCTATGGGGTGGATTTCCGACTGCCGATTGATCGAATCACCGCCACAAGCAATGCCGTAATCGTCGGTGTTCGACCGGAAAAGATCACCGTGTTGGATTCGGTCGACGTCGCAAAGGTCCCAGCACAACACAATCGACTCGAAGGCGTGGTCACCGATGTGTCCTACACAGGGGTCTCCACCCAGTACCTGGTTCGGGCACCCTGGGGAGCGGAACTGGTCGTCTTCGAGCAGAACGATGTGGTCGGTGACCGCTGCGCGGTCGGCGATCCGGTGATTTTGCACTGGGCTCCGTCCCACACCTTCGGGTTGGACGGGGCTTCGGATATCAATGCGGGCATCCAAAGAGGGGTACTTGAGCTGGAGACAGCCGGGGGAGCGGGCTGACAATGGCTCCCGTTCTGCCCGCAGCGGCTACCCAGGCGGGTTCATCGGCCAAACGTCGGTCCCGAGTCGCCTACCTGCTGTTGGTTCCGGGCATCGGCTGGCTGGCGATCTTCTTCGCCATTCCCCTAGTCACCCTGCTCTTCACCAGTCTGCAGGCGCCGGTGCCCGGCTCACGCGGTGCTTACCAGCCGGCATTTGAACTGGCGAACTACTCCACCGCAATGCTGGAGTACTGGCCGCAGTTCCTGCGATCGCTGCTCTATGCCGGTTCGGCTACCGCACTCGCGCTCATCATCGCCTACCCCTTGGCCTACTACATCGCGTTCAAGGCCGGGCGGTGGCGGGCACTGTTGCTCGTCTTGGTCGTTGCGCCGAGTTTTGCTTCATTCCTGCTGCGGACATACGCCTGGCGCACGATCCTGTCCGACGAGGGTCCCATCACAACCTTCTTCAACTTCCTGCATGTGCTGCCGGAGGATCGGATCCTGAGCACCGGCATCGCGGTCGTCGCAGGCCTGACCTACAACTTCCTGCCGTTCATGATCTTGCCGCTCTATGCGGCCTTGGAACGCATGGATCCGCGGCTCATCGAAGCTGCGGGCGACCTCTACGCCTCCGCGTTCACGACGTTTCGTAAGGTCACCTGGCCGCTGTCACTACCAGGCGTGGTCGCTGGCACCTTGCTCACCTTCATTCCGGCTGCCGGTGATTACATCAATGCCGAACTCCTTGGGAGTCCGCAGAACCGAATGATCGGTAACGCCATCGAGGTGAACTTCATCGAGTTCCGCGACTACCCGACGGCAAGTGCGTTGTCATTCATCCTGATGGCGGCAATTTTGGTGATGGTGTTTTCCTACATCCGCAAGGCCGGAACTGAGGAACTCGTCTGATGCGCTGGATCCGGGCTCACCTGCTGAAAATCGTCGCCTACGCGGTACTCGTCTACCTTTTTGTGCCTATCGCGGTGATCGCGGTGCTCAGCTTCAATAAGCCGGATGGCAAGTTCAACACCTCGTGGAATGAGTTCTCCCTTGCCGCTTGGACGAATCTGTGTGGAGTTCCCGGGGTCTGTAGTTCGTTCCTGACCAGCATTCAGATCGGATTGCTGGCAACACTGTTTGGGACCCTGCTCGGCACGATGATTTCATTCGCCCTGGTTCGGTACCGCTTTCGTGGTCGGGCGACGACCAACCTGTTGATCTTCCTGCCGATGGCAACACCGGAGGTGGTGCTCGGCTCGAGTTTGCTGGCTCTCTTCCTCAATCTGCGTTTCCCACTCGGCCAGACGACCATCATCATCGCCCACATCATGTTCATCATCTCGTTCGTCGTGGTGACCGTGAAGGCGAGACTGCAGGGAATGGATCCACGCTTGGAAGAGGCAGCCCGTGACCTGTATGCCAGTCCGGCCGCCGTGTTTCGGTACGTGACCTTTCCACTGGTTCTGCCAGGTATTGCCGGAGCGGCACTGCTGGGGTTCGCCCTCTCCTTCGATGACTTCATCATCAGCTACTTCAATGCTGGCACGCTGGTGACCTTCCCGATCTTCATCTGGGGTGCGGCGCAGCGGGGAATTCCCGTGCAGGTCAACGCACTCGCCACTGCGGTCTTCGTCATCGCCCTGGTGATCGTGGTGGGTGCCCAATTGGTGGGTGCTCGGCGCAGACGTAAGCTCGCCACCCAATCCAGCTCGTAATCAAATTCTGAACCCTGAAGATCCAGTAGGAGGTCAAGCATGGATGACGCAGCTGCATATGCACTCGCCCTAGCTGAGGCAAGGGCAGGCATGGCGGAGGGGGGAATCCCCATCGGGGCCAGCATGATCGTTGACGGCAAGGTGGTAGCGGTCGGTCGCAATCAGCGTGTGCAACGCGGCAGCGCGATCCATCACGGTGAAACGAATTGCATCGAGAACGCAGGTCGTCTGCCTGCCTCGGTCTACGCCAAGGCCACGATCTACACGACCTTGTCACCCTGCACCATGTGTGCCGGAACCATCCTGCTGTACAAGATCCCACGCGTCGTCATCGGCGAGAACGTGAACTTCGAGGCCAGCGAGGCATGGTTGCGCAGTAATGGCGTTGAGTTGGTCCTGCTTGATGATCTCGAAACCAAGACCATGTTCAAGGACTGGATCGACGCTAACCCAACGTTGTGGAACGAGGACATCGGCGTTGAGGACTGACTCAACGTGCTCACCCTGATGCGGGGGAAATAGTGGCTCGCTACGGATCTCAGTTCGGTCCTAACTACACCTTTCTCGGTGTACCCGAGTGTGATCTCACCGATCCCGCCACTCTGCGGGGGGCCGATGTTGTCATCATCGGTGCACCCTTCGATGGCGGTACCTCGTACCGCAGCGGAGCGCGCTTTGGACCTTCGGCAATTCGCGCGGCCTGCTATCTCGGGCATGACGGAAGCCGCCCATCGCTGGCCATGCAGGTCGATGGGCTGCTCGATCTCGTGGTGCGCGACGCGGGTGATGTGGAGATGTTCAGCGGGGACGCTGCCACTGCGTGTGCCGCCCTAGAACGCGCGGTACAGACAGTTGCAGAAGCAGGCGCGGTGCCATTGATTCTGGGTGGAGACCACACGATCACCTGGCCTGATGTCACTGCAGTAGCGCGCGCACTCGGATGGGGGCGCATCGGCGTGCTCCACTTCGATGCCCATGCTGACACCGGCGACATCGAGTTCGGGTCACTGATCGGCCATGGTCAGCCGATGCGCCGGTTGATCGAGTCTGGCGCAGTACGGGGTGACCGATTCCTGCAGATCGGCCTTCGTGGTTACTGGCCGCCACCGGAGGTCTTGGCGTGGATGCGCGAGCAAGGCATGCGGTCCTACGAGATGAGCGAGATCGTGAAGCGGGGCCTGATCCCGGTCTTGACCGAGGCATTCCAGATC
>CAZKFI010000016.1:0-37421 GCA_964551975.1 uncultured Bifidobacteriaceae bacterium | reverse complement strand
AGTGTGCTTACCGAGAACTGGACCATGGTGGATCCTCGAGATATCCGAGACCTCGTGCGGATGGCGCAGGAGGCCGAGGACGCGGGCTTCGACATGGTCATGGTCAGCGATCACGTACTCCTCGGTCCATCAGCCGGCAGCCAGGGCCGCATGGCCAATCCGCGCGACTACGCAATGCCGGGGAATCAGGATCCGGCGACCGCTTGGCCCAGCAGCATGGTCCTGCTGAGCGCAATCGCGGCTGCAACGACGCGCATCCGAATCGGAGCAATCGCCCTCATCGCCCCGCTACGGCATCCGCTGGTGCTCGCCAAGGATCTGGCAACCCTCGATCTGCTGAGTGAGGGACGTCTGGTTATTCAGCCGACAGTGAGTTGGCATGCCGATGAATACGCAGCACTGGAAGTGCCCTTCGGTAGCAGGGGGCGCATCCTGGACGAGCAACTGGAGATCTGGCGCCGCGTTTGGAGCCATTCACCTGCGAGCTTCGCAGGTGAATTCTTTAGCTTCGACGAGGTCTACCTTGAGCCCAAGCCCACCCGGCCGGAAGGACCGCGCATGTGGTTCGGTGGCGAGCAGTTGCACCCCAAGCTCCTCGATCGGCTGCTTACCTACGGCTCAGGTTTCCACCCTTTGGGCAGGCCCCGCGAGGAGGACGTGGCTTTACTGCAGGCAGGCCTGGCAGCTCAGGGGCGCAGCCTCACCGACCTCGAACTCGTCGGCGGTACGAGAGTGGAATTTCCAGATGACAACTCCTGCGCTCCCCTGGCGCCGGCACTTGAGGGGATACCGCAGCAGCTGGCCATGGGATTCACGACCTTCTGCATCAAGCCATCAATTTTCATCGACGATCGCGCTGAGCATGCGGCGTTCTGCCGCCGGGTCATCGACGAAGTCAGCGCACTGACCGGTCACTAGACGCAGTTGAGGGTGGGTGCCTTGGGCACCCACCCTCAACCAGTGCTGCCTGTAGTTGGAGCTAACTCACCAGGTCGGCAATCGCGTCGGCATTCTCCGACCGGCGCCGAATCTGCCCAACGATCAAGCCGATGATGAACGCAATGAAGGGCAGCGCAACTAGGAACCAGCCCAGTGAATTCAGCGCAAAGTTCTGTTGCGTTGGATCACTTCCCTCGGCTGCGGTTCCCGCGAACAGCGCGAACTTTGCCACCAGGAGGTAGGCACCGACCGCGAGCGCCATGATTGCGATCAGCGGCGCCAGCAGCGTGTTCCACAGTTTGGCTTCGGTGGGGTTGCGGCGGAAGTAGGCGATCACCGCAACTGAAACCAGGATTTCCACGAGCACGATCGCAAGCACCGACACTGCGCTCGTCCAGTAGAAGAGGTTGAGCACCGGATCCAGGGCGAATGCGGCGAACAGCACCATGACTATCGCACTGATGATCGAGGTGACCATTGAGGCGTACATCGGTGCACCACGCTTGTTCACCCGGTCGAGTGCGGAGGGGAATACCCCAGCGCGACCCATCGCGAAGAAGTACCGAGCGATGGAGTTTTGGAACGCCAATAGTCCGGCGAACAGACTGGATAGCACCAGCCAACCCATCACCTGGGCCAACCACGCACCAACGTAGGTGTCGGCGACGAAGAAGAGCACCGCGGCCGGATCAGCCAGTGGTACGCCGTCGATGGAGGAGATTTGGACGACCTGGTCGACCACGGTGGAACTGCCCAGGCCGCTGACCACCGCCCAGGAGGCGAAGACGAACAGCAGGGTGATCACGATGACCGCGAGGTACGTGGCCCGCGGCACGGTCTTCTTGGGGTCCTTGGATTCCTCACCGTAGATCGCCGTGGCCTCGAATCCGATGAAGGAGGCGAAGGTAAAGGCGAACGCGATTCCTGCCGAACCAGCCAGGCCACCGGCGAGGATTCCGGCCGGTGAGAAGGCCGCACCAATGTCTAGACCGTCAGGCCCGCCACCCTGGACCAGCACGGCAACGCCAAGGACCAGAAGGGACAGGATCTCCAGGCCGAGGAGTACCCCCAGGACCTTGGCACCGACGTCCACACGAAGGATCGACAGCAGCAGGACGACGATCCAGGCCAGGAACGACCACGCGTACCAGGGCAGTTCAATGCCGAAGTTGTAGAACATCTGTCCGGCCATCACAGCACCGAAGAAGCCGAAAATCGCCAGCTGAATCGTGATGTAGGCGATGAGGGAGACGAACGCCGACCCAACGCCGGAGACCACACCAAGGCCACGACCAACGTAGGCAAAGAAGGCTCCCGTGTTGGTCACCTTGCTGCTCATGGCGGCATAGCCAACGCTGAAGATCAGCAGTGCCACACCGACGACCAGGTAGGTCCCTGGTACCGCGGCGCCGTTGCCCAGCACGATGGCTACTGGGACGCCACCGGTCATACCGACCAGCGGTGCAGCGGCGGCAACGACAAAGAAGACGATTGCTAGTGCACCGAGTCGACCCCGACTCAGTGTGGTGTCAGCTTTTTCTGGTGGTGCTGGTTGTAGATCGGCCACGTGTCCTCCTCACGCTAGCTGTGATGTGCCCTGGCCAGGTTCGTTGTTCTGGCCAAGTCTGTTGGCGCCCCGAGCGTCAGTAGTCCTCGAGGTATTCGGCGAGCTCCCAGGCCGACACCTCTCGGTCCTCGAGGTTTCCGCCCTCGTCGAGGTACCGCTGGATCTCATCGCGCTTCAAGGTGACGAAAGTTTCGACGAAGACCGTGCCGAGCATGGCGCGCAGTGCCTCGTCCGAAGCTAGGGCATCCAGGGCTGCTGCCAAGGTCATCGGCAGGACCGGCGCCGAGGTGTCTTCGTAGGTCCAGCCGGCAAGTGCATCCGGTGGGGTCAGGTTGCGGCGAATCCCATCGAGGGCAGCAGCAAGGACCGCCGCAATCACAACGTATGGGTTTGCGGCACCGTCACCAATACGCAACTCCAATCGGGTGCCCTGGCCTCGCTCAGGGGGTACGCGGATCATCGTGCTGCGGTTGTCGTAGCCCCAGTTGGCGCGGTAAGGCGCCAGTGTGTCGGGGCCGAGGCGCTTGAATGCATTGATTGTCGGATTGGTCAGTGCCGAGAGCGCGGCAGAGTGTTCGATGATGCCCGCGATCATGGCAAGGGCTGTTGCCGAGAGTTCCTCGCCTCCGGTGTGCATGGCATTGACGCCGCTAGCGTCGTTCACCGAGAAGTGCACGTGGAACCCGCTTCCCCCTTCGTCATTCCAGGGCTTGCCGAGGAAGGTGGCTAAGAGGCCATCCTGTGCGGCGATATCTCGAACTGCGGTCTTCAGGAGGAACGTTCGGTCGGCCGCGTCCAACGCTTCGCTATGCCACAGGTTGATCTCGTACTGCGATGGACAGAACTCGTGATTGCCAGCGAAGGCGCCGATGGCGAACTGATCCACCATGCGCAGCATGCGAAGGAAGGTGCCACCTGGGTCCACATAGGTGCCGGTGGTGTAGACGCGTCCAGTTTTGTTCAGAGCTCGCTGCCAGGTGTCGCCCTCCTGCTCGGCCAGGTAGAACTCCAGCTCAGGTCCCACGATGGGTGTGAACCCTGACTTCGCAAACTCCTCAACAATGCGTCGCAGGACAGAGCGTGGAGCCACAGGTGAGTCGGTGCCATCTGGCTCGAAGGCATCAGCAATGGCCATCGCAACGCCGGGTTCCCAGGGCATCGACCGGATGGTGCTGGGATCCAGTCGCGAAACGAGGTCCGGTAATCCCTCGGAGATACTGCCGTGCCCGTCGAGCACGCCGCCGCGGGTGTTGGTCACCCATACGCCCTGGCAGAAGGCAGGTCCATGTGCGGCTGCGCGCTCCAACTGGGAAACCATGAGGTCCTTGGATCGGTTGATGCCCAGGACGTCTGCGTAAACAAGCCGCAGAATGTCGATGTCTTGGGCCTGCAGGTCCGTCCGGATCTCGGTTAGGTCGGCGGCCATGACTCCCTCTTTACCTAGTCTCAAGTGAGGTTCGCGAAATTTGTTGAGTAGATCGTTCGGACACCAACGATTTCCGGAATACTAGAGGCCGAAGGGCCGTCACGGGCGGATTTTGCGGAATCTGCTGAACCACGAGTCAGGAGCGCCATGCGGGTGTTGTTTCTGCAGCATGATCATCTCAGCCCACCGGGACCGGTGGGGGATGGTTTCGCAGATCGTGGCTACGACATTGCTGAACTGCTGGTGGTCGGCGAGGAGTACTACTACGAGCCGAATCAACCTTTTACGTTTCCTGACCCCACGGACTACGACGTGCTGGTGCCGATGGGGTCGCCCTGGGGGGCATGGGAGGACGACCGGATCGGCAACTGGCTCCTGCCGGAGTTGCAGTGGCTACGGGATGCGGATTCCGCAGGCGTGCCGGTCTTGGGCCTGTGTTTCGGCGGGCAAATTCTTGCCCGAGCCCATGGGGGCAGCGTGCAACGCGCACCGGACTGTGAGATCGGTTGGACAAGTATCTGGACGGATGAACCGGACCTTGTCGAGTCAGGACCTTGGTTTGAGTTCCACTATGACCGTTGGTCGCTTCCTCCAGGGGCCCGCGAGATTGCTCGTACCCCTCGTGCATCACAGGCATTCGTGTTGCGCCGAAACCTCGCCCTGCAGTTCCATCCCGAGGTCACCGCTGAGGCACTCGCATCCTGGTTCGAGACCGACGGTCGCACCCTCATCGCCAAGGATGGCCAGGACCCGGACCTGCTGCTTGCCTTCACGAAGGCGGAGGAGAATCGAGCTGCCGACCGGGCACGACGCCTAGTGAACAACTTCCTTGATCAGGTTGTTGCTGCTTAGCGAGGTACGGCGCGCACAGGGAAGCGTTTGATTCCGTGGATGAAGTTCGAACGTAGGTAGTCGATCTCACCATCGCGGGTGATCTCCACCGGGCGTGCCAGCAGGTCCTCGAACATGATGCGGATTTCCAGCCGTGCCAGTGAATTACCTAGGCACATATGTGGCCCGCCACGTCCGAAGGCCATGTGCTCATTGGGTTTGCGCGTGACATCGAATCGCATCGGATCGATGAAGACTTCCTCGTCGCGATTACCCGAAGCAAACCAGCAGACGACCTTCTGGCCGGCCTTGATCTCGCGTCCCCCCAGCACGGTGTCTTTGGTCGTCGTGCGCCGCATGTGGTAGACCGGCGAGGCACAGCGGAGGAACTCCTCCACCGCCCAAGGGATCAACTCGGGCTGGGCACGCAGCAGAGCGATTGCCTCGGGGTTGTTGATCAGGTTATTCATCGTGTGCGAGATCGTGTGACGCGTTGTCTCGTTACCAGCGATGACGAGCAGCAGGAAGTAGTTGCGGAAGTCGCGATCGTCCAAGGGTCGACCATCAACGGGAACTTGGTTCACCAGGCGGGAGACGATGTCGACGCCGTCACCGCCCCTTCGTGCATTGGCAAGCATGAATCCATAGTCGAATACCTCAAGTGCCGCGGGACTGCGGAAGGGTAGGTCTCGGTATTTTTCACTTTCGTCGCTATCAAGAAGGACATCAGCATGTTCCGGATCGGTATTTCCCACCATCCGGTTCCCCCACTTGATGAGCTGGGGAATATCGGCCTCAGGGACGTCCATGAGCTTTGCCAGCACGCGAATGGGAAAGTCAGCCGCTACCTCGGCAACGAAGTCGAACCGCTCCTGCTGCAATGCCGCATCCACCGTGTTCGCAGTGAGGCCACGTAGGAACGTTTCATAAACGGCAAGCGCGCGTGGGGTGAAGTCGTACTGCAGCAACTTACGAAGTGCGCGGTGCCGCTCACCGTCCATGTCGAGCATGGATTTGCGAATCTCGATCTGGCTGGCATCGAGCTCCTCCAGTGCGGTGGCACCGATCTCACTGGAATAGGTCTGCGTGTCCATGAGGACGGTCATGATGTCCTCGTATCGGGTCACTGCCCAGAAGCCGTGATTGGGAGCAGCTTCCTCCTGCCAGGAGACGGGATCATTGCGCCGGAGTTCGGCGAAAACTTCCCAGGGCGCACCGTTGGCGAAGAGATCGTTGTCCGCCAAACTCGCAACTGTCATTGAGGCCATGCTGCCTCCTCCAATCCCCTTGGACCCAACGGCCGTCCGAGAGCGGAGTAGCCGCAAACTCGTTCGGACCCGAATCATCACCCACTGTAGACGCCCCCTCGCGTTCCAGGTACCGGATTGGCAGACTTCGGGTATGGCGGGCTCGCACACCCTTGGTGAGACAGAGCGGGCGGTTGCCTCAAAACTCGGTGACCTTGACCTGGATTTCGAAGCCATGGCAGTGATTTCGAATCTCTTCCGCGCCTCCAACGCCGTGCGAAATCACCTAGAGCGCACGGTGCTGGCCAAGTCGGACCTCACCTGGACGGCCTTCGTGGTGCTCTGGGTGACCTGGATCTGGGAACCCATTGAGACACGCCAGATTGCTGCCGAGGGCGGATTCTCCAAGGCGACGCTCAGTGGCGTACTCACCACCCTGGAAAACCATGAGCTCGTCACTCGGACACGCAGCGAGCGGGATGGTCGACTGGTTCTGGTCAATTTGACCCCGGCGGGCCGTCGGCTCATGAAGCGCCTTTTCCCGGCCTTTAATCACGAAGAACGCCACCTGGCAAGGCATATCGGCGAGGGTGATCTCGGGGCCGCAGCCCAGATGTTGCGGGCGCTCGTGCAAGCCGCCGAGACTGCGAGCTGATCAAAAGTCGGACGCCGCTCGCGTGGTGCACTATCCTGCAAATCCATTAGGGGCCGAACGAATCGGCTAAGGAGGCGTAGGTGGAGACCGCAACCGTTGCCGGCGTTCAGGTGGATACCCGGCACTGGATCGGCGGCCAACGCGTTTCATCGGAGCAGACCTTCACCGATGTTTCGCCGATCGATGGGCGAGTCTTGGCGGAGGTGGCGAGAGGCGGGCAGGCTGAGGCCGATGCGGCAGTCGCTGCGGCGCGCGCTGCCTTTCCGGCCTGGGCCCGACTCTCGTCCGTGGAGCGCGGTGCGATCCTGCATCGCGTCGCCGACAACGTTGAGGCTCATCTCGAGGAGCTCGCGCAGTTAGAGACCGCCGATAACGGTTCCCTGCTGCGTTCACATCGACGTGGGGTGATGCCCCGTGTGGTGATGAACCTTCGATTCTTCGCGGACTATGCCGTCGAGCAGCTACGACACCCGATCTTCGAGACCCGCGGCCATACCAATCACGTGAGCTGGGATCCATCCGGCGTGGCAGCCATCATCACGCCGTGGAATGCCCCACTCATGTTGGCAACCTGGCGCATCGGGCCAGCCCTGGCATCGGGCGACACCGTCGTACTGAAGCCACCGGAGTGGGCCCCGCTGACGGCTTCCTATTTCGCCCAGTTGGCGCATGACGCAGGGCTGCCAGCTGGGGTGTTCAACGTGTTACAGGGATTGGGACCGGAGGCAGGCGCGGCACTGGCCGCGCACCCGGGGATTTCCCGAATCTGCTTCACCGGCTCAGTGCCCACCGCAAAAAAGGTGGCGCATGCTGCGGCTGAAAACCTCGTGCCCTGCTCGTTCGAGTTGGGTGGCAAAAGTCCGACGGTGATCCTGGATGACGCCGATCTCGACCTCGCGGTAGACCTCGCTATCGAGCAGTACGACAACGCCGGGCAGGTATGTCTGGCCGGTACCCGCCTGCTCGTGCAACGTGGCATCGCAGAGGCGTTCGCTGCTCGTTTTGCTGAGCGCGCAGCGAGTATTCGTCAGGGTGATCCACGTGATGAGGAAACGCAGATCGGTCCCAACATTCACCTGGATCACCTCGCGCGAGTTGAAGGATTCGTCACCCGGGCGCGTGAGGCAGGTGCGCGTGTTGTGTTCGGTGGCGGACGCAACAGTGCGCTGGGCACCCATTACTTCCAGCCCACATTGATTGCTGACGCACAGCCCGGAAGTGAGATCCTCACCCAGGAGGTCTTCGGTCCAGTTCTCACGATGCAGACCTTCGAAACGGATGACGAGGGACTGCAGTTGGCCAACGGCACCGACTATGGCCTCGCTGCGTGCGTGGTGACCGGCAGCCGTCAGCGGGCAGAGGACTTCTGCAAGTTCCTCGTTGCCGGCACTATCTGGGTCAACTGTTTCTTCGTGCGTGACCTCGCCGCCCCGTTCGGTGGGTCACGTAAGTCGGGGATCGGGCGTGAGGGCGGCCTGTGGTCCTTCGACTTCTATGCCGATGTCAAAAACACTGTCTTCTCTCCGAACGGCTGGAAGGAGTAGCCATGGGCGAGGTCGTAGGTGCTGGACTGCTGGCACATGTCCCAACGATCATGCTGCCCGAGAGGATCCGCAAGGAACTCAACGAGGGCCAGGAAATCTCCCTGGTTCCAGGCCTGCATCGACTACGAACTGAGGTCTTCGACCAACTCGATTACGACACGGTCATCGTGTTGGACTCACATTGGGCAACCACGGTGGAGTTCGTGGTCACCGCCCAGGATCGGCGCGCAGGCCTGTTCACCTCAGAAGAGTTACCCCGCGGTATGACCCGCATCCCGTACGACTTCCGCGGTGATCCTGATCTGGCCCGCGCGATCGGCGCCGAGGGTGAGGCAGCAGGCACCTGGATGACCCCGATCGACGACCCGTACTTGCCGATCTTCTATGCCACGGTCAATCTGTGGGATTTCCTCGGCCGCGGTCTGGACGACAAGCGGTGGATCTCGGTCAGCGTGTGCCAGACCGGGGAAACTGAAGATTTCCTGCGGGCCGGCCGCGCCATCAAAGCGGCAATCACAAAGTCGGAGCGTCGCGTCATCCTCATCGCCTCCGGAGCCCTCTCCCACACCTTCTGGCCGCTGCGCGAACTACGCAGTCACGAGGCAAGCGATCCATCACATATTTTCACCCCACAGGCACGGGCTGCGGATGAGGAGCGGATTCGCTGGTTCGAGCAGGGTGACCATGCCCGGGTTCTGGAAACCATGCCGGAATTCCTCAACTACAAACCCGAGGCCCGCTTCGCGCACTATCTGATGATGATCGGGGCACTTGGCGAAGATGCCGTCATCGCGCCGGGTCGCCTGTACAGCCAGTACGAGAACTCCATCGGCACCGGCCAGGTGCACCTGTGGTTTGACCGCCCAGCAGCAGGGTGGACCAAGGACGCGGTGGCGGCATGACCGAGTACCGCCGGATCCTGCTTGACGGTTACCCCTGCCAGGTGGTGCGACGGGGCGATGAATTGGTGGCTGCCGACGGACGAACCATCGGCGTGACCGAAGCTATCCACCTGCCGCCAACTCAGCCGACCAAGATCATCTGCGTGCATTTGAACTACCAATCCCGCACCGATGAATTCATGACCCGGCTTCCACCGGCGCCTACCTATTTCCATAAGCCGATTACCGCGCTCAACGCCCATAACGCTGCCGTCGTTCGACCCGTTGGGTGCAAGTGGCTCAACTACGAGGGTGAGATTGTGATCGCAATCGGTAAGACCTGTCGAAATATCGCACCGAACGAAGCGGCTGACTACATCGCCGGATACACGGTGGGCAACGACTACGGATTGCACGATTTCCGTGACACCGACGCGGGCTCGATGCTGCGCGTCAAGGGCAGCGACACCTTGGCACCAGTCGGTCCCGGACTTGTGACGGATTGGGATTTCCGCAATAAGGGCATTCAAACGCGGGTGAATGGCGTCGTGAAGCAGAACTCAACGACCGCCGAAATGGAATGGGACATGCACTACCTGGTAGCCGACATCGCGCGCCTCATCACGCTGGTACCGGGTGATCTGCTGTTCTCGGGTACACCGGCTTTCTCCCGACCCGTTCAGCCCGGTGATGTCGTTGAGGTTGAAGTTGAGGGCCTAGGAACCTTGGTCAACCGCATCGTTGATGGGCCGACTGCAGTGCGCACTGACGTTGGTGCGCAACCAACGGAGAGTGAAGAGGTCATCTCAACGGCCCTAGGCGGTGATTGGGAGTTTCGCGGCATCCGGACGCCTTCCAAGGACCTGTATCCATCGCGGGTCGAACCACAGTCAAGTGAGTGATAATCGGGTTTCACCAGCAGAGAGGAATTCGTTTCGTGACCGTCAAGATCACTGTGGATATGAACCTGTGCCAGAACTACGGGCAGTGCTGCTACGAGGCACCCGACGTCTTCGAGTTGGACGATGAAGGCAAGTTGAAGTTCGTGAAAGAAGTTGACGACGCTCGGCGCAGTGATGTCGAGGCCGCGGCGGATGTGTGCCCGATGCAGGCAATCACGATTACGTAGTCGTGGCAGGCGCCCTGATCGTTGGTGCCGGGCTGGCCGGTCTGCGCACTGCTGAATCTCTACGAGCGAACGGATACGACGGCCCGATCACCGTAATCGGTGACGAGGAGTACCCGCCGTACAACCGCCCACCGCTCTCTAAGGAAGCACTGCTGGCCGGCGTGCAGCCGAATGATCTGGAATTCCGCCGCCGCGAAAGCCTTGCCGAGGTGACCTGGCTGCTAGGCCAGCCGGTCCAACATGTGGACCTGACTGATCGTCAGGTCCACCTAGGTGACGGGTCAACGCGGGAATTTGATGGACTGGTTGTAGCCACCGGCATCCGACCGCGCCTGTTACCCATTCCAGGCCCTAAGGCAGGGCGTGTGGTGCTGCGCACCATTGACGATGCACGTGCATTGCGTCCGATGCTGAGCGCTGGCACCAATGTCGTGATTCTCGGTGCGGGATTCATCGGCTGTGAGGTCGCTGCGACTGCGCGCACATTAGGTGCCACGGTGCACATGGTGGCCATTGACCCCGAGCCCATGGTGCGACCACTGGGTATCGAGCTTGGGGCAGGAATGCGCCGCCGGCACGAGAGCCATGGGGTGCACTTCCACCTTGGCCACGGGCTCGACAGCTGTCACGGCGATGATCGCGTGCGATCGGTGACACTCAGTGACGGCACCGAACTTCCGGCGGATGTCCTGATCGAAGCCGTGGGCTCGGTCACCAATGTCGAATGGCTGGAAGGGAACGGGCTGGATCTCTCAGATGGAGTCCTTGTGGACGCGGACATGCGAGTTATCGGTACGGACGCCGCCGTAGTTGCGGCAGGCGACATCGCCCGTTATCCGAATGCACTCTTCGGGCCGGTAGCGCGGAGAGTAGAGCACTGGAACATGCCGACGGAAACTGGTCGACGAGCAGGTGCCACCCTGGCAGCACTGCTGACTGGACGTTCCCCATCACGTTCTCCGTTTACGGCGCTGCCTTCGTTCTGGTCGGACCAGTACGACACGACCATTCAATCTTTCGGAATGCCGGGGCTAGCCACGCAGATCAGCATCACTTCAGGCACTGCGGATGAGCCCTGTATCGCGGAATACCGGGATGAGACCGGATTGGTTGGGGTGGTGGGAATCGATCGCACGAAGGACCTCGCCCCATACCGCAAGGAACTCATGGCACGTGCGCCGGTGGCGTAACTGTTACCAGCGCACGTGTAGCGCGGTTGGTGCACGGAATTCCCAACCGCGGAACTCAACCGGCTGGGTAAGTTCCAGATCGGGGAGTGCTTCAACGAGCATGCTCAGGCTGATTCGCTCCAGGTCCCGAGCGAACTGATGCCCGGCACAAAAGTGTGGTCCGTATCCAAACGCGGCATTCGGTCGGCGGGGTCGATGAATATCGAACCGACCTGGCTCAGTGAACAAGGACTCGTCGTGGCAGGCGCTAGAGACCACGGCCGAAACGAGGTCACCCTGAGGAATGAGCCTGCCGGCGAGCTCGACATCGACAACTGCGGTGGCCTGTTGCGTGCCGATCGGAGCAATCCACCGCAGTGCTTCGTGTACCGCGTCGTCCCAGTGCTGCGGATGTGCGCGGAGCCAGGCGAACTGTTCGGGGTGCAGTAGCAGAGCGGCCAGGCATGCCCCTGCGCCATGGCCAGGCTCCTGCATTCCACCAAGCAGGATCACCTTGAGCGACGGCATGACCTGTTCGATACTGCGGAAACCCCCCACGGGACAACCTGAGGTGAGCATGGCTGCGATGGTGGAGTCATCGGGTTCGGTCTGCAGTCTCGTCATGAGGGGTCGTAGTTGAGCATCGATCTGCGCTGCGGTCGTATCTGAGATCGCCTGTTTGCCCGGATCCTGCTCGAAGTTGGTGGCACCCATCGCCAATCCGTGGAACCAGTCCTGCAGTGTCTGGGCGCTGAGGTGTCCGAGGCCGAGGACACGACCCAAACTCAGCACACTGATGGGCTCGAAGTACTCACTCATCAGTTCGGCAGTTCGTACTGGTTTGGTCAGCAGCTGCTCCAGGTACTGCTGGGTGATGGGCGTGACGAGATCGTCGATGTAGGTAGCAACTACTCGTGGTCGAAATTTGGCATCGAGGCTTCGCCGCAGTTCTAGGTGCTCATCGCCGTCCATCGTCATCAAGGTGCGTCCACCAAATGAGATATCGACCGGTGAGTCAGGTGCTTGCGCCGTGAACCACTCAGTTCGCGTGCAGACCACCTCGACCTCAGCTGCGCGGGTAACCAACCAGCAGTTCACCGCCGGGACCCGAGCGACCGGTTCCTCAGCTCGCAGTCGAGCGAAGATCGGATAGGGATCGCGCTCCAGGTCCTCGACGGTGATGGATTCGGCGAAGCTTCCCATGGCGATCTTCAGCGGCCCTTCCCTGAGCAGGAGCGCATCATGCACTCCCTGTCTGTTGTCCTTGGGTGACTAGTTGGTGCAGATGATCGTGAACCCGGCATCGATGCAGCCAGGAGCCAGGCTGCCACTTGATGAAGGTGACGGACTGGCTGGCGTCGATGGACTCGTCGGTGCCGAGGGACTACCTGGCGTGCCAGGGGAAGTGGGTGTGGGCTGCGGATTGGGTGCACTGGAGTCGGCGATGCTGAATGGGGCGCAGGCAAGCTTGAGGGATCGTTCACCACGCATGCACATGTAGGGCTGACCCCAGGAGGCCTCGTAGAGCGTGGTTGAGGGAGCGTAGGTGATGCTCACCCGCCCCTTCTTATTGGCTTCGTAGACATTCGTGAGCGCTGACATGCGACCTTGACCGAAGATGTTGTACACCCACGCTCGAACAACCTCACCCTTGGTAAACCTCCCACCAGTGATTTGTAACTCGTTGGTTCCAGTGAGCACCTGTGGAGTGATCGACATCGTCATGCCTCGGGTATTGCCGGGCGCTTTCGGTGTCGGCTCCCGGAAGGTTTCACAGCGGTAGCCGTCCAGGTATTCGATACAGACCCGAGTGGCACCGGCGGGTGGAGCGACACTGACAGCAACACCCAATGCACCGATCAGCGTCAGTGCGGTACCGAAGGCAAGCCGTCGGGTACCCGGGCCATCAATCCGCAAACCAGGCATAGCGGCATGCTAAGCACTTCCTGGGAAGGGAGTGGTGAAGTGACGGAAATGACCTTCATTGGGACCTGTGACCTGGCAGCAGTGGTGCGTGGCAGGGCCCTCCCGCCCGACCAGCTCCAGGACGCACTGCAGGTCGGTGTGGGCTGGGTGCCGGCCGACCTGGCCCTGACCTGCTTTGACCCCATCGCCGAGAACTCCTTTGGTTCGGTAGGTGATCTGCGCCTGCTACCTGACCCGACAACACGGACCCAACTCGCGGCCACCGCGGATCGACCGGCGCTGGATGTGTACCTGGCAGACCAGGTCACGATGAACGGTGAGCCGTGGTCGGCGTGCCCTCGATCACTGTGTCGGCGGACCCTTGAGGATTTCCACCGCCAGACGGGTCTGCGGGTGCTGGCGTCATTCGAGCATGAGTTCATGTTGCAGCCGGCTGGGGCCGATCAGGCGTTCTCTCTGGCGCGTCTGCGCGGAGCCGAACCGCTTGGCTCACACATCGTGAGCAACCTGCACACGGCTGGTCTACTTCCCCAGAACTGGTTGCCGGAATACGGCCGAGGGCAATTCGAGGTCACGATCGCACCCGCTCTGGGCATTGCCGCTGCCGATCGCGCAATCCTGCTGCGCGAGTCAGTTCGGGACACCGTGAGCAGCATGGGTCGTCGCGCCACCTTTGCCCCGATCCTGGATCCCGAGGACGTGGGCAATGGTGTCCACCTGCACCTGTCCTTGGTGGATGAGCAGGGGCGAAACGTCATGCATGACGTTGGCGGTCCAGGGCTGCTATCGGATGCGGCACTGCGATTTGCCGCAGGTGTGCAGGCTCATGCCGGTGCCCTTGTGGGCCTCTCTGCGGCAAGCACGGTCTCCTACCTCCGGTTGACTCCGCATCGGTGGAGTGCGGGCGGGGCATTTGTTGGTGAGCGCAATCGGGAAGCTCTGCTGCGCATTTGCCCAGTGCTGACCTTCGCTGGAAGGCAGCCGCAGGATCAGTTGCACCTGGAATACCGAGCAGCCGATGGAACAGGCAACCCCTGGTTGGTCCTGGGTTCGGTGGTCCAGGCTGGACTTCAGGGCTTCGTCCAGGACCTCCCAGTGCCCACGGTGTGGCCCGAGGGCACCAGCGAGTCGGACCTGGCGGGAGTCGAACCCCTGCCATCGGACTTCGAGAGTGCGCTCGCCCATCTCGAGCGGGATGCCGTCCTGGCTGGTTGGTTGGGGGAACCACTGTTGAGCACCTATCTGGCAGTCAAGCGCGCCGAAATTGACGCCGTCTCGGCGTTGCCTGCAGTTGAGCAGTGTCGTCGATTCGCCGATGTCTATTGATTGAGACGGGCTGTTTACTTACGAAAGACGGGCTGTTGTTCATGGAGGAGGGCTCTTGATGGATCAAACTTCGGCCGACCGGACCTGGTCGCAGGGATTGATGGTTGACGATGCCGATGGTGACCTGATCCAGGCCCTGACTGAGCTACCGCTCGTTGATCACCATGTGCACGGGGCAACCACCGACGACCTACCGCGCTTTGCCCTCGAGGAGATGCTCACCGAGTCGGATCGCCCAGTTCCTGAGTGGATGACCGTATTTGACTCTCAAGTCGGGGTCGCCATTCGCCGCTGGTGCGCACCGGTGTTGGATCTGCCAACACATGCTTCGGCCGAGGAGTACGTGCAACGCCGCCTTGAACTTGGCGGGGTCGAGGTGACTCGACGCTTGCTTAAGGCCAGTGGGATCGGCTGCTTCCTGTTGGAGACCGGCTTTCGCGGTGATGACATCCTCAGCCCGCAGCAGATGCATGAGCTCAGCGATATCCCGACAAAGGAGATTGTGCGTATCGAATCGGTGATGGAGGAGGTTGCTCTGCAGTCACCCATGGCGAGCGAGTTCATGCCGCTGGTTCAGGAGCGGCTCACCGCCCGTGCGTCCACGGCGGTCGGCCTGAAATCGATCATTGCCTACCGATTCGGTTTCGACTTTGATCCCGTACGCCCCGATCCCGGGGAAGTGCACAGTGCCGTGGAGCGGTGGCTCCGGGAAGTTGCCGCATCCGGCACAGCCCGGGTAAGTGACCCGACGCTGCTTCGGGCCGGGATCTGGATAGCAGCGGACCTCGCACTGCCGCTGCAACTGCACACCGGCTACGGGGACCCAGACCTTGATCTGCATCGGTGCGACCCGCTACTACTCACGAATTGGCTGCGACTGGTCGAAAGCAGCGGCATGGATGTGCTGCTCCTGCACTGCTATCCGTTCCAGCGCAATGCGGGATACCTTGCCCAGGTATTCCCACACGTGTACCTGGACGTTGGCCTCGGCGTGAACTACACCGGAAGCCGTTCCCCTGAGGTGATCGCGGAGTCGATCGAACTCTCCCCATTTGCCAAGGTCATGTTCTCGTCTGATGCATGGGGGCCCGCCGAGTTGCATTTCCTCGGGGCACTGTGGTGGCGTCGAGGCATGTTCCGGCTCCTGCGTTCCTGGGTTCGCGAGGGTGAATGGTCCAATGCGGATGCGATCAAGGTGGCGCAGATGATGGGCGTCCAGAACGCCGTGCGGGTGTACGGGATCCAAGGCGACATCCTGACGGGTACGTCGTGAGCTCTCTGGAAACGTCGAACACTGGGAGTACGCGGGACATCGCTGCCCTGGTGAACGCCATCCGTGACGAGTTGCCCGCAGTAGCAGCACTGCGTGCTGACCTGCATCAGTGGCCGGAATTATCCGGTGCCGAGCACGGAACCCGTGATCGGATTCGCGCGAGTCTTCCGGACCTGGAATTCCGTGGCACAGCCCAGACCGGTGGAGTCTTGGTCGGGGTCGGGACCAAGCCGCGTATTGGCCTTCGAATCGAGTTGGACGGGCTGCCTATTACTGAAGATTCTGGTGTTCCGTGGCAGTCCAAACAGCCGGGCGTCATGCATGCCTGTGGTCATGATGTCCATGCAGCCGCTGCGGTTGCTGTGGTGCGAGCCCTTCAGGCTGGTACCAACGCCGCTGATCGGCCTGCGGTCGCACTCATCCTGCAACCACGCGAAGAGAAGCCGCCCTCGGGTGCCCGAGACGTCATCGACTCTGGGGTACTGCGTGCAGTGGAGGTGGAGGCTGTTATCGCAGCGCACCTGCAGCCGGCGCTGCCTGCCGGAGTGATCTCGTGCACGCCGGGAGCGGTCAATGCATCGGCTGATGAGTTCACGATCACGATTCAAGGTCGACCTGGACATGGTGCTTACCCCCACCGTTGCGACGACGTTGTGCTGGCCCTGGCCGCAACGGTGACCGCTCTTCAGCAGGTGGTCGCCCGTAATGTCGATCCGATGCAGTCGGCTGCCGTGACCATCGGTTCGGTGCAGGCAGGCTCAGCGGCAAATGTACTTCCGGATCACGCTGAGGCAAAGGGAACTCTTCGCGCCTTGGATGCGAATGTGCGAGCACTGCTGATTTCCCGCGTTGAGCAGGTGGCTGTGTCAACGGCAGCCGCCTACGGGTGTCAGGCAACGTTTTCCCTGCACCTAGGGGAGCCAGCTCTGGTCAATGATGCGGAACTCACCGCGTTGACAACCTCAGTGATTGGCGCCAGCAGTTATCGCTTGGATGAGGACTTCAGATCGATGGGTGCGGACGATTTCTCCTACTACGCCGAGGTCATGCCTTCCCTCATGATGTTCGTGGGTGTCGATAGCTCCCATGGTGGGCTGCATCATCCAGGATTCGCGCCGGACCACGCGGTGATCGCCGATGTCGCCTACGCACTGTTGGCGGGATACCTCGGTGCTGAGCTGCTACTTCATCGTCGATAGTCAAGGGAAACCAAGCGAGCAACCTTGGTGCCCAGGATGTAGCGCGTTGCGCTAAAGGGCCATTGCGATACGACCTTGCCGGTGCCTGCTTTGAAATAACTCTGCGTCTGTGCCCATACAGTTTTAGCCAACTGCCGCTGCAGCAGGTTATTGAAGTTACGAAATGCGGTTTCCTTCACCTCGACGCAGCGGAATCCTTTGCGGCGCACCCGAGCCAATGTCTTGGCAATGAACGTTGCCTGGGCTTGGTAGAACGACACCAGAGGGATGGCGTTGGTATTCGGGCCGTACATCATGAAGAAGTTTGGGAAGCCAGGCACCATCATCCCGTAGAAGGCCTCAGGTTCCTGCCGCCACTGTTGGTGCAGGTCCTGGCCGTCACGCCCAACCACCTGCAGGCCCGCCAAGTAGTTCGCGGCATCGAACCCGGTTGCCAGAACCACAATGTCGAATGGCCTTGTTTCGCCTGAGGCATCCTGCACACCCTCAGGTGTTAGGGCGGTGACGCCCCGCGGAACCAGGGTGACCTTGGGGTTCTTCAAGGACGGGTAGTACGTGTCACTGACGACGGTGCGTCGACCCTCGAATGGGAAATCCGGGGTGACCAGGGGGATGAGATCGGGTCGGTCACTGAGGGAATCCTGGAGATACGCCAAGGAAAGTGCCTGCCGACGACGGTGGGCACGACCGTTGGTACGTGCATGCTGTGTTCGGTCCTGACGGCGGTCGTAGGACCAGTACATGGTTCCGCGGCGCCACCAATAGGTGAGCCAGCGGCTATTGCCCTGTCGTTCGTCTTGCGTGAACGGTCGGCTGAGTTTGGGGAGCAACCAGTTGGGCTCGAGCTGATAGATCGTGACGTCACGAGCGGAATCGACTGCAGCTTCCACAATCTGCACGGCTGAGGACCCTGTTCCAACAACGGCGACCGACTGTCCGTCCATCGTCAACCCATCGGGCCATGTTGACGTGTGGCAGACGGTTCCGGGGAATTGATGGTCAGCGGAAGCAAAGGGTGGAACGATCGGCACGTTGAGGAAGCCCACCGCACTGATGAGCCCTTGGAAGATTCCATGGTTCGTCCCACTGGAGGTGACCAGGTGGTAGCCACCGTCCACCTGCGACCAACGGGCGCTGTGCACTCGTTCCTTAAAGTGAACGTGGGGAGTGAGTTGCCATTCCTGCGCAACCCCCTCAAGGTAACGCTGGAGCTCATCCCAGGATGCGTGCGTTCCACTCCAGTCGTGACGCGCATAGGAAAAGGAGTAGATGATCGACTCCAGGTCGACTTCGGCTCCCGGGTACCGGTTCTTCCACCAGGTGCCCCCGATGCCCTCAGCCTCTTCGAAGATCTCGAAGGCCAGTCCGCGCCGCTGCAGGGCGATGGCTGCCGCGATGCCACTGAAGCCCGCACCGATGATGGCTACGCGAAACGGTGTCTGGCCATACGCGTCAGCCGAGTTCACCCGCACTCCTCTCCGACCCGCTCCACTCACCGAACTCTAAAGGACTAATCTTTAATCCAAATAGCACGGCTGTCAACGATGACGGTCTAACAGATTGAAGGAGAACTGATGACGGCACCGGTGGGAGTCGATCCCTTCCGCAATCACCTACCGGTACGCATCATCTTTGGAGACAACGTCAGCCATCAACTCGCAGACGTAATGGCCGGCATCGCAGCCGACCGGGCACTGCTTGTTATCGACGCCGGCCTTATGGGGTTCAGCCCCGCGGTCGCCGATGCGGTGGCGCGGCTTCGGAGCAGCGGTGTCGACCTGGCAATCCATGAGAAGCCGCCAGGTGAGCCGACCATTGCCATGGTGGATGAGGCCATTGCCGCCGTGACTGCGACGGGACCGGCGGCCATCATCGCGATCGGTGGTGGATCGGTGATCGACACGGCCAAGGCAGCTCGGCTTTGCGCGCAACAGGGTACGGATTTCCGCGGCTTCCTGGCCTCAGATCGCAGCTATCCGGAGCCAGTCATTCCACTCATCGCGTTACCCACAACAGCCGGTACTGGATCTGAGGTCTCTGGCGGGGCCGTGATCATGGACCCGGAGAATGGAACTAAGTCGGGAATTGCACACCCGTTACTGCGTGCGCAGTTTGCCCTCGTGGATCCAGTGCTTACCTACACCACCCCGGCGATGACGACCGCATTTGCCGGAGTTGATGCGCTGGCTCAGGCCATCGCCGCGACCATCGCCCTACCGCGAACGCCGATCGGGGATGGAATCGCCTTCGAAGCGATCCGAAGGATTAGTCGTTCCCTGGTGCCTGCCTATCGCAACGGCTCAGACGCTCGAGCGCGTTCCGATATGGCTTGCGGCAGCATGATGGCTGGCCTGGCCATGAACATCTCAGACTGCACGGCGGAGCACTCACTGGGGCAGGCGATTGGTGGCATGTTCCATGCAGCCCATGGCCTCACGGTGGGGTTAGTGCTCGTTGAAGTCCTCCAACGTGAAGCAGCACATGTGCCGGAGCAACTCGACCGCGTTGCCGACGCCATGCAGGCACCCCCTGGTCCTGCCGACGGGACTCGAGCAATTCAGGCCGTGCAGCAGATTCTGAACGAACTTGATTTCCCACTCATGAGTTCGTTGGGCGTGCAGGAGTCTGATGTTGAGGAACTCACCAGGCTCGCGATGGAGGACTTCTTCATCACTCAGGCACCAGTGCCCTGGACTGCTGATGAAGTGCACACGGCCTTCCGTGCAGCACTGGCTCTGGAATCACGGTAACGACACAGATGGCGATACATGAGGACGTGGGTACCGGGGTGCATCTGGATGCCCTGGTGGTTGGTGCAGGCTTTGCCGGTTTAGCCATGCAGTTCCGACTCCGTGAAATGGGACTGCGGTCGCGGATCGTGGAACGCGGCGACGGAGTGGGTGGCACCTGGTACTGGAATCGCTACCCGGGTGCGCGCTGCGATATTGAGAGTGTCGACTACTGCTACTCCTTCGCCCCTGAGCTCTTGGATGAGTGGACCTGGAGTGAGCGTTTTGCTACGCAGCCGGAAATCCTGGCTTACCTGGAATTCGTGGCCGAACGCCTGGATTTGTTGCGCGATATTGACTTCGGCGTGAACGTCACCACGGCTCGGCTGGTCGGCGACCAGTGGGCGGTCGCTACGAGTGGGCAACCGACCTATCAGGCAGGTTTCCTCATCATGGCGACCGGGAATCTTTCTGAACCCAAGCCGGTCGACATCCCAGGCTTCGATCAGTTCAACGGTCAGGTGTTTCGCACCTCGAACTGGCCCAAGGATGGTGTGGACTTCACCGGCCAGCGCGTTGGTGTCATCGGCACGGGTTCCACCGGGATTCAAGCAATCCAGGTGATCGCCAAGCAAGCCGCCGAACTCACGGTCTTCCAGCGCACCCCGAACTACAGCATGCCGGCACAGAATCGCCCACTCACCGACGAGTACCGCACGCAGGTGCGGGAAACCTTTGCGGCTCGGCGCGAGATGGCCCGTAATTCCGACGGTGGTGTGCCATTTCCTGCGACCCGGACAGCCACGTTTGACGTCAGCGAGCAGGAGCGTGAGCGTCGCTACTGGCAGGGATGGCGTCGAGGGGGGATCAATGCACTCTCGCATGCCTTTACCGACTACTTCGCAGACGAGACCGCCAATGCCACCGCCCAAGAATTTGCCCGGGAGCGAATTCGCGAGATTGTCCATGACCCGGCGACCGCGGAAGCTCTCTGCCCCGCTCATCACATCGGCACAAAGCGCACCTGTGTCGATATCGAGTACTACCAGACCTACAACCTGCCCCATGTGCACTTAGTCGATCTTCGACAGGAGCCGTTGGTGTCGATCGACTCCGCGGGTGTGCAAACAACGGAACGCCATGTCGATCTTGATGCACTCGTGCTAGCTCTGGGTTTTGATGCCATCACAGGGGCCATGCTGGGGATCGATATTCGTGGCCGTGATGGGCAGACCTTGCAACAGGCCTGGAGTCAAGGACCGCGCACCTATCTCGGCCTGATGACTCACGATTTCCCCAACCTGTTCATGATCACGGGCCCGCAGAGCCCAGGTGTGCTGAGCAACATGGTGGTGTCGATCGAGCAGCATGTCGATGTCATAGGTCAGGCACTGGCGTTCATGGCAACTCATAACTACCGAACCATGGAACCTGACCGAACTGCAGAGCGAAACTGGGTAGACCACGTTGACGACTTGGCAGCACAGACGCTCTACCCGCAGGCGAAGTCCTGGTACACCGGTGTGAACGTGGAGGGAAAGCCCCGCGTGTTCCTGCCCTACGTGAATGGCTGCGGCAACTACCGCAAGGAGTGCCAGGACGTGATCGATTCAGGTTGGCGAGGATTTGTCTTTGCAAAAGAGCAGTCAACTGTGCAGGTGAACCCGTGAAGGGGAAGTGATGGACGTAACGAGTGATCCAGCGGCGGTCGCGGCCGAACTCGCTGCCGAGGGAGTACGAACGGTCATCTTCGCCGGAGTCGACACCCATGGCGTGATGCGCGGCAAACGCATCCCAATTGACCAGGTCCCCCGAGTGCTCAGTGAAGGCATGCCGCTGTGCGACGTGTTCTGGGTGATGCACATCGATGAGTCCGATCTCGTTCCTCGACCGGCCGAACATGTCGGCTACTTCCCGACTGAGCGCAACGGGTACCCGGACATCCTCGCCATCCCAGATCTGTCGACCCTGCGGCGGGTGCCATGGCATGAAGACACCGCCCTAGTGCTTTGCGATTGGCATTTGCTGCACCATGGTGGTCCCGTCCCCATCGATCCACGCGGGGTGCTCAAGGGTGTTGTCGAACGGGCTCGGGCCATGGGTTTCGAGCCCTACAGCGCCATGGAGTTGGAGTTCTATCTCTTGCGCGAGACCGCAGACACGGTGGCACATCGGCATGCTCGCGATCTTGTGCCACTACAAGGGGTGCCCAGCACGTACGGAGTCGTCCTTGGCTCGGCCCAGGAGCCGATCGCTCGGCGGATCCGAGAGCAGATGCTCGCGTACGGGATCCCGATCGAAGCCTGTAATCCGGAAACCGGCCCAGGCCAGTTCGAGATCAATCTGCGTTACGGACCCTGTGTCCAGGCTGCCGACGATGCCTTCCTGTTCAAGAGTGGCGTGAAAGAGATCGCGCGCCAAGAGGGACTGCTGGCCACCTTCATGGCCAAGCCCAACGCGGCATGGGCCGGCAACTCCAGCCACATGCACATCAGCCTGCGGTCCCTTACTGGCGAGACGGTCTTCTACGACGACAGTCAGCCACATGGACTGTCGACAACCTGTCGTCAGTTCGCGGCAGGTGTGTTGGCTGCGATGCCAGAACTGACGGCACTGATGGCGCCAACACCGAACTCCTACCGCCGCTACGCGCCCTACTCGTGGGCCGGCACGACGGCGACCTGGGGTATCGACAACCGCTCGACGGGTCTGCGGGTCATCTGCGAAGGTCCGGCGGGAACACGTCTGGAGCAACGACAGGCCGGAGGTGACGTCAACCCCTACCTCGCCACTGCTGCTGTCCTGGCGGCTGGACTCGCGGGAATCGAAGCCCGACTCGAACCACCGCCGCTCACCGATGCCGACGTCTATGCACTGGATCCGGGGTCGGTGACGTCGCTCCCACGCTCACTGACCGAAGCAATAACCGCACTCGCCGCCAGTACGCGGGCTCGGCAGTGGCTGGGAGCCGATGTGATCGATCACTTTGTCGTACTCAAGGAGGCGGAGTTGGCAGCGCAGGCCCGGGCCGTGACCGACTGGGAGGTTGCCCGGTATCTGGATGCCCTCTAGCGCCGGAGACGACGCGAAAGAAAAACGGTGATTTGGCCCACATAGCGGTCTTTATGGCCTAACGTCTAGACCTCAAGAGCCTGGCCGGACATGCCGGCCTCGGACATGGAGGAGCAGCAGTGGCGACACAATCCACTGGCGCACCAGCGACAGGTCACCAAAACGGCCAACTCAAGCCGAACGCGGTAGGCCTCGTGGGCGTCATTTTCATGGTGGTGGCCTTCTCCGCCCCCATCACCGCCATGACAGGCAACGTTCCAGCAGCTGTTGGATTCGGTAACGGAATTGGTGCACCCGCCGGCTTCATTGTGGCCTGCATCATCCTTGCCATTTTCAGCGTCGCATTCGTTGCAATGGCTAAGCACATCACCGCAGCAGGTGCCTTCTACACCTTCACCGCACGGGGAATCGGTCGGCCAGTAGGCCTAGGCACCGGGTGGATCAGCATGGTCGCCTACATCAGCATCGAGGCCGCGGTAATCGCGCTCTTCGGTGTGTTCTTCAACGGCACCGTGCTCAACACCTTCGGCCTGGATATCTCCTGGATCGTCTGGGCTGTGCTGGGAGTGATCCTGATCGGGATCCTGTCCTACCGGGATATCTCCCTGGCCGCCAAGGTCTTGGGCGTCGTGCTCGTCGTCGAATTGGCGTTGTTGGCGATCATGGCCTTCGGCGTGCTCTTCGCCGGCGGCGGGCCCAATGGCCTGATGCTCGAATCGATAAATCCGATCAATGCCTTCAATACCCTCGGCCTACCGGAGGGTGCCGGCGTGCCGGGCCTGGGCCTACTCTTCGCCTTCTGGTCCTGGGTCGGCTTTGAGGCCACGGCAATCTTCGGTGAGGAGTCCAAGGATCCCAAGAAGGTTGTGCCACGGGCGACCATGATCGCCGTCATCGGCATCGGCGTGTTCTACACCTTCATCTCCTGGATGGCGGTTGCCGGCAACGGCGTAGAGCAGTCCGTGGCGATCTCGACGAGCGCAAATCCGTTGGACTTGCTGTTCGTCCCAATGGAGACCTACGTGGGTCACTGGGGTGTCGTAGGCATGGAGTGGTTCGTACTGGGCGGTTCATTCGCCTGCGCACTTGCCATTCACAACTCGGCAACCCGGTATCTCTTCGCGTTCGGACGTGACGGCCTGCTTCCCAGGGCACTGGGTCGGTCGCACCCGAAGTACATGTCGCCGTACATCGCCTCGACATTCCAGACGGTGCTGACATTGGTGATCCTGATGTTCACCTACTTCGCGGCTATTGATCCATACCTGGGTACGTACCTACTGCTGGCGATCCTGGCAACCGTCATGCTGCTGTTTGCGCAGACGCTCACCTGCATCGCCTGCATCTGGTACTTCCATGTACGCAAGCAGCATCCGGAGACAGCGAATTTCCTCCGCACGATCCTGGCGCCGGTGGTTGGTGGCGCGGGCATGATCTATGTGCTTTACCTGCTCGTCGGGAATCTTGCTGCTGTGACGGGGCAGGGAGACAACCTCTTCGTGCAGTTGATTCCGTGGATCACGCTCGCCGTGTTCATCATCCCGGTCATCGTCGCGCTGATCTGGCGCAAGGTGAAGCCGGATACCTACAACCGCATCGGCAGCACCATCTTTACCGATGCCGGGCTCACCACGGATATCAACTAATCAGTTCAGCCCGTATTACTAGTAGTGAGGGTGGGAGCGTTAGAGCTCCCACCCTCACTACTTTGTGGAGCGACTTGGCGCTGCCTCGGCAATCCAGCCCTCGAGGACCTGCAGGGTGGTCCTGATGTGTTCGGCCATCGCTCGCCCGGCAGTCTTTGGATCTCCATCCTGGATCGCCAGCAGAATTCGATCGTGCAGGTAGTCGCCGGTGGCGTCCAGGCTGTTGAACAGCGTGCCCACCGGGCGAAACATCTCGATTCGGCCCGTCACGACGGATTGCTCGAGCCATGGGTTATGTGACGCTCGAGCAACAGCCAGATGGAACTCGGTATCCAGGCTGTGAAAGTGGGCGCTGTCCTCGGGATTCGTCGGCAACATGCCGTCCGGACTCTTCATGGACTCCATGGCGTCGTAGAGCCTTTTGATTTCCTTCAGATCGGCCGCGGTGCGGCGCTCGGCTGCGAGTGCGGCGCTGGCACCCTCGACGGTTTCACGGAATTCAAAGACCTCGCGCAGCCGATCCCGATTGGCCTCGAGCCAACTCCGCATCCTGGCGTCGCTAGCCGATCGACGACGCACGAACAACCCGCCCCCGCGCCCACGCTTCACCTCGACCAAGCCCTCATCGGCCAGGATGGCAATGGCGCCCCGCACGGTGGTGCGCGAAACATCGAGGAACTCTGCGAGTGCGCGCTCGGGGGGCAGGGAATCGCCAGGCCGGTAGCGGCCGAGCAGGATTGCCGTGCGGATCTGCTCGACGACGAGTTCGTGCGCCGCCTGTACCCGGACAGGCGACATCCCCGCCGTTCGGCTTGAAGCGCTCACCTGTCCTCCCGCCAGCGGGCACGTTCGTCATGGACAGTAACAGTGCAGTTGCCACCAGCGACAGGTTGTCTATTTGGTCTAAAGCCTTGACCTTTAAGTCCTGGCTCACAACAATGGCCGGACGGGCGATGAGTGGAGGGCATATGGCGGGCGCGGGCGGCCGAGTGTTGGTAACCGGAGGCTCCGGCTGTATCGGAATGGCCATTTGTCGAACCCTGCGCGATGCCGGATGGCAGCCGATCTCGGGCGATCTGGCATCCGCCAATGAGCAGGTTGATTGGAGTGCGTCTGGAAATCACGGCATCGAAGTAACGGTGCTGGACGTGGCAAGTCGTAGTTCTGTGGATGAGGCCGCTGCCCGACTTGCCGGTGAATTCGCTGGATTGGTGAATTGCGCGGGGATCCTGCGTGACACGCTCCTCGGTTCGGTCGCCGACGAGCAGATGCTGGCGATGTTCCAGGTGAACCTTGCGGGCACTGCCCGCTGTACCGACGCATTCGCGCCCCTCCTGAGGGATGGTGGTGCCATCGTCAACGTCGGGTCACTCACGGCAAACATGGCACGCTTCGTTGGCGCATCCGTATATGGCGCGACCAAGGCAGGGGTCGCTGCCTACACCGCGTACCTGGCCGAGGAACTCGCACCGAGACGCATTCGCGTGAACAACGTGGCGCCGGGCGTGATCCGCGCACCTATGAGTCCATCGATGGCGTTGGTGTCAGGCGGTGAGGCGAAGTGCGCGCCGCAGGCGATGCTCAATCGTCTAGGAGAACCTGAGGAGGTCGCCGAGGTAGTGGAGTTCCTCCTGTCGAACAGGGCTTCATTCATCACCGCTCAGACCATCCTGGTTGACGGGGGGTTCATCGCCCGATGAGCCTTTCGATGGACGACCCGCGAGTCGACGAGGCAAACGCAGAGGCATTTCGCCGGATGACGAGCGCGGAGCCGGTGGTCGTCGATGTTGCTCGAGCGATCGATGCACTCCCTGGCTATGAGCCATCACTCATCCTCACATCAGGTGCACCCCTGCCATGGGCTGACTATCACGGGGGTCAACGGGAGGCGCTGATTGGCGGAGCACAGTTCGAGGGGCTCGCCAGTTCACGGGACGATGCGATTGCGAAATTCGAGTCCGGCGCGATCCAGGTGGGCTCCTGTCACGACTACGGCGCAGTTGGCTCTCTAGCCGGCATCTACACCGCGTCGATGCCGGTATTCGTCGTAGAGAACCGCACGAACGGCAACCGGGGATTCTGCAACTTCTACGAAGGCAAGGAACCGCGGCGCCTCAATTACGGCTGCTACGACGCCGGAGTTCATGAGCGCCTCCTGCACGTGAACGAGGTCCTTGCGCCGGTAGTTGGTGAAGCAATTCGCCGCCAGGGTGGAATCCCCTTGAAGCCGCTAATGGCGAAAGCTCTGCGGATGGGCGACGAGCTCCATAGCCGCAACGCAGCCGCATCTCTGCTGTTCACTCGAGAGCTCCTCCCAGCCTTCATGGCCATGGCCAGTCAAGGGCACCCGGAGGTGGTGGATACAGCCCTGCACATTGCCGACAACGACTACTTCTTCCTGCGGTTGTCCATGGCGGCGGCGAAGGCCTCAGCCGATGCTGCGATTGGCGTCCCGCATTCCTCACTCGTGACTGCCATGGCATTCTCATGTCAAGGATTCGCGATTCGCGTGTCGGGTACCGGCACCCAGTGGTTCACGGGCCCGCCACCGGTAACTCAGGGACGACTCTTCCCCGGTCACACGGAGGATGAGATCACCTGGATGGGCGGGGAAAGCCCCATCACCGAGACCATCGGCCTGGGTGGATTCGCGCAGGCATGTGCGTTCCCTCTGCAGAACTACCAAGGTGGATCAGCGCAGATCATGATGGAGCGCAATGAAGAGATGTACGCGATAACGGTGGGAACCAACCCCGACTATGCGATCCCCGTCTTCGACTTCCGTGGCACTCCAACAGGCATCGATATCCGCAAGGTATTGCAGACCGGGATCCTGCCGCTGATGGACGTGGGACTAGCTGGCCGTGACGGCGGTCAGATCGGAGCAGGCATCATCCGCGCCCCGCGTGAATGCTTCGAGGCGGCAGCCGGAACATTGTTCGACCAGGGAGGCACCAGATGAGCGGAGTACGGACCGCCTTGATCACCGGTGGCACAAAAGGCATCGGACGGGGGATAACCGAGCGTCTTGCCCGAAGTGGCCTTGCCGTCGCCTTCACCGGGCGCGATGAACAGGCCGGCCAACATGTCGAGAGCACGCTGCGCAGCGCAGGTGCACAGGCAACCTTCATCCAGGCAGACCTACTGGACCCTGAATCCATCCCGTCGATGATCGAGCAGGCCGCGGCGACACTTGGCTCCCTGGATGTGCTCTGCCACAACGCAGGCATCTACCCGACGCATTCACTCAGTGAGATGACGCTGAGTGACTGGCATCGGGTGCTGGATACGAATCTGACAAGTGGTCTGCTGCTCGTCCAACATGGCGTACCGCATCTATCGCGAAGTTCTGCGGGACGCATCGTGTTCATCTCATCGATCACCGGTCCGCGCACAGGGATTAGCGGCCTTGCCCACTACTGCGCCTCAAAAGGTGGTATCGACGGACTCATGCGCGCAGCCGCAGTAGAGCTCGCTGGCACCGGTATCACCGTTAACGCAGTGGCACCAGGCACGATCATGACCGAGTCCTTGGCGCAGTTGTACTCCGAACCTGGAGTTATGGAGTCGGTACTGCGCATCATCCCCGTAGGCCGAATCGGCCTGCCGGAAGATATCGCTGCTGCAGTGGAGTTCTTCGCAAGCCCCGATGCTGGATTCATCACCGGCCAGAGCCTCATCGTCGATGGTGGTCAGACCATCCCCGAGGTACAAGGCGAGTCGTGAACGAGGCAGCATCCGGTGGCAGGTCGGTCACCTTCGCACTCCCCGGGAAGACCGCGTTGGTCACCGGTGGTCGCTCCGGGATCGGATGGGCAACCGTCCAACTATTGGCGCAGTCAGGTGTTCAGGTGCTGGCCCTTGACATCTCCGATCCCCAGGTCAAATCGGAGCAGGACGGCGTACTGCACATTCAGGCCGACGTGGTTGATGAAGACGCGGTACGGGCAGCGGTTGCGCCCCATATCGGACCAACCGGTCTGTCATACCTGGTGAACTGCGCCGGGATCCATCAGCAGGTGAGCCTGGCAGATATTTCCGCGGACCAGTGGCGCCGAATGCTGGACGTCAATTTGGTTGCCCCGGCCATGGTTACCCGAGCGGTTCTCCCTTGGCTCCGCGAGGCCCCCTCACCCGCGGTGGTGAATGTCGCATCACTGGAGTCCACAGCAATCGTGGCGCTGGTCAATCCGGAGCCGGTACCCCACTACGCGGCCTCAAAGGCAGCCGTTCAGATGCTGACCCGCACCATGGCCCGTGACTACTCACGGTTCGGAATTCGGGTGAACTCGGTGGCGCCCGGGTTCGTGGCGACGCCGATGTCGCGGGCGAATCACGCGAGGAATGACGGGCATGACAGGTCTGACGGGCCGAACAATGCCGCGGCCGACTCCGGTGTAGCCGTACTGCCAGCAGCAGCCGCGGCACGAGTGCCTGTGGGTCGCTACGCGCAGCCGGGTGAAGTCGCCAGTGCAATCGTGTTCCTACTCTCCGAAGGTGCTGCCTACATGACCGGCACCAGCATGCTCATTGACGGTGGGTTCTGCACCACATGAGCGGACCCGATGTACCGGTAGCAGCACATGAGCCATTCCTGGGTCGCCTGACGAGAGTTGGCACGCCGAGTGAACTGGCACAGGGCACCTATCGCGTGATCCAGCAGGCCATCAACGAGCAGGAATGGCAGGCAGCCTGCGAACTTCTCGACGTCACATTGCTGGAAGCTGAAGAGCTGCATGAGATTTACGCGCTGTGGCCCCAACAGGTACTTGACTGGCTTGCCGACCAGAACCTTGCGGACCCTCCCCTCGTCGACGATGTGGAGCGACTTCGTGCGGTGCTGGGCGGCGATCCGGCGGGTGAGTTTGAACCCGGGTGGCAGGAATACCTTGATCTCACACGAGGTGCCATTGCAGCATGTACGCACCATGACCCTCAGGCAGCCGCACAGGTAGAGCGCGCCCGAGCGCACTGGCAACATATCCATGATCGAGCAGTTGACTGGCTTTACGGACTTCTGGACATCGTGGTGCGCCGGACCGGTGAGCATCAACTGCTCACGGTGTGGAACCTGCTGATGGCGGATTGGTACGAGGCCCACGAGCGGCGACTATCGCTCGATCATCAGCCGTGGCATGAGTCCGCCCGTCAACTACAGGTCGCCATCCTGGACGGATTCCACGCCCACCTCACCGGACCCGAACGTCTTGGTGATGTCGAACTTCTCGAGGACGATCACCGATGGGGGTTTCGATTCACCCCGTGCGGTTCGGGTGGTCGGGCCATCTCGCGATCAGCGAATGGGGGCCAGTCGCGCATTGACCCGCCGTACAACTTCGCTGTCACCACGCAGGAACATGACTGGGCCTGGAACCTCACCGGTGTCTGCGCCTACTGCGTGCACTGCTGCCTGCTCAATGAGGTGCAGCCCATCGACCGACTGGGCTATCCGACCCGGGTCATTGACCCGCCCCGGTGGCCACAGGATGCCGAGAACCCGATGTGCACTTGGTGGGTATACAAGGACCCAACGTTGGTACCAGACGAGGTCTACCACCGAGTCGGGCGGAGCCGACCCGTGAAGGGTGACCGTGATCGGAGTGAACATGGCAGCTGAATTACCAAGCGTTCCCACCGTTCGCCTGGAGATCCCGGACTTCGACCATGGCCTGCGTGGCAAGTTCGTCCGCTCCGAAAAGATCGCTGACGGAGCGCAACCAGCCATGTGCACGATCATGTATGGACTGTCAGTGTGCGACGAGGTGGTTGACACGCCATTGAGTTCCGCTGAGAACGGCTACCCGGATGCCTTCACTCGTCCTGACCTCAGCACCCTCGTTGACATCCCTTGGCGACCCCGCACTCAAGCGGTCATCGCCGACATGGTTGACGAGCACGGCGAACTACTCCCGGAGTCACCGCGAACGGCAATCCACCATCTGCTCCAGGGCTACGGTCAACTCGGTCTTGAGCCCATCATGGGCTTTGAATACGAGGCCTATGTCATGGCCGCGGATGGGCGAGCGCCACTCGGCCGCACAGTCAGTGCCTACAGCCTCCTTCGCATCGCGGAGATCAGCGATCTAGCCGACGTATTCATGGCGCGCATGGAAGCCATCGGCAGTCCCATCGAAGCCTTCCACTCCGAACTTGGCCCTGGCTTCTTTGAATTTGCTCTGGCACCAGCACCTGCCCTCCAGGCAGCTGATCGGGCAGCTCGGGCTCGCCAGGTGTTCCGTGAGCTCTGCGCGGAGCGCGGACTCCTGGCGACCTTCATGGCGAAACTCCACATCGCCGAGTCCGGCTCAGGAGGCCATGTGCACCAGAGCCTCAATCGGGATGGCGTGAACGTGTTCTCCGATGGCCCTGGTCGACTTTCCCCACTCGGCAGCTCCTACGTTGCTGGCCTGGTGGCATCCATGGGCGATCTCACGCTGCTGTTCAACCCCTACATCAACTCATATAAGCGTCTAGGCGCGGCATTCTTCGTAGCGACCCGGGCGACCTGGGGGTTGGACAACCGCAACGCGGCATGTCGGACCATCCTCACCAGTGGCGCCAAGGGTGCGCGGGTGGAGCACCGACGGCCGGGAGCTGACGCAAGTCCCTACTTGGTTGCGGCGGGCATGCTTGCCGGTGGTCTGTACGGGCTGCGCGGAAATCTGGACCCAGGCCCGCCCTTGGAGGTCGGAGCCGATGTGAGCGCAGCCGGATCTCCATTACCGGCATCATTGAACGAGGCGATATCGGTATTCGAACACTCGACACTGGCCCGCGAATACCTCAGTGATCGCTTTGTCGACACGTACGTGGCGACGCGCAAGGGCGAGCAGGAAGCCTTCGACCGGTGGTTCAACGGCACCATCACCGACTGGGAGCTCAACCGATACCCGGAGCACCTGTGATTACTGAGATCAGGAAGGAGGAGATATGGACACTCGCCTAGCCCTGGAAGAGGTTCGTCAGCTCCTGCGACGCGGCGACGTAGACACAGTCATGTGTGCCACGCCGGATCCCTATGGGCGGTTGGTGGGCAAGCGGCTCACCGCAAAGGCCTTTGAGGATCTCTGTGTTGCCGGTGAGGGCGTCAACTCAAGCACCTTCATCTTCGCGGTAGACCTGGAAATGAATCCGATCGAGCTCCCAGTATCGAATATCGAAAACGGCTACGTCGATTTTCGCCTGGTGCCGGATGTGGAGACCTTCCGCCGGATCCCCTGGGAGCCCACCACCGTTGTCGCAGTCTGTGACGCCTTCGAGGCCGAATCCGACGAGCTCCTGGCTGTTGCACCACGCTCGATCCTTCGACAGCAGATCGACCGTGCCCAACAGGCCGGAATCGTCATGAAATTTGCCTCCGAGTTGGAGTTCTTTCTGGCGCGAACGGCACCCAACGATGCCTGGGCCCGCGGATACCGGGACTTGGAGATGCTCTCCAACTACCGCAGTGACTATCAGATGCAGCAATCCGGACGTGATGACTGGTTCATCCGAGAGTTGCGAAACGGAATGAATGGCTTCGGTATCCCCATTGAATCGTCCAAGCCCGAGTGGGGTCTGGGTCAGCAAGAGGTGACGCTGGACTACACGACCGCACTGGAGATGGCAGATCGGCATGTGCTGTTCAAGTTCGGTGTGAAGGACCTCGCGTATCGCCATAACATGACCTGCACATTCATGGCCAAGCCATTGATCGATGAGGTTGGATCTTCCTGCCACCTGCACATGAGCCTGTGGTCCGGCGCGGATGAACCACTCTGCTGGGATGCCAACACAGGCGGCCTGAGTCCTCTATTTGGCAGCTTTGTGGCCGGTCTTCTCGATCACTCGCTGGAACTTGGGTACCTGCTGGCACCCACAGTCAATTCCTATAAGCGCTTCCTCCCAGATCAGTTCGCGGGTACCGCTATAGCCTTGGGCTTCGACAACAGGTCCTGTGCATTCCGCCTGGTCGGTCATGGGCCGTCATTTCGGGTTGAAAACCGCATTCCGGGAGCCGACGTCAACCCGTACTACGCCTATAGCGCCACCATCATTGCCGGGCTCGCGGGCATCGCCAAACAGTCCGCGGCTCCAGTTATCCATCAAGGTAATGCCTGGGCGGACAGCTCATTGGCCAGCATGTGGTCTGCGATGCACCAGGCGGTGGAGGCATTCGAGGGCTCCACTTTGGCGCGGGAGGGTTTCGGAGCGCAGGTGTACGAGCACCTGCTCCTGACGGGGCAAAAAGAACTCCGTGCCTTCGAATCCGGATGCGTCACCGACTGGGAGCGGCTGCGCTACTACGAGCGCGTCTAGAACGTTGCGTCAAGCACACGAAGATCCGAGCCAGAGAGGATAGCCATGCCCCTGCACCCCGTTGCTGCAGAAATGATTGCCGCATCCAAGACATCCGGGCGACCGAACGCTCACCTGCTTCCGGTGGAACAGGCGCGTGCCAACTTCGAGTCGGATTTCGGTGGCCTTGCCAAGCCGGAGATCGCCGAGGCCCGCGATGTCCAGATCGACGTGCGCGACGGGGTTATTCGCGGCCGGCTCTATCGTCCGACCACTTCGGGAGAGCTGCCACTGGTGGTCTATCTCCATGGCGGTGGGTGGCTGTTGGGCAGCATCGATTCCCACGACGCAATCACCAGGAAGCTTGCCCTGGCATCGGGCTGCGCAGTACTCAGCGTTGACTACCGCCGGGGCCCGGATCGCCGCTTTCCTACTGCGGTGCATGACACGGTGGATGCCATCAGGTGGGCGCGTACCCACGCCGAGGAATTGCAGATTGATTCGGATCGAATCGCCATTGCCGGTGATAGTGCGGGTGGCAACCTCGCGACAGTCGCCTGCCTTGTGTTGCGCGACGCCGGTGAACCACTACCGCTCATTCAGGTGTTGGCCTACCCAGTGACAACCTGCGATCTAGACGCTGGTTTCGATATGACCTGGGAAGGGCACATTCTCTATCGCGACGAGATGCAGTGGCATCAGGACAACTATTTGGAGTCGGTGGCGCAAACACAGAACCCTCTGGTGGCACCGACGCTGGCCGACCTACGTGGACTGCCGCCTGCACTCATCCTGATGGCTGAGTGTGATCCCATTCGACCGCAGGGCGTCATCTATGCCGAGGAGCTCCGAAAGGCCGGTGTGGTTGTCGAGGTGTATGACGCGCCGACTCTGGTGCACGGGTACTTCGGACTTGATGAATTGTTCCCTGAGGCAGACGAGGCGATGATCCTCGCTGGTACTCGGCTTGCCGAGGTCCTGCGCCCGTGATCGCACCAGTTGCTGGCAGCACAGCGATCGTCACTGGTGGTGCTGGTGGCATCGGGGCGGCTTCGGTGCAGGCGCTATCGGCCGCAAATGTTCGTGTTCTCGCCGTTGACGCTAAGCCGCCCGCACAGGATCTGATGGACCTGCCTGGAACCCGCTGGATCATCGGTGATCTGACCACGCAGTCGGTGATTGACCAGGTCATCGAGGAGGCAGGCACCGCCTTGGATTATCTGGTCAATGCCGCTGGGGTGGCCTGGTTCGAACAGGACGGCTCGGTCCTTGATCTGGATGAATCCATCTGGCAGCAGGTGATGTCGATCAATCTAGACGTGATGCGCAAGCTCAGTGTCGCCGCCGTACCACTGCTTCGGCGAGGGCAGGGACGAAGCATGGTGCACGTGGCAAGTATCGCGGGGCTCCGTGCCATGGATTCACCCTTGGACGCGTATCAGGTGAGCAAGGCAGCGGTGATCTCGATGTCTCGAGCTCTGGCTCTCCAACTCGCCCCTGATGGCATTCGGTCGAACACGGTCTGCCCGGGAGCGATCCTGACTCCGATGATCCAACACCTCTATATAGAGGAACCAGCCCGCAAGACCCGTATGGAGCAGCGCACCCCACTCGGGCGGCTCGGCACACCAGAGGACATCGCCTCCTCGATCGTGTATCTGCTCTCCCCGCAGGCCTCATTCGTCACCGGTATCGACCTCGTCGTGGATGGTGGGTGGATTGCCCAGATTCGGTAAGCAGGTACTGGCTCCATGACGCAGCCCATTGTTGGGGTGACCTGTCACTATGACATCGCATCCTGGGGTGGCTGGACAGCCGACGCCATCCTCACCCACGCCTGGTACCCACAGCGAATTGCCGATGTCGGGTTTTCCGTTGTGATGATTCCACCCAATCCGGCGGCCCTGAATGTGTTGGACCGCCTCGATGCACTGATCATCACCGGTGGCTTGGACATTGCGCCGGAGCGGTACGGGGCTGAGCGCATGCCAACCGTGGACCTGCCGGACCCACCGCGTGATGAGGCGGAACTCGCTATGGCCCAACAGGCCTGGCAGATGAACCTGCCGACGCTAGGCATCTGTCGCGGGCATCAGGTGCTGGCCGTGGCCTTCGGGGGTGTCCTCATCCAGCATTTGCCTGAGGTCTCGTCTCTGGTTCACCAGGATGACCCCGGTTCCTTCGTCGATCACGAGGTGACCTTGCAACCAGACACCCTGGTCAGTCGGATCCTGGGCAGTGGCACCCATACCGTGAACTCATCACACCACCAGGCAGTGGGCGATCCAGGTCAACTCATTGCCACAGGGTGGGCGGCAGACGGCATGATCGAGGCGATCGAGGATCCAAGCCGAGAGTTCTTCCTCGGCGTGCAGTGGCATCCTGAGGCTCCGGGTGAGTGGACCGGACCCCTACTCTTCCGGGCACTAGAAGGCGCGGCGCGAAGCTATCGGGATTCGCGCGGAGCTACTCCGACAGGTCGATGATCACCTTGCCTGTCACACCATTCTCAACTGCTTGATGTGCTTCCCGGGTTTGTTCCAACGGAAAATAATGGAACGGCAGCCCGCGTTCGACCCCACCGGCGAGTGCGCCATCGGCAACGGCCGTACTCACGTCGCGGACCGCTTGATCCTTCGCCTTTGCTGAGACGGTATAGACGAGCACGAACTGCAGCCGAGTGTTGGTATCAAAATGTGTCTGGACTGGGAAGCTGAACGTCTCACCGCCACCGAATGCGTAGATCGAGACGGTTGCATCCGGTGCGAGCATTTTCGGGTAGTGCGCACTTGTTATGACCGGGGCCACGTCGAGCAGGAGATCAATCGGACCAGCGGTTCGGAGTACCGCGTTACCAAGGTCCTCAACACCTGCATCCACAGTCCACTGGGCACCCGCGGCAGCTGCCAGTTTTGCCTTGTACTCGTCACGCACCGTTGCGCCGACTTCCGCCCCAGACCAGCGCGCCAGCTGGATGGCCGCGTTGGCGACGGCTCCAGCACCGCCGATGACGAGAACGCGTTGACCTTTGAGCTGGCCCGGCCCCAAGCGTCCACCGGTCACCTCGGCAGCAGTGAGGCAACGGTGTGCGGTGAGTGCCGGAATACCCAGGCTTGCACCGGTATCCATGCTCACTGTGTCGGGCAGGCGAACTGCTTGTCGAGCAGGCAGGCAGATGAACTCCTGTGCGGTTCCATCGGCACGCTGCCAGGCGGCCTCCCACAACCAGACACGATCACCGACGCGCAGATCGGTCACGGCATCCCCAACGGCGTCAACGACTCCAGAGCCGTCTTGATTCGGCACCTGGTAGCCGAAACTGACGGGCTGACCAGCGCTAGTACCGGTACGCGATTTCCAATCGGTCGGATTCACACCCGATCGATGCACCCGTACCCGCACCTCAGGTGATGCTGGTTTGGGTACCTCGCGCTCCTGAAGTTCGAGAACCTCCGCAGATCCGGTCACGTGGTACACGATGCTCTTCACGGTTCGCAGGGTAGTGCGTGTCGTGCGGGAGGCCCTACTGTCGAGCCATGAGTGGAGGAGTCGGTAAGGATGTGCGCTGGGGTGTACTTGGTGCGGGCTGGTTGGTAACACAGGCCACGGCCGCAGCAATCCATCACGCAACGGGTGCCAGACTCGCTGCGGTGGGGGCAAGGGATCCGCACCGCGCCCAAAGCCTCGGTGCTGAGCGCGTTTATGACTCCTATGCGGCAGTCGTCGATGATCCATCGATTGATGCGATCTACATCTGCCTGCACAATGATGTGCACCTGCATTGGATTGAGGCCAGCATTGCTCACGGCAAGCATGTCCTCTGCGAGAAGCCACTCGTGTTGACCCAGAGCCAAGCAGCCACGGCCTTCGCAAGCGCTAGGTCCGCCGGGGTGGTGCTTGCCGAAGCCACTTGGACGCGTTGGCATCCACGCATGCGTCGCATTGTCGAGCTCGTCACCAGTGGCGCGGTGGGAGAGATCAGTGCATTCCTTGGCACCTTCACCTTCGAAGGCGTGCCCGAAGGCAACTATCGGCTCCAGGCGCGCCATGGTGGTGGTGCCTTGTATGACGTGGGGATCTACCCACTGCACGCACTGGTCGCTTGCCTGCCGCAGGTGGACGCGATGATGGTGGATGAGGTCTCCCACGTGATGGGGGGTAGTGACGTCGACCTAACGACCCGGGCCACTCTCACCTGGGGCGGTGCAGCCACGGCGAGGATTGCAGCAAGCTTCGCACTACCTGCATCCCAGCGGTTGATTATCACTGGTACCGAGGGCAGGATTCGGATCAGCGATGATGATGCCTGGACCTCCTGGCGCACCCCGAGTCACCTGCAGATCAATGACCACATTGAGGACTTCCCCGCAGTCGATGCCTATCAACTCATGTTTGAACAGGTCAGTGCGGTGATCCGGGGTGAGCCTGGGTGGGTGCTTCCGGCGCGAGACTCATTGCGTGTAGCGGGAGTTGTGGATGAACTGTTACCTAGGCGGGGGCGGGATGCACTGCGTCTTTACCTAGACGAACACGCCCCCTAGCTGGGGGCTCTGCATCTCGTGGCTGCCGCGCGTCGCATACTCCC
>CAZKFI010000015.1:5155-40491 GCA_964551975.1 uncultured Bifidobacteriaceae bacterium | reverse complement strand
GAAAGGAAGTACCACCACATGGCCCGAGCAGTGGGTATCGACCTGGGCACGACCAACTCGGTCGTCTCGGTCCTAGAGGGCGGCGAGCCGGTCGTCATCGCCAATGCGGAAGGCGCCCGCACCACCCCGTCGGTGGTGGCCTTCGCCAAGAACGGTGAGGTTCTGGTTGGTGAGGTCGCCAAGCGCCAGGCGGTGACGAACGTCGATCGCACGGTGCGCAGCGTCAAGCGCCATATGGGCACCGACTGGACCATCGACATCGATGGCAAGAAGTACACCGCCCAGGAGATCAGCGCACGCACGCTCATGAAACTCAAGCGCGATGCTGAGGCGTACCTCGGCGAGAACGTGGCTGATGCCGTGATCACCGTGCCTGCGTACTTCAGTGACGCACAGCGTCAGGCAACCAAGGAAGCCGGCGAGATAGCTGGGCTGAATGTGTTGCGCATCATCAACGAGCCGACCTCGGCTGCACTTGCCTATGGCCTAGACAAGGGCGACAAGGAGCAGACGATCCTCGTCTTCGACCTGGGTGGTGGCACCTTTGACGTGTCACTGCTGGAGATCGGTGACGGTGTTGTGGAGGTCAAGGCCACCAGTGGTGACAACAATCTCGGTGGCGACGACTGGGACAACGCGGTCGTGGACTGGATGGTCACCTCGTTCAAGAACGCCCATGGCGTTGATCTGTCCAAGGACAAGATGGCCATGCAGCGTCTGCGTGAGGCTGCCGAAAAGGCAAAGATCGAACTGTCGAGTTCCATGCAGACCTCGATCAATCTGCCCTACATCACCGCCAGCGCTGAAGGACCGCTGCACCTCGAGGAGACCCTCTCGCGTGCGCAGTTCGAGTCGATGACGCGTGATCTGCTGGAGCGCACCAAATCGCCGTTCCAGTCAGTGATCAAGGACGCGGGCATCAAGGTGTCGGATATCGATCAGGTTGTGCTGGTCGGTGGATCAACACGTATGCCAGCGGTTGCTGACATGGTCAAGGAGCTCACCGGCAAGGACGCCAACAAGGGCGTCAACCCTGATGAGGTCGTTGCCGTGGGCGCAGCCCTGCAAGCAGGCGTTCTCAAGGGTGAGGTCAAGGATGTGTTGCTCCTCGACGTGACTCCGCTGTCCCTAGGCATCGAGACCAAGGGTGGCGTGATGACCAAGTTGATCGAGCGCAACACGACTATCCCGACCAAGCGCTCGGAGATGTTCACCACCGCTGAGGACAATCAGCCCTCCGTGCTCATCCAGGTCTACCAGGGCGAGCGTGAGATGGCGGCGTACAACAAGCGCCTGGGGACGTTCGAGTTGACCGGTCTCCCGCCGGCACCGCGCAATATTCCGCAGATCGAGGTCACCTTCGACATCGACGCGAACGGAATTGTGCATGTGTCTGCCAAAGACATGGCAACCGGCAAAGAGCAGTCGATGACCATCACCGGCGGCTCTGCGCTGAACAAGGACGAAATTGACCGCATGATGCGGGACGCTGAGCAGCATGCCGAGGAAGACCGCAAGCGTCGCGAGGAAGTTGAAGTCAAGAACACCGCCGAGGCGCTGGTGTTTCAGACGGAGAAGTTCCTGGCGGACAACGCCGACAAGGTCCCGGCTGATGCGAAGGCCAATGTCGAGGAGCCCTTGGCTGATCTGAAGAAGGCCATCGAAGCTGACGACATCCCGGCGATGAAGTCTGCATCCGATCGCGTGGCTCAGGCGAGCCAGACGCTCGGTGCCGCGATGTACACCATGTCGCAGCAGGCCGGTGCCGATGGCACTGCCGGTGCAGCCGACGCCGCCTCCGACCTGGCCGATGAGGACGTGGTCGATGCCGAGATCGTCGATGAGGGCGATGCCAAGTGAGTCAGGAGCAGGAAGGCTTCGAAGAGAACGGTGTGCGGGTTAATGACCGCCGCCGGATCGACCCGGAGACCTTCGAGATTCGCCAGCCGGCCGAGCCGGCTGGCGAATCCTCGGAGGGCGCGGTCCTCGAAGCCGATCTCGATGCCACCCAAAACAAGGTGGCGGAACTCACGGCGGACCTGCAGCGGGTGCATGCGGAATACGCCAACTACCGAAAGCGTGTTGACCGCGACCGGGAGTTAGCCGGACAGCTCGCAGTGTCGGCGGTTCTCGCAGGTCTGCTGCCGATCCTCGATGACATCGATCGTGCGCGAGAGCACGGCGAACTTGACGGTGCATTCCGCACTGTTGGGGAGGCCCTGCAGTCAACCGTCACCAAGATCGGGTTGGAGCAGTTCGGCGCTGCCGGTGAGGCTTTCGACCCGACGTTGCACGAGGCACTCACCACGGAGGCCCGTGATGAAGTCTCGGAGCCCACGGTGGTGACGGTCTATCAGCCCGGGTATCGGTTTGCTGGACGCATCTTGCGTCCGGCGCGAGTTGCAGTGGCTGGGGCTGATTGAGGTGAACCGCGACTGGCTGGAAAAGGACTTCTACGCGATCCTCGGGGTCGATCAGAAGGCCACGGCCGACGAAATCAAAAAGCGCTACCGCAAGCTTGCACGTGAATTGCATCCGGATAAGAACCCGGGTAACGCCAGTGCCGAAGAGCGTTTCAAGCAGGTGTCTGAGGCCTATGACGTGCTCTCGGATGACACCAAGCGACGGGAATATGACGAGGCTCGAACGATGTTCGCAGCCGGTGGCTACGGTCCGGGGGGCTTCGGCGCTGGTGGTACGCGCGGTGGCGGTATGGGCGGGGTCAACCTCGAGGACCTCTTCGGTGGTGGCCAAGGCGAATTCGGCGACCTACTCGGTGGGCTGTTCAACCGTCGTGGACGGCCACAGCGTGCGCGACGAGGTGCGGATCTCGAGAGCGATCTGACACTGTCCTTTGATGACGCACTGGACGGGGTGACCGTGCCGCTTCGGTTAAGTAGTGATGCGGCATGCCAGGCATGCCATGGCACGGGAGCCAAGGCCGGAACAGTGCCGCGAATGTGCCCAACCTGTGACGGAAGCGGGCAGACAGCACGTAACGCGGGTGGATTCGCCTTCGCTGAGCCGTGCGTCTCCTGTAAGGGGCGCGGACTCATCGTTGATGACCCGTGCACCAGCTGCCGGGGTTCCGGTCGCGGTGTGAGTACCCGGACAGTCCAGGCGCGTATCCCGGCAGGAGTCAAGGACGGTGCACGCATTCGCCTAAAGGGCAAAGGCGCCCCCGGTGAACGTGGCGGTCCCAATGGTGACTTGTACGTCAGTGTGCGAGTGGAGCAGCATCCGATCTTTACTCGCAAGGCGGACAACGTCGCCGTCACACTGCCGATCACGTTCGCCGAGGCCGCCCTAGGTGCCGAGATCAGCGTGCCAACACCGCGGTCCGGCAGCGTCACCCTGCGCATACCGGCGGGCACGGCCAATGGGCGCACCTTCCGAGTGCGGGGCAAGGGCTACCGCCGCACCGATGGCAGCAATGGTGACCTGCTGGTCACCGTCGAGGTGGCCGTACCAGAGCAGTTGTCCGGCGAGGCACGTTTGGCACTGGAGCAGTTCGTTGCGCAGACCAGCGACCATGATCCGCGCAAGGATCTGTATGCCCAGGCAGCGGCCTCAAGCCAGGGTGGTCGCACGTGAATCGGGCCGCCGACAACTTCGCAAACCGTCGCTTCGCCATCGCCGAGGATGCACCCGTGTATGCCATCTCGGTCGCTGCGCAGTTAGCGGGACTTCATCCGCAGACTCTGCGTCAGTACGACCGACTGGGCCTACTGAGTCCCACGCGGGTTGGAGGCCGGAACCGCCTGTACTCCGGACGGGATATTGCGCGCCTACAGGAGATAGCTGAACTCTCCGCCCAGGGACTGAGTATTGAAGGAGTTCGACGCGTCCTGGAACTTCAGGCTGAAGTCGAACGACTGCGTGCGGTCTTGCGTGAAAAGGATCAGCGTGAGTCTTCCACCGCGCTGGTGCCCTGGCGTAGAACCAAGTAACACACAGATTCATCAAGTGATGCACGACGAGGATTGATATGGATATCGCATTCACAACAAAGAGCCAGGAGGCCCTCGGTGCAGCAGTGCGCCTTGCAGCGGCCAATGGCAATGCCCAGGTGGAGCCGCTGCACATCCTGGATTCCCTGCTGCAACAGGGACCCGGTATCGCATCGGCACTACTTGAGGCAGTAGGTGCGGATCACACGCGCCTGACCCAACAGGTGCGTGCGGCAGTCTCTGCACTGCCCTCTGCTGCCGGTGCGTCAGTCTCCGCACCGCAGATGGGCGCGGCGGCCTACCGCAGCATTACCGAAGCAAAGTCACTTGCTGATCAACGCGGTGACGAATACGTCAGTACCGAGCATCTGCTGATCGGTCTTGCCAAGGCCGGCGGCCCGGAGGTAACCGGCCTGCTGCAGGCTCAGGGCGCTACCGCAGATGCTCTCTTGGCAGCACTCGATGGGGTGCGGGGAGGAGCACGCGTGACCACGCAGGATCCAGAACAGACCTTCCAGGCGTTGGAGAAGTACGGAGTCGATCTGACGGCAAGGGCACGGGAAGGCAAGATCGACCCGGTCATTGGGCGAGATGAGGAGGTTCGCCGCACAATCCAGGTGCTTTCGCGGCGAACCAAAAACAACCCGGTACTGATCGGTGAGCCGGGCGTTGGTAAGACCGCGGTTGTCGAAGGGCTAGCGCGACGCATCGTCGAAGGAGACGTGCCGACTTCACTTGAAGGCAAGACCCTCATCGCGCTTGACCTCGGTGCCATGGTTGCAGGAGCGAAGTACCGCGGGGAGTTCGAGGAGCGCTTGAAGGCTGTCCTGGACGAGATCAAGGCCAGTGAGGGCCAGATCATCACGTTCATCGACGAGTTGCACACCGTGGTTGGTGCTGGAGCTGGTGGCGACTCGGCTATGGATGCCGGCAACATGTTGAAGCCGATGCTCGCTCGTGGTGAACTGCGGATGATCGGTGCCACCACGTTGGACGAGTATCGGGAATACATCGAGAAGGACGCGGCCCTTGAGCGCCGTTTCCAGCAGGTGCTGGTGAATCAGCCCAGTGTCGAGGACACCATCGCCATCTTGCGCGGCATCAAGGAGAAGTACGAGGCCCATCACAAGGTGGTGATCTCTGACTCCGCACTCGTTGCTGCGGCGTCACTGTCTGATCGCTACATCACCTCGCGATTCCTGCCAGACAAGGCAATCGACCTGATGGATGAGGCGGCCTCACGACTGCGCATGGAGATTGACTCGTCTCCTGTGGAGATCGACGTTCTGCAGCGCCAGGTTGATCGTCTGCGTATGGAAGAACTGGCCGTTGCCAAGGAGACTGACGAAGCCTCTCGGGAGCGACTGAATCGACTGCGCGCTGAGATCGCAGACAAAGACGAAGAGTTGCGAGGCCTCCGGGCACGCTGGGAAGCAGAGAAGAAGGATCTGGACCGAATCGGCGAGATCAAAATCCTCATCGACGACCTGCGATCAGTTGCCGAGCGCGCGCAACGCGAAGGTGATTTCGAGCAGGCCTCTCGCATCCTCTACGGCGAGATCCCGACTTTCGAGGAGGAGTTGGCACGGGTCACGGCTGACACCACTGACCGTGCCTCGATGGTGCAGGAGGAAGTTACCGCCGACGACATTGCCGAGGTGGTAGCGGCCTGGACAGGTATCCCGGCTGGTCGACTCCTAGAAGGTGAATCACAGAAGCTCCTACGCATGGAGGAAGAACTTGGTCAGCGAGTCATCGGACAGCGCGAGGCTGTCGATGAGGTGTCTGACGCCGTTCGGCGAGCGCGGGCCGGAGTCTCCGATCCGAATCGCCCCACCGGCTCATTCCTGTTCCTAGGACCAACCGGTGTTGGCAAGACCGAGTTGGCCAAAGCGCTGGCGGAGTTCCTCTTCGATGACGAACGCGCCATGGTGCGCATTGACATGAGCGAGTACTCGGAGAAGCACGCAGTCTCACGTCTGGTGGGAGCACCTCCCGGATACGTCGGCTACGAAGAGGGTGGGCAGTTGACCGAGGCGGTGCGTCGGCGCCCGTACTCGGTTGTGCTGCTTGACGAGGTGGAGAAGGCGCACCCGGAGGTCTTCGACATCCTGTTGCAGGTACTCGATGACGGTCGCCTGACGGATGGGCAGGGGCGCACGGTCGACTTCCGCAACGTCATCCTGATCCTCACGTCCAACCTCGGATCGCAGTATCTGATCGATCTCACGGTGCCATTCGAGGAGCGCAAGGAGCAGGTACTTGCCGTGGTGCGTCAACAATTCCGACCGGAGTTCTTGAACCGCCTTGATGCTGTGGTGACGTTCAATCCGCTTGACCGCGCCGAACTTGGGCGCGTAGCGGAGCTACAACTGGAGCAGTTGCAGCATCGCCTCGACGACCGGCGCATCGTCTTGGATGTCAGCGAAGATGCCAAGGCCTGGTTGGTGAACCGTGGCTTTGATCCGATCTACGGAGCTCGACCGCTGCGCAGGTTGGTGCAGACCGCGGTGGGCGACAAACTGGCCAAGGGAATCTTGAGCGGGGAAATCCGCGATGGCGACACCGTCGTGGTTAGCACCGTGGCCGACGGGAACGAATTGAGTGTGGTCGCCGCCTAGGGGTGCGTGTTCGTGCTCTTGCGGGCTGCCGGTCGACGTAGACCGGCGGCCCGCAGCGCTTCGACGATCTGGCGGCTACTCACCGGCTGAGCGCCAGCAGCGATTGCCTGATCGCGATACTCCTGTGGGATGTCGTAGTGATCACCAGAGAATCCGCGCTCCGGGATGCCCAGTTGGCGTGCGAAGTCGTGCAGTTCCGCCAGCGAGGTATCGCTGATCAGGTGGCACCAGAGTTTGTCGCGCCAGGGCCAGTGCGCATCGTCAACAAGGATCATCAGCGAGCGAGCACCTTCTGCATGCGTTCAATGGCCGTAGTGAGCACCGAAGGCTGTTTGCAGAACGCCCAGCGCACGTAAGGCGCCCCAACTGGTTTGTCATCGCAGAAGACCTGATGCGGAATCGCCACGACACCGGCGAGTTCGGGGAGTGCTTCGCAGAAGGTCATGCCATCTGGGTAGCCAAGTGGCGTCACATCGGTTGTGGCGAAGTAGGTGCCCTGCGGGTTGATCACGCGCATACCGAGTTCACTCAGCCCGGCACACAACAGGTCACGCTTGCTTTGCAGGTCGATGCGGAACTCGGTGAAGTAATCGTCATCAAGCGTCAGCCCAGCAGCCATCGCCCATTGAAAGGGACCGCCGGAGACGTACGACAGGTGTTGTCGAACCACCCGGACGGCACCGATGAGATCAGCGGGTCCACTGGCCCAACCAACCTTCCAGCCGGTGAAGGAGAACGTCTTGCCACCGGAACCGATCGTGATGGTGCGTTCGAACATGCCGGGCAGAGTTGCGATGGGGATGTGTGGATGGCCGTCGAACCAGAGGTGCTCGTAGGCCTCGTCGGAGATGACCAAGCAGTCATTCGTGATGGCGATATCGGCGATGACCTGCAACTCCTCGGGAGTGAACACGATGCCTGATGGGTTATGCGGTGAGTTCAGCAGGATCGCGCGGGTACGAGGGGTGACGCGTTCCCGCAAGGCGTCGAGGTCTGGACGTAGCTCTGGACCAGCCAATGGGACACCCACCCGACGCCCACGAGCCAGACTGATGCCAGCGGCGTATACGTCGAACCACGGCTCGAACATGACGACTTCATCGCCATCGTCGATCAGGGCCAACAGGGTTGCCTGCAGGGTCTCGGATGCCCCGGTCGCCACGACCACGCCCCGATCGGGATCGATCGAAAGCCCGTAGAAGCGCTGCTGGTGAGCGGCGATGGCCTCACGTAGTGCGGGGAGTCCGTGGGGTGGTGGGTATTGATTCCCCCGCCCCTCGGCAATGGCCTGCATCGCAACCTCGCGCAGGATGAGTGGGCCGTCAGTGTCGGGAAACCCTTGGCCGAGATTGATCGCACCCGTCTGAAGTGCGAGGGTGGACATACGCGCGAAAACCGACACTGCATGCTCGTCCATCCGGGGAACCAGTGGGCTAGCCGACATGGCTGCACGCTACTGGGCCATGATGGACATGTGCATGCTGCGTTTCCGCTCGTCGATCCGGTGGGGCCAGCTCATGTCGCACTGCCGAATGCGGTAGCGCTGATCGCCGATCGCATCACCGGGATGGCCGAGGAAATCGATCGGCAGGGTGTGCCACGCACCCATTGGGATTCCCTGGCAACTGCTCAGTTGTTGCCAGTTGGTCGACCAAGCCAGGAGCTCCGAGAGATCACCGAGCTGCTCGCCGGAAGTGACGCATCAACCTGGTTCTGTTGGGCGCAACACGCCACGCCCACTCAACTGCTGGCGGGCGCCGAACAGTCGACGGAGAATCCAGGCCTGGGCGATCTTCGCGATCGCTACCTCGGTGGCCTGCAGTCGGGCAAACTCCTGGCGGCCACCGCGTTTGCCCATGTTCGGCGCCCAGGGCCACCCAACCCGGTAGCCACTCGCACGGCAACGGGATGGCTCATCCAGGGCCGGTTGGACTGGGTGACCTCCTGGGATATCGCCGACCTGGTCCAGGTGATGGTTCGCGGCTGCGGTGCCGACAGTGATCGATTGGTCTGCTTCCTGCTGCCGGCTGGGAGACAGGAGGTGAGTCCGGGCGTTGTCGTTGAGCCGGTCCTGGAACTCATGGCCATGGGTGGAACGCATACCCGGCCACTGCACCTGCAAGACCTAGTGGTGGATGCAGCAGATGTCATCGCCGTGCTGGATGCGCCCAGCTGGCAGTTGCAGGACGCTCAAAGAACTGCACATGCCAGTGCAGCGATCTTCGGGGTCATTCGGGGCAGCCTCGCTGAACTGCACTGCATTGCATTGGCCAAGGCTGATGCTCAACTCAATGAGCTTTCGCAGCTGTTGGTAGAGCAGTGTCGGAGCCTTCGTGAACGCGCCTATGTGCTAGCCGATGCAGGCCCACTTGACGCCATGGACCTGGTCCTGGCACGTCGTCTGCGCGCTGAGGCGTTGCAGCTTGCGGTTCAAGCAGCGACGGTGACCATGACGCAGCGCGCTGGTGCCGGCATGCGCGCTGGCTGCTCTGCCGAACGGCGCATCCGCGAGGCGATGTTCCTCCAAGTTCAGGCGCAAACTCTGGCAACCCGTGAAGCGATGAATGAATTGGCACTTCAGCGACTGCGCGCAACGGGTAAGACCCGGGGGACTGAGATCGCTGTGCCGTAGGCATTTGTCGCTGATACTGAGCAAAGATTGCGCACTCGCTGCAGGGATTGCAGGGTTGCAGACCCGTCACGGATCACGGCGCTTCGCGATGGACCTCCGTCTATCGGTACGCAGACCACCCGCGGTTGCAGGAGGGGCGTGCCATTGCCATCGCTACGCGTGACGAAGATCCGAACACTGGTCGTGCTTAACCATCGCCATTCCACGATGCGGCCAGGGGTCGGCACTGGCAGTGGTGTGACTGCCTGGGCAGCAGATGGCGGAGTGTCACCGAGGTCCGTGGTCGCTATGCCAGCCACCTGGTAGGTGTTGCCGTTGGCCAAACCGGGGATGACGCAACTGGGTCGCACCTCGTCTTTGCGCGGCAGCGCGTAACAGGTCTGGCTGGTACCGGTGCTGGAGTCAGTTGCCGTTGCCGCGTATCCGGTGGGCGGTACATCAAGACCGGTGGGTTGGAAGGTCACCCGAATTGCCTGATGAAGTGGTATCGCAGCAACCACGGGTGGCACAGTGGGTTGAGTTCGCCCGAGCGCACCCTGCCTGAAGAGGAATCCGGTCATGTTCTCAATTCGCGTGTAGACACCGGGTCGCTGACTTGCGCAGGCAACACCCCAACTCGTGATGCCCACAAGGCGCGCATTGGATCCGCGTCCCACAACCAGAGGTCCGCCCGAATCGCCCTGGCAACTATCGATGATGACACCGCGTGATCCAACTCCGGCAGCGCAGAGCATGGACTCCGAGTCGGCCTCCTGCGCATTGAATCCATAGAACGTCTTCGCTTGCAGCGAGTAGTTCTCACCTCTACCGCAGGTTCCTGAGGGAAACAGCGTGACTGACCCGCTGTGCAGTTCATTCGGATAGGTCAAGGGTTCCTGCTGCGTGCTCCCCCAGCCGGCGATACGCGCAGCGGTACCCGGCTTGGCGTAGCGATCGTGTTCGGCCGGGAGTATTGGTAGCAGCACTCGGCGGCCATTGACTTCCTCGGTCAGGGTGAGCACAGCCAGGTCGAAGCCTCCGGTGCGCGGATTGAAATCCGGATGTACGGCGATCGCAGCGACCGCAAAGGTGGGGATACTGCCACTTTTCAACACTGGACCCAGGCCAGCGAGGAGTTCACTGGGATCGATCGTGCGGATCGCGCCAAGTGCCGATGCCTCGGGGTCAACCACGCAATGTGCCGCGGTTACCACGGTCAGTCGCGTGGTGAGCACTCCGGCACAGAACTGCGCGAGGTAGGCGCCCTCCTGCTGATACTGCTCAGTGCCCAACAGGGCCACGAGGTAGGGGAATTGATCGCGTCCGGTGTCTTCGCCATTGACGACACGGGGGTTGCTGTCGTCGGCAAGACTCTCTTGGGGTTTCGGTGCCGTGAGCAGCACTGTGGCGCCGATAAGCAAGGTGAGGCAGATTGCCCCGATCCGGTGGAGTCTGTGGCCAATGACCCGATCACGCTGCACTGCTGGACGGTAAGCATCTGTGCCGAGCGAAGAGACCTTGCACAGTGCAGCACCAAGGCACCGGGACCCGATTGTGAGCCCGATTGTGAGCCCGGTTGTGGGCATGGGAGCTGTCGGTTAGAAGATGACGTATGGCTGCTGCGCTGATCACCGGACCCACTGCAGGTATCGGAAGGGCCTTTGCCCAAGCCTTGGCGGAAAGAGGCATGGACCTAGTCCTGGTTTCCCGAGATGCCCAGCGCTTGCAGCAGGTAGCGGATGAGATTCGCGCAACCTGCGCCGTGGGTATTGCGAGTATTGAGGTCCTGCCGGCTGACCTGGCGAATCGCCAGGATGTGGATCGCGTTGCGGATCGACTTCGAGACCCTGCTCGACCGATTCAGGTACTGGTCAATAACGCCGGTTTCGGGTTGGCTCAGGGTTTTGTCGAGACCACCATCGATCAAGAGCAGCAACTCCTGGATGTGCTCGTCACCGCTGTGCTGCGCCTCACCCATGCCGCAGTGCCTGGGATGGTGGCCCGTGGTCGAGGCGTCATCTTCAATGTCAGCAGTGTTGCCAGTTGGATCACTGGCAGCACGTACTCTGCGGCGAAGTCATGGGTCACCGTCTTCACTGAGGGCCTTGCCCAGGATCTTGCCGACACCGGCGTGCGTGCAGTCGCGGTTTGTCCGGGCTATGTGCGTACCGAGTTTCACGACAGAGCCGCCATGGATGTCGGGGAAGTTCCCGAATGGATGTGGCTTGATGCTGACGATGTCGCTGCGCAGGCGATGCGTGACGCGGAGCAGGGCCGGGTAATTAGCGTGACGGGACCTCAGTACAAGGCGATGGCGACACTGCTGCAGCACGCGCCTCGACCCCTGGTCCGGCTGGCCTCCCGAGCTCGTGGGCCTCGTGGGCCCCGCGGGCCCCGTGAGCCGAATCAGCGCTGAGGCGCCCGCGTCTACAACCCGACGTGCTGCAGATCGGCGAGCCGCTGCCGAGCCCAGCGCATGCTGTCGTCGGCTAGGGCAGCCCAGTTGTCGCAAACGATCGGTTGCCAACCATGGAGTCGGGCGGTGGTTCGGGCCGGCGCATTGCCCGCCAACGCGGCGAGGGCCACAGGGGCCTGCGGCCAGTCCGTGCCAGCCCGCATGAGTGATGCCGGCTTGACGTCACCTGAATCAGACGGAATCAGGCAGTAGCCCGCGATCGTTCGGTGAGCTGAGCGCTGGCCCGCACCGATCCCTGATGCGAACACGGTGGCCTCGGCTAGGAGCATCAGGACGATGGGCGAGTTAGGACCAGTGCGGTGCAGCTCGGCGTTGGCCTCGAGGTCACTTTCTGCGTGGATGATGAGGACCTGTGGTGGGCTGAGTGCGTCTGATGCGCATTCGTTGGAGTGCGATTCGATCAACTCGGACATTGCGGGGTGACTCGCCGTTCCTGAGTGAACGATGACTATCGTCCCGCCTGCGCACGTTTCGACGAGCACCTGCTGATCAGGCCACCTGTCCGCGGGCACCGCGTCCACGACGGTGCTTGATGAACTCGACGATGATGGGCAGGATGCTCAGCGCAACGATCAGTAGCAGGATGATGTCGATGTTGTCCTTGACAAAGGGAATCGTGCCGAGGAAGTACCCGGCGACCGTAACGCAGCCACCCCACAGCAGTGCCCCGATTGCACTGAAGATCAAGAAGCGCCGGGCGTCCATCTTGCCAACCCCAGCGATGGCTGTGATGAAGGTTCGCACCACCGGGACAAAGCGCGCCATGATGATGGCGCGGGCTCCGTACTTCTCAAAGAATGCGTGGGTCTTCTCCACGTAGACCTGCTTGAACAATCGGCTATCGGGTCGTCGGAAGAGGGCAGGGCCAGTCTTTGCGCCGATCCAGTACCCGACCGCGTTGCCGAGAAACGCGGCTACCACGAGCAGGCCACTGGCGAGCCAGATATTGATGGAGATGAATCCCTGGGCGATGAACAGTCCCGTGACGAAGAGCAGGGAGTCGCCGGGTAGGAAGAAGCCGATGAGGAGGCCGCACTCAGCGAAGATGATGGCGAGCACCACCCAGAAGGCGATGTCGCCCAGGCTGGTGAGCATCGTTTCGGGATTCAGCCAATCTGGGCCGAGCGCTGAAACGGCGGCTGGGCCGATGAGTTGTAGGGGTGCCAGGAGCGCCGTCATCAGATCCACATTGGGACACTATCGTCACGGGGTGCAGGGTCCAGGTCACCTCGGATCGTCGCCGGCAGTTGGCGTCGGTCCGCACCCTGAGCCGTGGCCAACCGGGGACCAGTGGGACCGGCAACTCCTGGCTGACGGTGATCGGCGTAACGTCGCCGACCGTTACCGGTACTGGCGGATGGATGCCATAGTCGCCGACCTGCGTGCGCATCGGCACAGTTTCCACGTCGCGATCGAGAACTTCGACCACGACTTCAACATCGGATCGGTCGTGCGCACGGCTAACGCCTTTGCGGCGCACACGGTGCACATCATTGGACGGCGGCGCTGGAATCGGCGAGGTGCGATGGTGACCGACCGCTATCTGGAGGTCAGCCACCATGCCGATGCGGTGGCCTTCGCCGACTGGGCGGCGCGCGAGCACTTACCCATCATTGGCATCGACAATCTTCCCGGAGCGCGGCAACTGGAGATGGTGCAACTACCCGCTGCCTGCATCCTGCTCTTCGGCCAAGAAGGTGTCGGCATCTCACCGCAGGGCCAGCTCCCGTGCGACCAGATCCTGGCCATTGCGCAGTACGGATCTACCCGCTCCATCAATGCCGGAGCCGCTGCCGCGATCGCCATGCATGCGTGGATACGTCAGCATCGTTTTTCGTCAGGTGACCAGTGATGGGGCCGACGGGTAGCGCCGTGAGCACCGTGAGCGCAGTGTCGACCTGGTGGCGGGGCCTTGGTGCGGGTGTGCTCGGCAATGGGCGCTACCGCCGTTTCCTGGCCGCGCGCACATTGAGCAACGTGGGCAATGGCATGGGCCCCATTGCCCTCGCCTTCGGTGTGCTTGCCCTGCCCGACGGCTCACCGACGGCGCTGAGCCTGGTGCTGGCAGCTCAGGCTGTGCCGCTGGTGCTCACGCTGCCGATTGCCGGTGTGGTGGCAGACCGGTTGGGCCGGGCGCGGATGATCGCGCTCACTGACATTGCCCTGAGTGTCGTTGTTGGGATTCAGGCGCTGCTGTTCCTCACCGGACATGCATCGATTCCCGCCCTGGCGCTGCTTGCGGCAGTTGCCGGTGTGCTGAACGGTTTCTGGTACCCGGCCTTCTCCGGCCTCGTCCCCGACCTGGTGATCGAGGAGCATGTGCAGCCGGCCAACGCCTACGTAGCCCTGGGGTCCAATCTCGGCATGATCCTGGGCAGCGCCCTTGGTGGTCTCATCGTGAGCGGATGGGGCGCGGGCACGGCACTGCTCATCGATGCGCTGACCTTCCTCGTCAACGGCCTGCTGGTGTGGACACTGCGTGTCGTCCCCAAGGCCTCCACTGGTGATTCGGTCTGGCAGGACTTCCTGCACGGATGGCGGGTGTTCATTTCATACCGCTGGGTGGTGGTGATCGTCGCGTCCTTCAGCGTGATCGTCATGGTCTTGGACGGTGCGGAACGGGTGATGGGGCCGGTCCTCGCCGATCAGCGCTACGGAGGTGCGGCGGCATGGGCCTCGGTCATGGCCACCATGTCCGTTGGCCTGCTCATCGGGGCCTACATCGGCTCTCGAATCTCACCGAAGCGACCGTTGGTGGTCGCGATGCTCGCCTGCCTCGCTCTCCCGGTCTGGTTGATGACGATGGCCGCAGGCGCACCGCTGCTGATCATCTGCGCAGGCAGCCTGCTCTGGGGAGTGGCGATCGAACTGCTGCAGGTCCTCTGGTTCACCGCACTCCATCGCAATATTCCCCGCGATTCCCTCTCGCGGGTGGCCTCGTACGACGCCATGGGCTCCCTGATGTTCGGACCACTGGGCCTGGCACTGGCTGGACCTCTGATCGGTGTGGCAGGGCCCATGGTGGCGTTCACCCTGGCAGCCGTGGTCGCCTCGATTGCCATCCTGGCCGCGCTCCTGGCGCGTTCGGTCCGCAGCCTCACTTCGGCACCTGCGGTATCCGGCGCCACGGAAGCGAACCCTGCTCCCATGGATACGTTTACATCGGGTCGGTAGGCTACGAGCACCGTTTCGTTGAGCGGCCGCGCGCAGGTGGGCCGACCTAGACAGGAATTGCGGGTGGAGTGAGGATGACCAACGCCGAAAACCAGGCCCAGTACGACGCGATGCGCTCCAGAGATGGCTTCATCGCCGCCCTGGATCAAAGTGGTGGCAGTACGCCCAAGGCGCTCGCCCTCTACGGCATCGATGCCAGTGGCTACGCCAATGAGGCAGAGATGTTCGACCGCATCCACCAGATGCGCACCCGGATCATCACCAACCCCGCATTTACCTCCGATCGCATCCTCGCCGCGATCCTGTTTGAAGACACCATGGATCGCCAGATCGAAGGCATGGGTTCGGCCGAGTACCTGTGGAATGTCAAGAACATCGTCCCCCTGATCAAGGTGGACAAAGGTCTGGCTGACGAGGTGGATGGGGCTCAGGTCATGAAGCCCTTCCCGTTGGACGACCTGTTGGCCAAAGCCAAGAGCCACGGAGTGTTCGGCACCAAGATGCGCTCGGTCATCAAGTCTGCCAACCCGGCCGGTGTGCAGGCTGTTGTTGATCAGCAGTTCGCCATCGGCAAGCAGATCCTTGCTGCCGGCCTGGTTCCCATTCTGGAACCCGAGGTCGACATCAAGGCAGCGGACAAGGTGCAGATCGAGGCGATGCTGCGCGACGCGATTCTGGCCGGTCTCGATGGCCTGGGTGACGATCAGCAGATCATGCTCAAGTTGACGATCCCCAGTGAAGACAACTTCTATCGCCCCCTGATCGAGCATCCGAAGGTGCTGCGCGTCGTGGCACTGTCCGGTGGCTATAGCCGTGATGAAGCCTGCACGCTGCTCGCGCGCAACAACGGCCTGATCGCAAGTTTCTCGCGGGCACTCACCGAAGGCCTCACCGCACAGCAAAGCGATGAGGAGTACACGGCGATGTTGGCGCGCACCATCGACCAAATCGCTGCAGCTTCGCGTACCTGAAACCGGTGAACACCCTCGGGCAGGACCTGCTGGCGGGTCCACCGCCGACCCTCCTTCCAGCGGAACCCGCCGTGCTCGCTGCAATCGCCTCGGGCACCCCACCGGAGGCGATCGTGCGTCAGTTTCCGGCGAGTTCACTCGCCTGGGCTGAGTTCGCTGACCAGGCGTGGGCGGACGGAGAGACGATTCAGGCGTATGCGGGTGCGCGCGTCGGGTATCACCGAGGCCTTGATTCCCTGCGGCGCAACGGCTGGAAGGGTCATGGACCAGTGCCCTGGAGCCATGAGCCCAATCGTGGCTTCCTGCGCTGCCTCTCCAGACTCGGTGAAGCCAGCGCGGCTATCGGCGAACAGGACGAGGCGACGCGCATCGCCGCCTTCCTCACTGACTGCGATCCATCGCTGACGCGGCGCAGTTGAGCGGCGGCCCGGTGGCTGTCGTCATTGGTGGGGGGATTAGTGGCCTCGCCTGCGCAACGGAATTGGTGAAGTCTGGGCAGGCGGTCAGTGTTCGGGACCGTGGTCGCCGCCTTGGTGGCCGCATGGCATCGCGACGGCTCCGCGACACCGGCACGGCGTGGGACGGTCGAGTTGTCGACTACGGAGCCTCGTACTTCACGGCCAAGGATCCTCAGTTTCGGCTGCAGGTGCAACGCTGGATGGACCTTGGTTTGGCACAGGAGTGGACGGACGCATTCGCGGTTTGGGATACCGATGCGATGGCCGGCGTGCGCCAAGGCCCTATGCGCTATCGAGCCACCGGCGGACTGCGAACTCTGGTGGAGGACCTGGCTGATCAACTCGACGAAGTGCAATTCCAGTTTCCCAACGAAGTTGGCTCCATTGAACTGCAGTCGGATCAACTCCTTGTCGATGGTGAGGCCTTCGACACCGTCGCGATTTGTGCCCCCGGGCCGCAGGCGGCGCGACTTCTGGACCCGTCGTTGCAGTTGCCACAGCTGCAAGAGATTGCCTGGGAGCCGGTCATCGCGGTATGGATGGTGTTCGACGACCGTCGTTGGGCTGAGCTGGATGGCGTGTTCGTTAACGGCAATCCGGTACTGACTTGGATTGCCGATGATGGTCGGCGGCGCGGTGATGACGCACCGGTACTGGTCGCCCACGTGCATCCACTGCACGCCGTTCGCCATCTTGACGATCCGCAGGCCGTCATCCCAGAAACCATCGCGGCGGTACGACGCATCCTGCAGATTGCCGACTACCCGGACTTCGCCCAAGCGCACCGATGGTCCCTTGCGCGTCCGATCAGGGCTCTTGACGAGCCATATGCAATCCACCCAGAGACCGGGGAATGCATCCTGGGCTTTGCCGGCGATGCCTTCGCGGCCGGACCTCGGGTGGAATCCGCCTGGCTGTCGGGTCGTGCCCTGGGCCGGGCACTCGCCGAGCGCGCTCGCTAGTCAACTGCGTTACTGTCACCTGTCGTGCCGGCTGTTGTCTTGGTGGGATCCCAATGGGGTGACGAAGGCAAGGGCAAGGCCACCGACCTGCTCGGCAGTCGCGTTGACTACGTCGTTCGCTACCAGGGTGGTAACAACGCCGGCCACACGGTGGTCATTGGCGACCAGCGCTTCGCTCTGCACCTGCTGCCCAGTGGCATCCTGACGCCCAGCGTTATCCCCGTCATCGGTAACGGTGTGGTCATTGATCCGGCGGTCCTGCTCGCGGAGATCGCCGGACTCCAGGAACGCGGCATCGATACCTCTCGTCTGGTGGTCAGCGCGAATGCGCACCTGATCACCTCGTACCACGTGACCCTGGATAAAGTCACTGAACGATTCCTCGGCAAAGCCAAAATCGGTACCACCGGGCGCGGTATCGGCCCGACCTACAGCGACAAGGTGGCCCGGATCGGGATTCGTGTGCAGGATCTCTTCGATCCGTCAATCCTGCGCCAGAAGGTCGAAGGCGCCCTGGTTGGTAAGAACCAGGTACTGGTGAAGGTTTACAACCGGCGGGCTATGGACGCCGATGCGATCGTGGAGGAGTTGCTCGGCTACGCAGAGAGTTTCCGACCCCTGGTTGCCGACACCGGCCTGTTACTCAACCGCGCACTGGACGCCGGCAAGGTCGTCCTGCTGGAAGGTGGGCAGGGAACCCTGCTGGACATCGATCACGGCACCTATCCATTCGTGACCTCCAGTAATCCCACTGCCGGTGGTGCCTGTAGCGGGAGTGGGATCGGCCCGACGCGGATCAGTCGGGTGATCGGGATCCTGAAGGCGTACACCACACGAGTCGGATCTGGGCCATTTCCTACCGAGCTGCTCGATGACGATGGTGAGCGCCTGCGGACCATCGGGGGTGAGCGTGGCACCACCACGGGACGGCCTCGACGCTGCGGCTGGTTCGACGCTCCCATCGCCCGATTCGCCACCAGGGTGAACGGACTCACGGACACCTTTCTGACGAAGTTGGACGTCCTGACCGGGTTCGAGCGCATACCTGTCTGTGTCGCTTACGACGTGGATGGCACGCGCTGCGATGAGCTCCCGATGACGCAGACCGAGTTCCACCACGCCCGCCCCATATATGAGGTGTTACCCGGCTGGACGCAGGACTGCTCCCAGGCCCGCACGATGGACGAGCTTCCGCCGAATGCTCGCTCTTATGTGCAGTTCCTCGAAGAGGTTTCGGGCACCCGGATCAGCGCCATCGGCGTCGGCCAGGACCGGATGGCGACGATCACGCGTCACGACCTGCTCGACTAGCGTGAGCCGCCAGCCCCTACAGTGCGCTTAGCGGCAAGGTAGTTGGCAGCGCAGAATCACGACGTTCAATGTTCGATGTACGAAAAGTTGGAGGATCAATGAGTTCCACCGGCAGTGCTCCGAATCCGGCTGAGGGCAAGCGCGTCTTCGACCTCGACCGCAACTACGTCTTCCATTCGTGGAGTGCTCAGGGGTCCTTGAATCCCATGTGCATCGCCGGGGGAGAGGGCAGCTACGTCTGGGACTTCGACGGCAATCGCTTCTTGGACTTCTCCTCGCAACTGGTAAACGTCAACATCGGCCACCAGCACCCCAAGGTGGTGGCGGCGATCCAGGAGCAGGCCGGCCTGCTGGCAACCATCGCCCCTCAGCATGCGAATGCCGCACGCGGGGAGGCAGCCAAGCGCATCGTTGAGGTGTCCAGCGACAACATGGGCAAGGTCTTCTTCACCAATGGTGGCGCTGACGGCATTGAGAACGCGATCCGTATGGCGCGACTGCATACCGGCAAGCACAAGGTGCTGTCGGCCTACCGGTCGTACCACGGCAATACCGGGGCAGCGATCACCGCAACAGGTGATCCCCGCCGTTGGCCGAACGAGTACTCCACCATGCAGGTGCACTTCTTCGGTCCGCACACCTACCGATCACCGTTCTGGAGCACCAGCCCCGAGCAGGAGACCGAGCGTGCCCTTGACCATCTCGAGCAGGTCATCCAGTTCGAGGGCCCGGGCACGGTCGGTGCGATCCTGCTGGAATCGGTCGTGGGCACCGCGGGCGTGATCGTGCCGCCACCGGGCTATCTGGAAGGCCTGCGCGCCCTCTGTGACAAGTACGGCATCGTCTACATCGCTGACGAGGTGATGTCCGGGTTCGGTCGCACTGGCGAGTGGTTCGCATATCAGAACTGGAACGTCAAGCCCGATCTCATCGTGTTTGCCAAGGGATCCAACTCCGGTTACGTGCCGGTGGGCGGCGTGGTGATCTCGCGCGAGATCGCGGCAACCTTCGATGACCGCGTGTTCCCAGGTGGCCTGACCTACTCAGGTCACCCGCTGGCCGCCGCATCAATCGCGGCGTCGATCGATGCCATGCGCGACGAGGGCATCGTGGAGAACGCCAAGCGAATCGGTCAAGACGTACTCGGACCAGGCCTGCGCGACCTGCAGCAGCGACACCCAGTGATCGGCGATGTGCGTGGTCTCGGTGTGTTCTGGGCCCTGGATCTGGTCGTTGACCGTGCAACGAAGGAGCCGCTGGCTCCATACGGTGGCACCTCACCGGCCATGACCGAACTCGTGGTGGAGAGCAAGAAGCGCGGACTGCTGCCGTTCACCAATTTCAACCGCATGCATGTCGTGCCCCCATGCACCGTGTCCGAGACTGAGGCCAAGGAGGGTCTGGCGATCCTGGACGAGGTCTTCACGGTCGTCGACAAGCACTACCGAGGCTGAGGTCACGCCATGCGCGTGCTCGTCATCGGCTCAGGCGGCCGCGAGCACGCGTTGGCGCAGGCCCTGCTCCGCGATCCGGTGGTAACGCAGGTCTGCTGCGCTCCGGGTAATCCCGGTATCGCTGCGACGGTTGGCACCATGGGCACGGTTGGCATCGTGGGTACGGTTGGCACCGTAGGTACCGTAATCAACGCGACCTTGTGTTGCTGCCCGGTGGACCTCACCGATGTGGCGGCTATCACCGATCTGGCCAAGCAGTGTCAGGTCGACCTCGTGGTGATCGGACCCGAGGGTCCGCTGGTGGCGGGAGTCGCCGATGCGGTGCGCGCGGTCGGGATCCCGGTCTTCGGTCCCTGCGCCGCGGCTGCTCAACTCGAGGGCAGCAAGGCGTTCGCCAAAGAGGTCATGCGGGAGGCTGGGGTGCCGACGGCCCAGGCTGCCGTCTGCGAGCAGCTGACGCAGGTGCGTGATGCGATGGCAGCGTTCGGTGCTCCTTACGTCATCAAGGATGACGGGTTGGCAAGCGGCAAGGGCGTTGTGGTCACCGAGGAGGCCGAGGTAGCGCTGCGGCATGCAGAACGGTGCCTAGATCGCCCCGCTGGCCGCGTTCTAGTCGAGGAGTACCTCGATGGTCCCGAGGTTTCGCTCTTCGCCCTCAGTGACGGTAAGACTGTGCGACCTCTGCAGCCAGCGCAGGATTTCAAGCGCGCATTGGACGGCGACGCCGGCCCCAACACCGGCGGTATGGGCGCATATTCACCACTGCCCTGGGCGCCAGCCGACCTTGTGGATGAGGTCCAGCGCACCGTCCTGCAACCGACCATCGACGCCATGCGCGAACGGGGCACCCCATTCAGCGGATTGCTCTATGCGGGGCTCGTCCTCAGTAGTCGTGGTCTACGCGTGATCGAATTCAATGCGCGCTTCGGTGATCCGGAAACGCAGGTGGTGCTGGCTCGCCTACGTACCCCACTGGCCGGGCTGCTCGCAGCCTGCGCGGAAGGGCGGCTTGCCGAGGCGCCCGCACTCAGCTGGGACTCGCGCAGTGCCGTCACAGTGGTACTGGCTGCAGCCGGGTACCCGGACACCCCGCAGGTCGGGGACCCGATCGATGGCATTTTTGGGAACTGGCCGACTGAGGTGAGTCTGCAGTTCGCCGGTGTGGGCGGCGATGTCGCGAAAGGACTGCGCAGTGCCGGAGGTCGTGTCCTCACGGTGACCGCACTCGGTGCTGACCTCACCGAGGCTCGGGATCGTGCGTATCAGGTGCTCGATGGCATCCACCTCGCCGGCGCGCACTATCGGCGCGACATTGCTGCGGCTGCAGCCACAGGTCAACGGGCTGCAGTCGCGGAAACCCCATTGCAGTGACCGGCTGGCACGTCCTGCTGCGTGCAAGGATGGTCGCGTGACCCAGGACGCCTTCGAGAACGTCCTCGCTGCTCGCTACGCGTCACCGGCCATGCGCGAGATCTGGTCACCGCGGGCACGCATCATCGCCGAGCGAAAGTTTTGGCTCGCCGTACTGCAGGCTCAGCAGGACCTCGGCCTGCAGATCCCGGTGGAAGCACTGGATGCCTACGGGGCAGTCATCGAGGTCGTCGACCGAGGATCCATTGCCGAACGGGAACGGCGAACCCGCCACGACGTCAAGGCTCGCATTGAGGAATTCAACGAACTGGCCGGTCAGCAGTGCATTCATCTGGGCTTGACCTCCCGAGACCTCACCGAGAACATCGAACAGGCTCAGCTTCGGCAGGCGCTGCAGCTACTGCGGATGAAAAGCGTTGCGGCCCTGGCGCGCCTGGCTGCGCTGGCCACCCAGTACTGCGATCAGCCGATGTCGGCCCGAACGCACAACGTTGCCGCGCAGGTCACCACCCTGGGTAAGCGCTTTGCCACGGCAGCAGATGAGATGCTCGACGGGCTACAGCGCATCGACGACCTGCTCCTGCGCACCCGACTACGCGGCGTGAAAGGTCCAGTCGGTACCAGTCAGGACCTGCTCGACCTCTTCGATGGTGATGCTGAGCGGGTGCGGCAGTTCGAGGGTCGTATCGCGGAGTATCTGGGCTTCGAGGAAACGTTCACCAGTGTTGGACAGGTCTATCCCCGATCAGCGGATTTCGATCTGCTCTCGGCACTGGTGCAGTTGGCCAGCGGTCCGGCGAATCTGGCGACGAGCATCCGTCTGATGGCTGGACATGAACTCGTCACCGAGGGATTCCAGGCCGGTCAGGTGGGTTCCAGTGCGATGCCGCACAAGATGAACACGCGCTCCTGTGAGCGCATCAACGGCTTTCTGGTGCTGCTGCGCGGCTATGCGGACATGGGCGCTCAACTGGCCGGTTCGCAGTGGAATGAAGGCGATGTTTCCTGCTCGGTCGTGCGTCGCATTGCACTGCCCGATGCCTGCTTTGCTATGGACGGCCTCCTGGAGACCCTGTTGACGGTCCTGGACGAGTTCGGCGCCTTTCCAGCAGTCATCGATCGCGAGTTGCAGCGGTACCTGCCATTTCTCGCCACGACGAAGATCCTCGTCGCACTTGTCCGAACGGGCATTGGTCGTGAGCAGGCACATGAACTGATCCGCGACCATGCTGTTGCGGCGGCGCTGGCCATGCGACAGCAGGGCACCGACAATGACCTCATCGAACGTCTCGCCGCCGATGAGCAGGTGCCACTCTCCGCGGCAGAGCTCCAGGCGCTGCTGGGCCAGACCATCGAACTCACCGGCCTGGCCGGTGAGCAGGTCGCGACCGTCGTTGCGGATATTGAGGTGCTCGTCGCCCAGACACCGCAGGCGGCTGTCTATCAACCGGGCGGCATTCTGTGAATCCGACATCACCCAACATGCCCAGTGATTACGGCCTACCCCCTGAGTATGTGCACCAGTACTCAGGCAAGGTCCGCGATGTATTCATGGCGCCGGATGGCCGGCTCCTCATCGTCGCCAGCGACCGCATCTCGGCATTCGACTGGGTGCTTCCAACCCTGATTCCGGACAAGGGGCGCATCCTCACGGCCCTGTCCCGTTGGTGGTTCGATCGACTGGAAGATCTCGTCGCTAATCATTTGACCACCGCTGCGCCACCTGCCTCGGTCCGTGATCGGGCAATGGTCTGTGAGCCGCTGGACATGTTCCCGGTGGAGTGCGTGGTGCGCGGTTACCTGGCTGGTTCCGGGCTGGTCGACTATCAGGCGCGCAGATCAATCTGCGGTGTCGGTTTGCCCCCCGGCCTCACTGACGGATCACGTCTGCCGAAACCCATCTTCACACCGGCAACCAAGGCTCCTAGTGGCGAGCATGACGTGAACATCACCTATGACGAGATGATCGTGGCCATCGGACAGGAGGAGGCCGGACAGCTCAAGCGACTATCGCTTGCCGTGTACGAGCGTGGCGCCGCCTTGGCCGAACGTGGTGGAGTGATCCTCGCCGATACGAAATTCGAATTTGGCATCGCGCAGCGGGGGCGTCATGCCGGCAGCATTGTCCTAGGCGATGAGGTGCTGACACCTGATTCCTCGCGCTACTGGCCGATGACCAGTTGGCAACCCGGTGGCTCGCAACCCTCATTCGACAAGCAGTATGTCCGTGACTGGCTGCTCTCCCCGGCCAGTGGTTGGGATCGAGCGGCAGGTACGCCACCACCTCCACTGCCCGATGAAGTGGTTGACCGTACGCGAGCCAAGTACATCGAGGCCTATGAGGCCATCACCAAAGAGCGATTCCATTGAGTACCTGGCTGGTCACCGGTGGTGCGGGCTATATCGGCACGCACGTGGTGCGAGTGCTGCTCGACCAGGGCCGCAAGGTCGTCGTCCTCGACGACCTCAGTACCGGACGTGCGGAACGTATTCCAGTGGGTGTGCCGCTTGTGCAGTGCGCGATTCAGGATGAGACGACGGTGTCCGGCACACTGCGTGAGTTCGGAGTTGACGGGGTAGTCCATCTGGCAGCCAAGAAGGCAGCCGGTGAGTCAGTGCAACTGCCGCTGCTCTACTACCGCGAGAACGTCGACGGGATGATCAGCCTGTTAGGAGCAATGCGACAGGCACAGGTACACCGACTCGTGTACTCCTCATCTGCCGCGGTGTACGGAACGCCGAAGCAGAACCCCATCGATGAGGATGCTGCCCTCGCGCCGGAATCGCCGTATGGTGAGACGAAGGTGATCGGTGAATGGTTATCCCGAGACGCCGGTGTTGCCGATGGGCTCTCTTGGGTGGCCCTGCGCTATTTCAATGTTGCTGGTGCAGGTGACCGAGCACTGGGTGATACCAGCGTCAACAACCTCATTCCCATGGTGTTCGCTGCGCTGGAGCGGGGCCAGGCACCGCAGATCTTCGGCGATGACTACCCAACACCGGATGGCACCTGTATTCGCGACTACATCCACGTGCAGGATCTCGCTGACGCCCACGCTGCTGCGGTGCGCTACTGCGAGGCCGGCCACGCAACTGAGGTACTCAATGTCGGTCGCGGGGTTGGATCGTCGGTACGCGAGGTGATGGCGATGATCGGTGAGGTACTCGGCCGAGACATTGGTGCGGTTGTTTCCGCACGTCGTCCCGGTGATCCACCAGCGTCCACCGCGGCTACTGAGCGAATAGAGCAACTGCTCCAATGGCGTGCCCAACGGGATCTGCGCGACATGGTGACCTCGGCCTGGCAGGCCTGGCAGCACGACGTTCCGATCTGAGGCCACCTAGCGGCACCTGCCCGCCGCTAGGCTTGTCATCGGTGAGTTGCCGGACCCTGGGAGTGCATGTGGCGCGCGTCATCGTGGACGTCATGCTCAAGCCGGAAATTCTGGACCCGCAGGGACGGGCCGTGCAATCAGCGCTAGGTCGACTGGGACTTTCCGGCGTGCGCGATGTGCGACAGGGCAAGCAGTTCGTCATCGATCTTGATGGCGAACTCGATGGGTCGCGCAGTGCCCTACTCGAGCAACTCGCGGCCGAACTGCTGAGCAATCCGGTCATCGAGAATTACCGCCTCACCGTTGAGGCGAGCACCGACGGCGCGACGCGCTAGCGGAGCAGCGACGGATGGCTATCGGGCGTATCGGCGTTGTCACCTTTCCTGGCTCTCTTGATGATGTCGACGCCGCTCGCGCGGTACGCATTGCCGGTGGTGACCCGGTAGCGCTCTGGCATGGGGACGGGGCGGAAGACAGCCTCAGCCAGGTCGACGCGGTGATCCTGCCCGGTGGCTTTTCCTACGGTGACTACCTACGCTGCGGAGCGATCGCCCGGTTTGCACCGATCATGGAGCAGGTGATCCGGCGCGCCCATCAGGGCATGCCACTGCTGGGTATCTGCAATGGCTTTCAGATCCTCTGTGAGGCCGAGTTGCTCCCAGGTGCCCTGCGGCGTAATGACCACCTGCATTTTGTCTGCCGGGATCAGGCGCTGCGGGTGGAGGACGATGACTCCGCGTGGACCGGTGAGTTCACCGCGGGCCAGCGCATCGTCATTCCGATCAAGAACGGTGAGGGCACCTACGTCGCCGATGAGGGCACCCTCGATCAGCTTGAGGCTGCTGGACGTGTGGTGGTGCGCTACATCGAAGGTAACCCCAACGGATCGCGACGGGATATTGCCGGCATTCGTAATGAACGCGGCAACGTGGTCGGGCTGATGCCGCACCCGGAACATGCGGTGGAGTCGCTGACCGGGCCTAGCACCGACGGATTGATGTTCTTCACCTCGGTCCTGAGTTCACTCCAGGGAGCGCACCATGGGTGAGAGTGATCCGAGGATGGCCGACTCGCGGACCACTCATCAAACAAGGCTCGACTCAGTTGCTCGCGCCCTCAGCGAGCCGGAGCGTGCGCAACCGTATACCGAACTCGGACTTCGCACGCAGGAGTACCAACGCATACGGGAGATTCTCGGGCGACGTCCGACCTCCGCGGAACTGGCGATGTATTCGGTGATGTGGAGCGAGCACTGCTCCTACAAGTCCAGCAAAGTGCATCTGCGCCAGTTTGGCGAGAAGAAGCCGGATAACCCAGCGATGCTGGTAGGCATCGGTGAGAACGCCGGCGTCGTCGACATCGGCGATGGTTGGGCTGTCACTTTCAAGATCGAAAGTCATAACCATCCGAGTTTCGTGGAGCCGTACCAAGGTGCCGCGACCGGTGTTGGTGGCATTGTGCGCGACATCTTGGCCATGGGCGCTCGGCCGCTCGCAGTAATGGATCCACTGCGTTTTGGGCCCGCCGATGCCCCGGACACCCGACGGGTGCTCCCTGGGGTTGTCGCGGGTATCGGCGGCTACGGGAACTGCCTGGGTCTGCCGAATATCGGCGGTGAGGTGATCTTCGATGACAGCTATGCCGGTAATCCGCTCGTCAACGCCCTGTGCGTTGGTGCCATGCGCCATGAGGACATTCACCTCGCCAAGGCAACGGGTGTCGGCAATCACGTCATCCTCTATGGGGCACGCACCGGTGGAGACGGCATCGGTGGCGTATCGGTGTTGGCGTCAGAGTCCTTCGATGCCACCGGACCTGCAAAGCGTCCCAGTGTGCAGGTGGGCGACCCCTTCATGGAGAAGCTGCTGATCGAGGCGACCCTGGAGGTTCTCCGAGCCGGACTGGTCGAGGGGATCCAGGACCTTGGCGGCGCCGGCATTTCCTGCGCAACCAGTGAGCTGGCTTCCAACGGCACCGGCGGGATGCACGTCTGGCTGGATCGCGTGCCGCTGCGCGATCACACGCTCACCTGCGAAGAGATCCTGATGAGTGAATCCCAGGAGCGCATGTGCGCCATCGTCAGACCCGACTGTCTGGAGGAGTTCCTCGCGCGCTGCGCCAAGTGGGAGGTGGAAGCCGTGGTGATCGGTGAGGTCACCGACACCGGCCGATTGACTATCGACTGGCAGGGTGAGCGCATCGTTGACGTGCCACCGCGCACTGTGGCTCACGAAGGCCCGATCTATGAACGACCCTTCGCTCGTCCAGCGTGGATGGATGCGCTGATCGCCGACGCTCCCCACCCCAGCCGAGTCCCGATGCCTGCGGATGGACCAGCGCTGGCCGACGCCATCCGAAAGCTCGTCAGCAGCCCAAATCTCGCCAGCAAGGCCTGGATCACCACCCAGTACGACCGCTACGTACGCGGCAACACCGTGCTCGCACAACCGGAAGACGCGGGGATGATTCGTGTCGACGAATCCACGGGCCGCGGTGTCGCGTTAGCCACGGATGGCAATGGTCGATTCACCAAATTGGATCCCTACCGCGGTGCACAACTGAACCTGGCTGAGGCGTATCGCAATGTCGCTTGCAGCGGAGCGACACCGTTGGCGGTGTCGAACTGCCTGAACTTCGGCTCACCGGAGGACCCTGCGGTGATGTGGCAGTTCGCCGAAGCCGTCCGCGGTCTTGCCGATGCTTGCCTAGCACTGGGTACCCCCGTTACCGGAGGCAACGTCTCGTTCTACAACCAGACCGGTGAGGTGGCGATTCTGCCGACGCCGATCGTGGCCGTGCTGGGCGTTATCGAGGACGTTCGTACGCGAACGCCGATGGCCTGGTCCCGACCGGGCCAGCAGATCGCCCTCCTCGGCACCACACGTCCGGAGTTTGGTGGCAGTGAGTGGGCTCATCTCCATGGTCATCTCGGTGGCGAGCCACCGTTACTGGACCTTGCTGCTGAGCAGCGCCTGGCCGCACTCTTGGTCGAAGGTGGACGCTCAGGTCTGCTGTGCGCCGCACATGATCTCTCCGAAGGCGGCCTGGCCATGGGTCTGGTTGAGATGGCACTGCGTTCCGGATTGGGGTGTCGCATCGAACTCCCCGATGCGCTCGCGCCCGCTGACGCACTCCTCGCCGAATCGGCAACGCGAGCGGTGGTGGCCGTCGATTCCTACGACGCGCTCCAGCAGCGCTGTGCCGAACAGGGTGTGCCCTGTGTTCTCCTTGGCGAGGTCGCCGCAGAGCAGGTACTCGAGATCAGCGGGTACTGCCAACTCCCACTGGATGAACTGCGCCAGCTCCACGAAGGCACGCTGCCTGCCATGGTCAATTCAGTGGGTGCTGCCTAGGTGACAACAGACGGCGCGGCGGTATTTCAGCAGGTTGCCGAAGACCTTGCCCAGGGCCGTTTGGTGGATGCGGAACGTGAAGGCATCGCCGTGCGGTGGTCACTTCGCGAACTCGCGAAGCGAGCTCCGGGCCGCAGCGTTGAGGTACGGATCCCGCCCTACGGTGCCGTGCAGGTCATTACCGGCACCACCCATCGCCGTGGCACCCCTTCGGCGGTGGTGCAGACGGATGGCTCAACCTGGCTGGCGCTGGCCGCGGGACGACTCACCTGGGCGCAGGCTGAGGCGAGCGGGAACCTGCAGGCCAGTGGCGAGCGGTCCGATCTGTCCGGCTACCTCCCGCTCACCAATGCATCGTCGCGATAACGATCTGAGGAAATGTTCTGATCGCAGGCATTGCCTGGGTCTGCAGGAGTAGCCTCCGACTCGCTTGTGCCACGGATGGCACCTGCCCCACGTGACTGGAGGACGCTGAGTGGCTGAACGTCCAATTGCGATTCGGGTACGCGGTCTGCGTCGGACGTTTGGCTCGGTGGTCGCCGTTGATGATGTCGACCTAGACGTCTTCGACGGCGAGTTCCTCACCCTGCTTGGTCCGTCCGGTTCAGGAAAGACGACCGTACTTCGAATCATTGCCGGATTTGAGCGGCCTGATGCAGGCAGCGTGGAACTGGCCGGGACGGACGTTACGGATGCACCGCCGTATGCGCGCAACGTCAACACGGTCTTCCAGGACTACGCCCTCTTCCCACACATGAGCGTCATCAAGAACGTTGAGTACGGACTGCGTGTGAAGCGCGTTCCCATGCCCGAGCGACGAAACCGTGCAATGGAAGCGCTGGCGTCGGTTCGCCTCGCCGGCTACGAGGATCGCGCTCCCTCGCAACTCTCCGGTGGCCAGCGCCAACGGGTGGCACTGGCCCGTGCCCTGGTCAACCGTCCCAAGGTGCTGCTGCTCGATGAACCGCTGGGCGCCTTGGATTTGAAGTTGCGCGAAGAGATGCAGGTCGAACTGAAGGCGTTACAGCGCGAGGTCGGTATCACCTTCGTCTTTGTCACCCACGATCAAGACGAAGCACTCACCATGTCCGACCGCATTGCGGTCTTCAACGCGGGCCGCATCGCGCAGTTGGGCACTCCAACTGAGGTATACGAGCACCCCACCACCGAGTTCGTCGCCGGGTTCGTCGGAACCTCGAATCTGCTGCGCGGTGCGGTAGCCCAGGCAGTGGTGGGATCACCGGGCACCTATTCAGTTCGCCCGGAGAAGATTCGCATTGAGGCCGCCGGTACCGGCGCTGGGGCAGGTGAACGCGTTGCCAGCGGGATCGTGCGTGAGGTGATCTACGTGGGCATGACCACGCGATTCGTCGTCGATATCGATGCTGGGACGACGTTGATGGCTGTCCGCCAGAACTCAGCCACCGCTTCGGGCGAGGTGGTGGCTTTGCGCGGTGAACGCGTGGACCTGGTGTGGCGAACTGAACATGAGTATTCCCTGGACTGACCGGTTCGGGGATCGTGCCGAGCACGGCAACGTGCTTGGTCGACAGTGAAGGAGGGATGCGGATGCGTGGAAAACGTCTGCTGTTCGCCGTTGCCGTAGGCACGGCTGCAGCACTCGTCGCCACCGGATGCGGAGGCGGGGGAAGTTCATCCGGTGGAGTGCCGGATGTGCCGATGTACGAAGGCCCAATCGGCGCTGGCGAAGGTCAGGTCAATGTGTTGGCATGGCCGGGCTACGTGGAAAACGGATCTACTGATCCTGCGGTGGACTGGGTCACCGGATTCGAGGAGGAAACGGGCTGCAAGGTCAACGTCAAGACCTTCGGCACCTCCGATGAAGCCGTCAAGCTCATGCAGGAAGGTGGCTGGGACGTCGTGTCGGCCTCGGGCGATGCATCACTGCGCCTGATCTACGGCGGCAATGTGCAGCCGGTCAACACAGACCTGGTGCCGAACTACGTGGATGTCTTCGAGGGTCTGAAGAATCAGTCGTGGAACAGCGTCAACGGGGTCTCCTACGGCATTCCGCACGGCCGTGGCGCCAACCTGTTGATGTGGAACACCGACGCGGTGACCCCGGCGCCAGACTCATGGTCGATCGTCTGGGATCCCAACTCCCCGGCCGCTGGCAAGGTCACGGCATATGACTCCCCGATCTACATCGCGGATGCCGCCCTGTACCTGATGGCGACACAGCCGGAACTGGGCATCACCTACCCGTACGCCCTAGACGAGACGCAGTTCGCTGCGGCAATCGATCTGCTTAAGCAGCAGAAGGGCCTGGTTGGTGAGTACTGGTCCGACTACCTCAAGCAGATGGACGCCTTCAAGAACGGCAGCTCGACAGTTGGCACCACCTGGCAGGTCATCGTCAATGTCCTGCAGGGTGAGCAAGCCACGGTGGATGCCATCAAGCCAAAGGAAGGCTCCACTGGTTGGTCGGATACTTGGATGATCGCCAAGGACACCCCCAACCTCAACTGCTCGTACCTGTGGGTGAACCACATCGCATCACCAGAGGCGAACGCTGCAGTCGCTGAGTGGTTCGGTGAGGCGCCGGCCAATACCAAGTCCTGTGCTCTGACGGCAAACAAGGATCACTGTGCGATCTTCCATGCCGATTCCGAGGACTACTGGTCAGACGTCTACTACTGGAACACCCCGACCGAGGCTTGCCTCGACGGGCGTACGGACGTCAAGTGCGTCCCGTACGCGGAGTGGACGAAGGCGTGGAGCGAGCTGCGCGCCTAGCCGCTAGGCAGTAGCAGGCAACACTCAAGGCGAGGGAACCCATCGATGACCGCAGTGACCGTCCCAGATTCACGGGGCTTCTTGTATCGGCATCCGCGCGCGCGGCTTGCCGGCTTACTTGGCGCCCCGCTGTTCTGGCTGGTCGTGGTCTACCTGGGTTCCCTCGCCGCCCTGTTCATTACCGCGTTCTGGACCGTCGATGGCTTTACCGGCGCGATCATTCGCACATTCACCCTGCAGAACTTCATCGACGCATTCACCACCCCGGCCTACTTAAGAACGATGGGCCGCACCGTGCTGATTGCCCTGTCAGTGACGGTGATCTGCTTTTTGCTGGCATTGCCGTTGGCGTATTTCATGGCTCGAATCGCGCCACACAGATTCCGACCACTGTTGATCGCCATGGTGCTGACGCCGTTGTGGGCGTCCTATCTGGTGAAGGTCTACGCCTGGCGGGCCATGCTGGCACCAGAGACCGGGGTCCTGAACTCCGCCCTGCAACCCCTTGGCCTGGGCAGTCCGGGCTACGGTCTCCTCGGAATCATCATCACGCTGTCCTACCTCTGGCTGCCTTACATGATTCTGCCGATCTACGCGGGTTTGATTCGGCTCCCCGCCTCCATGCTTGATGCGTCAGCGGACCTGGGTGCCAGGAGCATGCGCACCTTCCGCAGTGTGGTGATGCCGCTGGTGGCGCCATCGATCATCGCTGGCTCGATCTTCACCTTCTCGCTTAGCCTCGGTGACTACATCACGGCCCAGATCGTCGGTGGCAAGGTCGTCATGCTTGGCAACGTGGTTCAACAGAACTACGTGACGAACCTGCCGTTTGCGGCAGCCGTTGCCACCCTCCCCGTCATCGTCGTGCTCGGCTACCTCGCGGCGGTGCGGCGGACCGGCGCCCTGGAGAACCTCTAACCATGACGACTTCACGTGGCACGAAGATCCTGCTCAGCATCCTGGCGACGGTGGGCTTCGCCTTCATCTACATCCCGCTCTTGGTCATCCTCATCAACTCGTTCAACACCAGTAAGTCACTGTCCTGGCCCCCATCTGGATACACCACGCAGTGGTGGGTGAAGGCGATCGATAACGAAGGGGTGCGCGAGGCACTCCTGACCAGCGTGATCGTTGGCCTTGCCGCGACCGCTATCGCGCTCATCCTCGGTACCTTGGCTGCACTGGCCTTCGCCAGGTTCAAGTTCTTCGGCCAAGACAGCGTCTCACTGCTCATCATCCTGCCGATTGCACTCCCGGGCATCGTCACCGGTATCGCACTGAACAACGTGTTCACCAGCTTCCTCGGCGGCCTGACCTTCATGACCCTGGTTATCGGTCATTCCACGTTCTGCATCGTCGTGGTCTACAACAACGCGCTGGCACGCCTACGTCGACTTGGCGGCAGCATGGAGGAGGCCTCTGCAGATCTGGGGGCGAACGGCTGGACAACGTTTCGCCTGGTGACCTTTCCGCTCATGCGCTCAGCCATCGTCGCCGGAGCGATCCTTGCCTTTGGTCTGTCCTTCGATGAGATCATCGTGACGACATTCACTGCTGGGCCGGGGATCACAACCCTGCCCATCTGGATTTATCAAAACCTGTTCCGACCCAATCAGGCACCGATCGTGAACGTCGTCGCTGCAGCGTTGGTGATCGTGAGCCTGCTACCGGTCTACGCCGCACAACGGCTCGGCGGCAATGAGAACGAACGTGGTGGCGGGCTGCTGTAATCGATTGGGCAACTCGCCGCCGAATCCCCGGTGCTTCGACCTCGTAGTCTTGGCGGGTGCTCCGCGGTGATGGCCAGCTCACCCACGAGGTCTTCCCTGGTGAGCGTGGGCCGCAGGACGCTTGTGGAGTCTTCGGCGTCTGGGCACCTGGTGAGGATGTCGCCAAGCTGACCTATTACGGCCTGTACGCGCTACAACATCGCGGCCAGGAATCAGCGGGCATGGCCGTCAGTGATGGCAGTCAAATCGTTGTCTATAAGGACATGGGCCTGGTGTCTCAGGTCTTCAATGAGGCGAGCCTTGCTTCCTTGCGTGGTCACCTCGCCATCGGTCACACCCGCTACTCCACAACCGGTGCCAGTGTGTGGGAGAACGCCCAGCCCACCTTCCGCTCGACGGCCACCGGTCATCTGGCACTTGCCCACAACGGCAATCTCACCAATGTCCCGGATCTGCGTGAGCGACTGGCGGTGGCAGCGCAGACCTCCGGTGAGCTCCCGTTCACCATTGGACTGCCGTCTACCAGCGATACCGAGGTGCTCACCGCGCTCATCGCAGCCCGTCCAGGAGTGCGGGTGGAGGACGCGGCCGCCGAGGAGTTGCGCCACGTGCGCGGCGCCTTCTCCCTGGTGTTCATGGACGACGAAACGCTCTACGGGGCACGTGACCCGCAGGGCATCAGACCCCTGGTGCTGGGACGCCTGGAACGCGGCTGGGTACTGGCCAGTGAGACCGCTGCCCTAGACATCGTCGGTGCGTCCTTCGTTCGCGAGGTGGAGCCCGGGGAACTGGTTGCCATCGACGAGAACGGACTGCGCACTGCGCGGTTTGCCGATGCGGATCCCAAGGGCTGCCTCTTCGAGTACGTCTACCTGGCTCGTCCGGACACGTCGATTGCTGGGAGGAGCATTCAAAGTGCTCGTACCGAAATCGGCCGAGCACTGGCCAGAGAGCACCCGGCTGACGCCGATCTGGTGATACCCGTCCCGGAATCGGGGCGTTATGCGGCGATCGGCTATGCGCAGGAGTCGGGCCTGCCTTTTGGGGAAGGGCTGGTGAAGAACGCCTACGTGGGCCGCACCTTCATTCAACCTTCGCAGTCGATCAGGCAGTTGGGCATCCGACTGAAACTCAACCCATTGCGCGAAGTGATCGCCGGCAAACGTCTCGTCGTGGTGGATGACTCCATCGTGCGCGGTAATACCCAGCGTGCACTGGTGCGAATGCTGCGTGAGGCCGGTGCCGTTGAGGTGCATGTGCGCATCTCCTCGCCTCCGGTCCGCTGGCCCTGCTTTTACGGCATCGACTTCGCTACGCGCGCAGAACTCATTGCCAATGGCCTGGATTCCGAGGCGGTGCGTTCCTCGATCGGTGCGGATTCCCTGGGGTACGTCTCCCTGGATGCCCTGGTGGGGGCAACCACGTTGCCGAAGGATCGGCTCTGTCGTGCCTGCTTCGACGGCGAGTACCCGATCCCGGTGGGCCTTGAGGACCTTCCCCATCGCCAGGTGATGGCGGCCATCGAAGATCGCGTCATCCGAGCGACACCATGAGCGATCCAGCACCGAGCAGCACGGCGACACCGCCGATTACCTCGTACGCCGCCGCTGGGGTCGACGTCGAAGCCGGCGAGCGAGCCGTTGCACTGATGCGCGCTGCGGTGGAGTCCACTCAACGACCGGAGTCGGTGGGTGACTTTGGTGGGTTCGCCGGACTCTTTGATGCTTCCGCTCTTGCCCGCTACCGCCGTCCCCTCCTGGCCACCTCCACCGATGGGGTGGGAACCAAGGTGGCGGTCGCGCGCGCCTTAGAACGCTACGACACCATCGGCATCGATCTGGTGGCGATGATCGTGGACGACCTGGTCGTGTGCGGAGCCGAGCCACTGTTCCTTACCGACTACATCGCCACCGGTGCCGTGGTGCCCGAGCGCATCGCTGCGATCGTGGCGGGTATCGCCGAGGGGTGCCGACAGGCGGGCTGCGCCCTCCTGGGGGGTGAAACCGCGGAGCACCCCGGACTTATGGCGGCTGACGAATTCGATCTGGCTGGGGCGGGCACCGGCGTTGTCGAGGCAGATGCTCTGTTGGGCCCGGATCGGGTGCGGCCAGGGGATGTGCTCATCGCGATGGCATCCAGTGGTCTACACGCCAATGGTTATTCCTTGGCCCGCGCCATCGTCCTTGGCCCGGGTGGTGCTGGACTTTCGGCCCGCCCAGAGGGTCTGCCGGAGTCGCTCGGCGCGATGTTGCTGGAACCCACCCGCATTTACGCCCAGGACTGCCTGGCACTCACGCATCAGGTGACGGTTCATGCGTTCAGCCACATCACCGGGGGTGGCCTGGCCGCGAACCTGGCGCGGGTGCTGCCGGTCCAGTGCACCGCAGAGGTAGCTCGCGGTAGCTGGGAACTTCCGCCGCTCTTCGGCTACCTCGGTGCCGCCGGTGCCGTCGAGGAAGCCGAGTTGGAGCGCACCTTCAACATGGGTATCGGGATGATCGCGGTCGTTGCACCGGACAGTGCGGATGCCGCCGTTAGGGCACTCCTGCACCGCGGAGTTCCGGCCTGGATCTGCGGCCAGGTACGCGCACGCTCAGCGCAGGACAGGTCGGATGATGCGCCGAAGGGCGGCAAGGGCGGTATTGCCCTGCTGACCGGTCAGTACGCGGGTTAGGGGCGATCGTCGGACGAGTCCTCGCCAGACCCGTCTTCTTCGTCTTCCTCGTAGTACTTCGCGTAAGGATCATCCGCGTAGGGATCGTCCTCGTCGTACGGATCCTTGGCGTAGGGATCCTTGGCGTA
>CAZKFI010000015.1:0-5055 GCA_964551975.1 uncultured Bifidobacteriaceae bacterium | reverse complement strand
GACACCGTCAGCCTCGTCATCGGCTCGACCAAGTTCCTTGCCCTGACCACCCGACAACTCCGCCTGCAATCGCTGCAGGTCAGTTTGCGGGCCGCCGTACTTCAATGCACGGGCAACCTTGGTCTGCTTGGCCTTTGCACGGCCGCGCCCCATGGCTCGACCCCCTTGCCCAGGGACTAAGCCCTGCAAGTCGTGGACGGACATTCGCCCGCCATCAGCGCGGCAGGGCGCTCAGTGCATACCCTACCCGGTCAGGGTTGGGTCGTGCGCGCCCTGGCGATCCGATCCTCGGCTTCCTCTAAGGCAGCGGCCAGCGGGGTCGTTCCAGCCCGCTGTGCGCGCTCCAAAACGGTCAGGGTCGTGTCGTAGACACGCCGCGCCTGGACCTCCGCCGACTCGAACGATGCGCGTGCGAATTCCGCAGCGGCCTGGATGACGCCGCCGCAGTTCACCATGAAATCCGGTGCGTAGAGCACATCACGCTGCATGAGGAGCTCGGCAACCGATGCCTCGGCGAGCTGGTTGTTCGCAGCCCCGCAGACGATCTCAGCGCGCAACGAGGCGGCAGATACCGCCGTCAACATCCCGCCGACCGCATTGAGGGAGCAGATGTCCACCTCGCAGGACAGCAACTCCTCTGGAGACCCGACGATCTGCGCTTCCGGATACTCCGCTCGGAAGCGATCGAGGGCTGCCTCATCGACATCCGCAACGATCACCTCGGCGCCTTCCTTGAGGCAGTGACCTGCAAGTCGAGCACCGACCTTGCCGATACCCACGATTCCAATGCGCCGTCCAGCCAGGTCGGCATTGCCCCAACGGAACTCGGCGCAACCCCGCATGCCCTGCCAAACGCCGATGGCGGTCAGGATCCCTGTGTCACCCAGGCCCCCCTGGTCAGGGGAACGCCCGGTGGTCCAGGGGCAACTGCGTGCGATGACATCGAGATCAGCGACGCTGATGCCGACATCGCCAGCAGTGATGTATCGGCCGTCCAGGGAGGCCACGGCCCTTCCGTAGGCCTCGAGCAGGTCGGCGGTGGGCTGCGGCGCGTTGGCCAGGATGACCCCTTTTCCGCCGCCGTGAGGCAGTCCAGCCAGAGCGTTCTTCAAGGACATGGCGTGGGACAGGCGCAGGGCGTCGGCGTAGGCGGCCGCGCCCGGGTCAGTGCTGTGCTGGTAGGCCAAGAATCGTGTGCCACCGAGGGCTGGACCCAGGGCGGTTGAGTGCAGGGCAATCACCGCCCGAAGGCCGGTGGTGGCGTCCTGCGTCACTAGGACGCGTTCATGTCCCTGGAACCCTGCCCAGGGGTCTGCGCCTGCTGGGCTTGTGCCCGTTGTCATGCCAGACACCTCCACACTTGCCAAAATGAACGGCAGTTCCTGCCCGGAAGTGCAACAGTAGGGGGGCAGGGCTGGGGAGGTGGGGCCATGGATTCCAGTCCAACGGGTCTGGGTGGCTTTGATGGGGATGCGCTTCTGACACCGGGGGAGGTCGCGTCGCTTTTTCGGGTGGATCCAAAGACGGTGACGCGCTGGGCGATTTCCGGCAAGCTGCCGAGCGTGAAGACGCCCGGTGGGCATCGGCGGTATCGGCAGACTGATGTGACGGCGTTGCTGACAGCGCATGGATTTGATCCGGCAACGGCGACGTTCCAGCGTCAGGATTTGTCGGGCGGGATTTAGGTCACCGGTTCAGGCTGGGAATTGCTTTCTGTGGTGATGCCGGCCGATCGTTTGTCCTGACGCACCTGCCGGATCACCACGGCCAGCAGGCTCACCCAGGTCACGATCTCGACGATGAGGATCGTCGCCATCACCGATGACGGTGCGCTGACCGAGCGCAGGATGGTGATGCTGTTGGTCACGATGATCATGCCGCCGACCGCTACACCCATCACGCGCATGGGTAACCGGTGGGCGATCCAGGCGGCCACCGGCGCCGCGATGAGCCCGCCGAGGAGCAGGGGCACCAGCACATCCCAGCGAATGGCCGCCAGACCCAGGCCCACGATGAACCCAGCACTTGCGCAGACGGCCACGATGAACTCCGCAGCATTCATCGTTCCAACGACCCGATTGGGTGCCATGCGTCCCGTTGCCAGTAGTGCGGGTGTGGTGACCGGACCCCAGCCCCCGCCACCGGTCGCGTCAACGAACCCGCCGATCAATCCCAACGGAATCAGGAAGCGGTGGCCGGGGCGGCCCTTGCGTACGAGGGCGGCACGTCGCCGCAGGAACCGAATCAGTACGTAGACACCGAGCAGGAACAGGATGCCGCTGGCCCAGGGGCGGGCGGCCTGGGTGGAGAGCCCGGAGAGCACGGTGGCGCCAGCGAATGCACCGATCCCGCCGGGAACGGCGATCCGCCGAAGGACCGTCTTGTCGACGTTCCCCAACTTGCCGTGGGCGATGCCGCTGGCAGCGGCAGTGCCGATCTCAGCGAGGTGCACCGAGGCGGAGGCGATGGCCGGGGTCAGGCCGATGGCCATCAGCAGGGTCGACGAGGTGAGGCCGTAGCCCATGCCCAGTGAGCCGTCCACCAGCTGGGCGCCGAAGCCGGCGAGGGCGATAAAGAACAGCGCCTGCACGAGCGAACCCTACTAAGTCAGTAGAGATCATTGCAAATTATTTCCTTACAGATCACTGATGAGGGATAACCCATATCCATAAAGATCGCTGAAAACAGTGGGGTACGCTTTGTGCAGGACGCGCGGTCGCCCGGGTGCAGGGCAACCGCTAACCATGGAGGTCACGCAGGTGTTGCTTGCATCCCGCTTTCGTAGCCCACTGATCGCAGCAGTTGTTGCCACGGCGCTTGGCGCAGGCTTCATCATCTGGAACTCGATGAGTCCGTCTGATGCGGTCGCGACTGACCCGACCTTGGCGGTTGCCGATAGCGGCACCACCGCGGGTGCGGAACAGGCGACGTTGTTCGACACGACGAACACTGCGCCGATCTCGATGATTGGGCAGACCGACTCCACCGTGACTACGACCTGGCTGCCCACTGAGGCCGCCTTGAACAGCACCAGTGACATCGTCTACCCGGAAGGGTGGTCACTGCAGTACACGACGAACGGTTCCACTTGGTCCAGTAGTGCACCCGGTGCGCTTTCCACCGTGCGCGGCATTCGCGCGGCCGGCGACGTGAGTTCCTTTGGCTTGGACGCTTCCGGGTACCAGGTGTCAGCCAATCAATCAGCAGGGCAGTTGGCGGCTCCGGTCTCGTTCCCTCCGACCCCCGGTGGTGACGGCTACAGCCTGACCTTTACCCCGACGCGCGCGTTGAACGTTTGGCACCATCAAGGCGGCACGATCACGATTGAGTGCCATGACCGTTTCACCGGCCTGGGTTGCGGAACCGCGAACTCGCAGTTGAAGTACCAGATTTCCGGCTACGGCAACACCAACAACAGCCTTGGCGCCTACAACAACGCCACTGGCAAGTTCTACACGGGTGTGCACAACGCTACGAACGACTCTGTGGGCTTCCTCTGCGTGGACTACACCGGTGCTGCACCCGTGAACTGCGCCACCTCCTACATCCAGATGTCCGGCAGCGGCATGGGTACGACCAGGAACGACCTGGGAGCCACGGCCTTCGAGGGCACCGCCTACAACGCGACGAAGTTCTACCTAGTGGACGCAGAGAACGATCGCCTGCACTGCCTGGATATGACCACCGGAGTCCGCTGCGCCAACTTCACCGTGGATGGCTTCCCGATCGCCAATCACGGCGACGGCATCGAGGGTAACTGGGTGTCGGATATCTCGGTGATCGGTGGCAAGGTCTACTACTTCGCTGGCCCGTACTTCGGTTGTGTGGATCCGTCGACGAATCCGCCGAGTAACTGTGACTCCTCGAAGCCGATCCGCACGATCACGAACAAGGCGTTGACGAGCAATGTGGCCGAGTTGACGACCTCTGCCGCGCACGGGTTCATCGCGGGTGACTCGGTCCTGGTTGCTGGTGTGGACAACACGTTCAATGGTGTCTACACGGTGGCTGCAGCGGGTACTACGACCTTCACCTACACGAAGACGGCCACGAACGTTGCCTCCACTGCTGTCACGAATGCGGCATCGGTATCCAAGAACCCGACGATCGCGCTGGCATCGAACTACCAGTTCCCGCCCATCCCGATCTATAGCACCTCCGGAGTACTCCAGATGGTGTGTAGCGTCACCGGACGGGAGTGCATGACCTCAGCCGGTGCCTCCGCAACGTTCCCGTCGACCTTCGGGACCTGGCTGACCTCCATGCGGGTGACGACGGCGAATATGCCGACCGCCTACACCACGGCATCGGTTGGCGAGTGGACGATTCTCGACCAAAAGTTCTACATGCCCGCCGACCCGGATAACGACAAGGGCGGATTCTGGGCCGACGATGCGATCTGTTGGGACTTCGCGGCGAATACGTTCTGCCCTGGTGGCACGAACGGTGCCGAATACAACGTCAGTACTCCCGGAACGCTGTATGCGTTTGTCGCGGATCCGGATGAGCCGTGTATTTGGACGGTGTCGGATAGTGATGGCATCGGCCAGTTCGGGTCGAACCTGGTGACCTGTTACCCGGATTCCTCGGTGTTGTTCAAGTATGACGAGACGGTGCCCCGCATGTCCTGCACCGAGGCTGGCCGCGTCCGCCAATGGCAGAACATGACGATTACCTGGACGCAGGCATCCCTGTCAGCATCGGATATTCGCGTCACTGTCAAGAACACCGACACTGGACTCAACGTGACAGGTTGGGTTGCGAAGACGGTTACGGCTGGTGCGGGTAAGTCGGCAACGCTCAACTTGACCACATTGGCGGTGACCGACACGGGCACTCGACCGACCTTCCGTGTGGTCGGTGTGGGCAAGATTGCATCTGACCTGGCAGGCCTCAAGGCGGAAATCAAGTACGCGTCCGATCCTCCGGAGGTGTGCTTGAAATTGGCGCCAAGGAAATGCGATATCGGTCTGGTATCCGGCAGCCGCTACCCAGTCGGCGATTTCACGGTGACTACGGCGTTTGTTGCTGCGGGTGCTGCGTCGTCGTCTCAGA